>JARCMD010000308.1 GCA_030248885.1 Leptolyngbyaceae cyanobacterium MP9P1.79 | reverse complement strand
TTAAGGCCCCAATTCTGGGGGACTTCGATCTCAGAACCCCCCAGAATTGGGGGCAGGGGGGCGGTTCGGGCGACAATTTGGGCCTTCTGAGAGGTTTGGAATTCACATTTTTGAGAAATCGAAGATTTCTCAAAAATGTTGGTAATGACAAGCAGAAGAAGGGGAGAGGGGCTAAAACTGGGTCGGCTCCTCTTCTCCCCCATTGGGAGAAGGGGCTGGGGGATAAGGGGGTTTTGGCGTATCCTCCACAAAACTGAGATGCTCCCGATGAGGGCTAGCGATCGTAACAATGTCCGAATTATTGCTAAACACTCGGCTCTGGACGCTGACTGAGCAAAACTTGATACGCCGTGGCAAAATCATCCGCCATAATCTGAATCGTTGTTGGGTCAACCAACCCAGCCGCCCGGTAGCGGCGAATCGAGTCCAGCGCCGCTTGGTTGCTCAACAGCGCCAAATCAGCCCCATTCCATCCAGCAGTTTGGGTCGCCCACAGCGCCAAATCCACCCCATGCAGCGGCCGATCTTGGTTGTGAACCCGCAGAATCGCTAGGCGGCTGGTTGCATCTGGCAAATCAACCTTCAGTTGCAGGTCTAGGCGACCCGCGCGCAACAGGGCAGGGTCAAGGACTTCGGGGCGATTCGTGGCCCCAATCAGCAACACGTTGGGACACGCCTGCAACCCGTCAAGTTCCGTGAGGAGTTGCCCCACCACCCGATCGCTGACCCCCGAATCGCCACTGAACTTGCCCCGCGCCGGAGCCAGGGTATCAATTTCATCAATAAACACCACACAGGGAGCCGCCTGTCGCGCTTTGCTAAACAGTTCCCGCACGGCTTGCTCCGCCGCTCCCACCCAGCGGCTCATCAGTTCTGGCCCTTTGACGGAAATGAAGTTGGCCCGGGCTTGGGAGGCAACCGCCTTGGCCAGCAGCGTTTTCCCCGTCCCAGGTGGCCCCCAGAGCAAAATGCCACGGGGCGCAGTTGCCTTGGTCTGCTGGTAGAGTTCGGGGTAGAGCAATGCCCCTTCCACTGACTCTTGCAGGGTTTGCTTGATCTCCTCTAGTCCCCCAATTTCGTGCCACGCCACATTTGGCGATTCGACTTCCACCGATCGCAACACCGAGGGTTTCACCTCTTTCATCGCTTGTAAAAAGTCAGGCTGAATCAAGGTCATCGTCTCCGGCAGCGGTGCTGTGAGGTCAGGCACCAGCCGACGCAGGGCAGCATAGGCCGCTTTTTGGCAAATTGCCTTCAGGTCAGCCCCCACCATGCCCACCGACAGGTCAGCGATCGTCTCCAAGTTCACCGAGGTGTCTAGGGGCATCGATCGGGTCAGGATGCGGAGAATCTCCAGCCGCCCATCGCGATCGGGCACCCGAAACTGCACCTCGCGATCGAACCGACCAGGGCGACGCAGAGCCGGATCAAGGTGTTCAGGGCGATTTGTGGCCGCCAGCAAAATCACGCCCTCTGTCTTGGCGAAGCCATCCATCAATCCCAGGAGTTGAGCGACCAAGCGCTTTTCCACTTCCCCTTCCACCTTGCTGCGATCGGGGGCCAAGCTGTCGATCTCATCGATAAACACCAGACAGGGAGCAGAACGGGCCGCCTTCTCAAAAATTGCCCGCAGCCGACTTTCCGCCTCTCCGTAGTATTTGCCCATCACTTCAGGTCCGACGATCGCAATGTAGCTCACGCCCAAATCCTCTGCCAAAGCGCGGGCAGTCAGGGTTTTGCCTGTGCCCGGTGGCCCCACCAGCAACACGCCACGAGTGGGTTCCAGCCCCAATCGCGCCAGCAAATCAGGCCGTTTGAGCGGAATTTCCACCAGTTCCCGCAGTTCCTTTAGCACGGCTCCCAAACCGCCCACATCCCTGAGGCTGCTGGCTTCAGTCCCGGTTGGGGGAGGAGTCACCTCGATTTCTGGGTCAGGACTGGCGGCACTTGCACGGGTTGTATCGGGGGCCGATCGCGGACGATGGCGACTTGTACCCATCCCACTGGGTATATTTCCCTGCTGGGGAATGCTGCTGAGATTACGCGCATTAATCTGAATATCGGTCTTGATCTCGCCTTGCTCCACTTTTTCTTCCAGAGCCTTGGTAATTTCCAGGAGTTGTTCAAACCCTTTAAATAGATTTTCCATAGGGGCGTTGCTCAATGAATGACGCAGCCCTAAGCTGCACGCTTAAGAATCAGCTATGGACTGGGGAGAACGATAGCCAAAGAAATCAATGCGGTAGTCTGTGATCTTCACTCCGGTTTGTTGCTCAATTTGTTGCAGCAACTCAGCCGGAAGTTCTACGTGTAAATCCAAAATTTGGTTGGTGTCAAGGCAATTGACATGACTGTGGGAGTCGCTAATGTTGCCGTAAAGCCGCCCTTCCGATCGCTCAATACATTCAATAATGTCCTGGGCCGAAAGGGCTTCTAAGTTTTGATACACCGAGGTGTGCCCAATGTCTTTCCCTTGACGATTGAGGCGATCGTATATCTCCCGTGCGGAAAGATGTTCCTGGGCCTGCCAAAGTAATTCCAAAATGAAGCGACGTTGACGGCTAAGGCGCATCCCCAAACCCTGACAGCGGTTGAGGGCATCGTCTAGCGATCGTATTGGTTTCAGAGCCGCCCCTTCAGTTTGCATATCCCATACATTCCATACTATTTCTAATAGCGACTAGTCGCTGAGCGCTTAGTAGCTGTACGTTTAATCACTCAGCTAAAACGAACTCAATTCAACTTTAACTTACAGATTTGGAATTCGCCAGATTGATGTTGCTCAATCCTAGGCAGAGTCAGCATCAGACCAGATTTAACATGCATTTTGAGAAACTAGTACCCAGTGGCAGAAATCATGATCTAGCCATCAACTCAGCACTCAAAATAAGCCTTCTAACGGGTCAAAAATGTCTGATAAGCAACATTAAAAGCGACATTAAGAAAATGTTTGCAAATTAACGTGTGGTTTTACACTCGCCCCTAAATTCTCAAGAGTTGAGGGATTTTGAACAAAAATTGCTCGAAAGCCCCCCAGAATTGGGGGGTTGGGGGGCGGATCGGAGCGCAATTTGTGTTTACAAACAGTTTCTAAAATGAGCCATTGAGAATGTCGCCTTCACTCACGCCGTAATACTGCTGGGCTGCGCGAACGGCTGCTTGGGTTTGGGAGCCAAAGTTGCCATCGATCGTCCCAGGGTTAAAGCCTCTAGCCTTGAGTCGTTTTTGCAACTCTAGGACACTAAACCTGCCAGCATCAACACCGATCGCGTTTGGATTTGGGGAGGTAGTGAACGGTGTACCAGAGGGGAATGGGCTGAATGAGGGTGTATTCAAGGAATTCAGGGTGGATGGCCCTGCCACCCCATCTGCTTGCAGCCCACTGTCTTGCTGGAGACGAGTCACAGCCCCTTGGGTGTCTGCGCCATAGTACCCAGTTACCGGGCCATCATAGTAGCCAGCATCGCGCAACCGGGCTTGTAATTTTGCCACGGCCTCGCCGCTATCTCCCCGTTGCAAGCCATTGCCAGTCCTGCCCGTAGTTGTTCCTGTAGCGGTTCCCCTAGTCGTTAGGGATTGGCTGGTGTTGGGGCTGCGGCGTTGCAATGCAGATTGGGTTGCGGTTCCCACAATGCCATCGGACACCAGTTCTCTATCTTGCTGGAATTTAATGACTGCCGCTTCAGTCAAAGAACCAAAGTAGCCTGTGATGGGGCCATCGTAGTATCCAACAGTTTTCAAATCATTTTGCAGAGTAGTCACCCGATCGCCACTACTTCCCAACTGCAACTCATTACTCTCGCCTCCGGTGCTGGGGGCGCTTCTGCGGGCATTGAAATTCGCCAGAGCAGATAGGGTTTCCTCTCCAGCCACTCCATCCACAGCCAATCCCTGTTCCTGCTGAAATTTTGTGACAGCAGCGGCAGTTTGATCTCCGTAGTAGCCTGTGATGGAACCAGCGTAGTAGCCCGCATTGGTCAGTTGTGTTTGCAAATCCGTGACTTCGGTGCCGCTGTCCTGGGGTTGCAGAGCCATTGCCCGACTCCCCGATCCCAACATGAGAAGGCTAAGAGTCAGGGACAGAAGAGATGTCCTGGCATAAAAAAAAATTGGGCGACGGATATAGGTTGACGATCGCTGACTAACGCTACTCATGCTATGGGTAAAAGAGACGGGGATGGCAATACGAAGGCAGGCGGGAATTTGCATGATTGATTTCTAGCATGTTTCTACCTGAATCCAAAGCATTAGGTGCTGGGAAAACGGCTTGGCGATATTCTATGCCACTTTTGCAAAATAAATTTGAGTTGCAGCAAGATTTCGCTGCGATCGAACCTGACAACTGAGAAAATCTTTAGGCTATTTCCAGAAAAGGTTATATAAGGCAATGTAGGGGCGAAGCATTCGGCAGATAAGCCTTTGAATTAACCAAAAGATCATTGCCCGAATGCTTCGCCCGTGCGGGGGTAAACTTTTTTGCAGAAATCTCCTTATCAAGACTCTTTGATTAGAAAGTCATTCCCCAATCAAGTCAAATCTACTGAGGTAGGTTTCGCAACGTGAGGCACCCCCCAGCCCAGCTTTTCGCGCAGAAGGTGGAAAAATTCAGGGGATTGCAGCCGGATAAATTTAGCAGAGTAGGGCGATCGTTCGATCCTGACTTGCTCATCGGGTAGGACATAGCACCCTGCATTGCCATCCACCACCATCACCAAACGGTTAGGGTTGACGGGGAAAATTCTAACTGACTCAGTGTTAGCAAACACCAACGCACGGGAGGCTAGGGAGTGGGGGCAAATTGGCACCAACTGTAAAACAGGCACATCTGGCATCAGGACTGGGCCGCCCGCAGACAGCGCGTAAGCCGTGGAACCCGTCGGCGTTGAAACAATGACCCCATCTGCCGCAATATCGATCGCCGCATGTTTACCAATCTCAATTTCAAAATGGCACATACTCGTCAACGGTTCCCGATGCAGCACCATTTCATTCAAACAGAGCGCTTCCCACAGCAAATCTTGATGCCGAAAAACTTGCACAGTCAACATCGTGCGCTCTTCGACCTCATACTGTCCGTTCATCAATTGCTCCAGTGCTTGGGGCAATCGGTTCCAATGCGTTTCAGTCAAAAAACCCATGTGCCCTATGTTAATCGCTAGCAGGGGAATGCCAGGGGGAGCAACTTGACGACATGCCGAGAGGACAGTGCCATCTCCCCCTAGCACCACAGCAAACTGCATCTCTGGGTCAAAACCAGGGGGAGCCAAGCGATCGATCGGGGTGTGACAAATTAAGCCGCCCGGCACAGAACAGCCCAACATGCCCCCCATACCTGTAGCTGTGGCCACCAGCCAACCAGCCATTCGTAGCTTGTCTTCGAGTTCTTTGGCAACGCGACAGGCTACGGGTTTAGTATCGTTGTAAATAATGCCAGCTTTGGGCACGCCTGAAGTCCAGCTTTAATCAGTTGTGAACGAAATACTCAACGAGTGAAAGGAGAGTCATGCTAATTTGAAGACATTCGCAACCTATCTTCAAATCAGCATGGAGTCCATGAGCATGGCTGATTGACAGAATTTCCTTAAGAAGAAAGAATTGATGGGAGATTCAAAGTCATTGAAGGTCTAAACGTTATTCTAGAACTCTGATTTAAGCTTCGATCGCTCCGCTTTGAATCTGCTTTAGAATTAAGTCCCTAAAATGGAATCCGTCTTTTCGCTTGCTTTTGGGCCGACTGTTCGTAGTCTAATTCTTTTAACTTCTTCATGATGCGAGTGAAGTAGTCTTGCATATAGGCTTCCAGGGTTGTGGTGTCTTGAGGCTCCAGCCCAAAGGTGCTGTAAACCTCTGCCATGGGAGCGGTTAACGGTTGACCCGATGCTAAGACCTCTGTGAACGCTAGGCGATCGGCTAGATTCCAACTCCATTGAAAGAATCGGGCAATGCGACGCACAGTCCGTAGCAACCCGATCGGCATCTTAGCAATTTTGGCATCCTGCCCTGACAATCGTTCACAAAGTCGAATAATCTCGTAACTACTCCAGGCACGCGCTCCCACCACTGGATAGGTTTGTTTAGCCGTTTCAGGCACCTTCAAAGCTCGCACTGCAAACTTAGCAATGTCCTGGGTGTCCATATAGGCGATCGCAGACATTTCCCCCATCACCCACACCGCTTGCCGCTCCAGAATGGGAATGGCGTATTGACCAATCAACCCTTGCAGGAATCCAGCGGGTCGCAGAATCGTATAATTTAAGCCCGATTCTGCCAAATATAGCTCTGTACAGCGCTTCACCTCCATCAAAGGCACCGCAGAGAACTGTTCAGCATTCAGGATCGAAAAAAATACAAAGCGCTCTACATTAGCTGCCTTCGCCGCGTCAATGAGTGCCGTTTTGCCCTCCCAATCCACCTGCTTGATGCTAAGAGAGTCGGTGGGACGGGTCGTTGCGGCATCAATTACCGCTGTAATCCCATCTAGAGCAGGGGCTAGGGTTGTCCGATCGCACAGATCACCCCGCACCAGTTCTGCCCCCCACTCCTTCAGAAATGCGGCCTTCCTCGGACTTCGTACCAGGCAGCGCACCTGGTATCCCTCATCCAGGGCACGCCGAGTAATTTGTCTGCCTAAAGTACCTGTGGCACCCACAACCAATAAATTCATGAGGGATGGTGTAATAAATCGTTAACTTTCTTAAAGATGTTATCAGAAAACATCAGCTTACTCTGCACCTCCCTGAATTTTCAGGAGCAAGAAGCCCAGACCCAGACCCACTAGAATTAGCGTAAAGGATAAACCCGCAGCGCTTAGAATCTCAGTGTTCATTTCTTTTTCCCCTTAAGTTAAGTGTTTAAATAAGTTCGGGAGTTCAGTTTAGATGAAGCTGGCATGACTTAATCAAGCCTTCCCGATCGCCCTTAGCCTAGTGGCCCGTTTGCTCTATCACTAAACTCGCAAAGTGTATTTTAAGGCAGTTCGGTAAAGAGTTTTGATGATCTCGGTGAATATCACTCAAAACTCAAAACTTGGAACAATCCCTCCAACGAGTCAGAAACTTCCGCCAATCTGTACCAGACCCAGATACTTGGACATAAACCGATCGGCGAATGCCTCACCTTGGAGCGATCGGGTCAAAAGTTCAGATCCCTTAAATCTCTCTTGAGAACTGAATCCTATGCAAACTTCACCCGCCCTTGGTAGTTTTGACCTGCCACGATTAGCACTGACGATGGGAGATCCATCAGGAATTGGTTCAGAAGTAATTTTGAAGGCTCTAGCTGATCCTACCATCACTCAAAATTGCCACATCACCGTAATTGGCAGTCAGCGTCTCCTAGAGCAAACCTATGCATCTTTGCAACATCACCAAAACGATCGCCCCTTTCCCCTGGCATCTCCTCAGTCTCTCAGGTTTTTGGAGGTGGAATTACCTTACGGATTGCTTGATGGAATTAGTTTGGGAACGGGAAACGCTGCCAGTGGTGCTGCTAGTTTTGCCTATTTAGCGGCGGCGATCGACTACACCTTGGCAGGCAAATTTGCAGGCATCGTCACCGCCCCGATCGCCAAGTCTGCCTGGAGCGCAGCCGGGCATTATTACCCCGGTCAGACCGAGTTGCTGGCAGCCAAGGCAGGAGTAGAGCGGGTCGGCATGTTATTTGTGGCCCGATCGCCCCACACAGGCTGGACACTACGCACCCTGCTGGCAACGACCCATATTCCCTTGCGCCAAGTTGCAGATGCCCTCACGCCCGCCCTACTCACCACCAAGCTAGATCTACTCATTGAGTCTCTCCGACAGGATTTCGGGGTGGAGTCTCCCCGCATTGCGATCGCCGGGCTGAATCCCCACAGTGGTGAGCAGGGGCAACTCGGGCAGGAAGAACAGGACTGGTTAATCCCCTGGCTAAGGCAAGAACAGCAGCAGCGGACAACGATTCAGCTTGAGGGCCCCGTGCCCCCCGATACCCTCTGGGTCAGACCAGGACGGGCTTGGTATGGTTCGACCTCTGAGGAATTCTCCAGCATTCCCCCAGCCCACGATGCTTACATAGCGCTCTATCACGATCAAGGGTTGATTCCAGTAAAACTAATGGCATTCGATCGCGCCATCAACACATCGATCGGGCTACCCTTTGTTCGCACCTCTCCCGACCACGGCACCGCCTTTGACATTGCAGGTCGTGGAGTTGCTGATGCCACTAGCTTGAAAGCAGCCATTCAGCTAGCGATAGAAATGGTGCAGCGGCGATCGGGCATCTTTCCCCCTAAGGATCTAAGCCAGCACCCAAGTCACTCTTGAGCTTTATGCTTTTATACTCTCCAAAGAAAAACTGTAGTCTATCTGTAGGAGGAGACTAGAACATCGAATTGCCTAGTTTTCCTTCCTCTTTTCCAAAAACTTAGCTTTTTCAGCATCCTATCTGAAATCAGAAATTGTTTAGGGAGTAAGCCTGGATACCGCAATTTCGGCATAAATCAGTCAAGATGAAGTGTCAGGGATATTTGACATTTGAGACCTTTCTTCATTCCACTTCTAGGCAAACAAGGTCAAAATAAGAAAGGTTAAGAAGGATTCGGTATACCTAACTACAACGCCAGCTTATAAAGAGTATTTAGTTGGGTTTCCCCATTACTACAGCGTCAATTCCCAACTTTATTTACTTCAGGGTTGAGACCAAAAGGGTGAACTATGCAGACTATTCAGTATTCAATAGATATATTTCAGGACGAAGTTCGGCAACTGGTACAGAAAGGAGTTGTCAACCGCCAACAGCCCATTTATTCACTTTGCAAATATATTCCTGCCCGCGAATGGGTGTGTATTGAAGGTGAGTTGGAACGATGCGACTTTCTGCTTAGAGATCGAATTTGCGATTTAATTAGCCACGAAGATTGGCAGAACGATTAATTCACATTCGGAATTAACTTCGGATTGGGATAGCAAACTTAGAAGCTGTCATCACTCAACTGATACCCATCATTACTCTGATCACTTCCACAAACCCGCCCTCATAGAATGGTGGCTAACCAGGAACTGAGCCTTACTGGTTAAACGTCCTCCTTTTTTCTGGCGTAGCAGTACTCGTTGCAATAGTCCCTAGTGTTCTGCCAAGAAAATTTTGAGGGGTCTTCGACTCCTCAAAATTTAATTCCAACTAACCTCCCAGCTTTCAGCTACCCGTCAATTAATGATTGACAGACTACTAGTGATTTGTCGATTTTTAAATCGTGAGTCTAGGATTGGTAACTTGTCATTACCAACATTTTTGAGAAATCGAAGATTTCTCAAAAATGTGAATTCTAAACCTCTTAGAAGTCCCAAATTGTCGCCCGAACCGCCCCCCT
>JARCMD010000307.1 GCA_030248885.1 Leptolyngbyaceae cyanobacterium MP9P1.79 | reverse complement strand
TCGGTCAAAGGTTCTGATTGAGTTACAAAGACTTTCGCCCGAATGCTTCGCCCGTGCAAGGTTTATACGCGGGTACATTATTTATCTGCAAGTCCCTAAGTTGGAGATTGAGTAGGGGCAGTTCTACAGAATTGGCTAAACGCCTAATAAAGTATCTGTAGACCTGCCTTTACAGATACTTTTTAAACCTGTTAAGGCATCTCTGAAGTGTTACGAAAGGCTGACTGTCTTCCTAATTTTTGTGAGCAATCATGAGCGATCGTCCCTCCCTCTCCTGTCCTACTTTGTCGCTTTGCATGATCGTGAAGAACGAGGGTGCAAATTTGGGCCGGTGCTTACGCAGTGCCCAACGTTATGTAGACGAAATAGTGGTGGTGGACACTGGCTCTGAGGATGATACGGTATCGATCGCGCGATCGTTTGGGGCTACGCTTGGCTATTTCTCTTGGTGTAATGATTTTGCGGCTGCCCGTAACCATGCCCTCTCCCTGGTCACTCAAGCGTGGGTTTTGGTGCTGGATGCGGATGAGGAATTGATCGTTGAAGCGGGACGGGATCTGCGATCGGTTCTACCGATAGATTCCTCCATGCTTCTTGCTTATCTCAGCCTAGTTGAAACAGGCAACCCAGGCATGACTGCTGCTCCTCTGCCACGACTATTTCGCAACCTGCCTCAGATCAGATATGTCGGTTGTTATCATGAGCAGTTGCGTTACGACGATCGTCCCTTCGCTGCAAGTCAAACGACTCATTTATCAGAAGCGCGGATTTTGCACTACGGCTATAGTGCGGCGCAAGTTAAGCGAAAAAACATTGAGCGCCTTCCGATTTTGGAACAGGCTCGGCAAACAGACGGGCTAAGCCTAATGCTGCTCTATACTCTGGCAGGAATGTATGGCGAATCTGGACAGACTGAGCAATCTCAAAGCTGCTACAGTGAAGCCTTTGAGCGACTCTTACCCCACTTATTAGCAGGAAATCCACCTCCAGAGCTTGGCATGATTCCTTCATTGGTTTTTTCTTTGGGGGCGCAGTCACTTCAGCAGCAGGACTATGAAACGGCTTTACTCCTCTGTCGGCGGGGGCTAGAGTGGTGCCCACAGTATCCACCCCTCAATTATTTGGCAGGAATGATCTTAAGGGCGATCGGGTTCCCATTGGGGGCAGTCCCCTATTTCGAGTCTTGTTTACAAATGGGACAAGAGCAAAATTACTACCCTGGTGAGCCATTTGAGGTCGATTTCATCACTCTTTATCCTGCCTGCGAGATGGGTTGTACCTATAGCCAGTTAGAGCAATGGTCTGAGGCTGAGGCTGCTTTTGAATTAGCCCTAAGTTTTGATGCAGAATGTGGGGTTGCGAAACAGAACTTGTATAACATTAGAAACAAAATGAGCTGCGTTTGATAATATTCAAATCTTGACCAATTCGGCTTTGCACGTCGATCGCATCATTGGGGCATCTAGCATCTATCTGAAATCGCTGAATAGACCATATCGCCTGGGTACACGACATTAAGTCTACAAAACCGTTGATGAACGTTGAATTCAGGTTCAAACCACTGGGTTTGGTGTGTAAGTTCAACTATCATTCCTTGTCCTGAGATTCAGGCAATTGGCTCAAGCCTCTTGTTCAAAGGTAGAAGAACTTATGCCTTGGTCTTCTAGTTGGTTAAGCCTGGGAAGCGTTCATTACTTAAGCTTAATTTTTGTATCTCTTTTGATGTGATGCTCATCCAGCCGATTCAGAGGATCGCAGGTGTGAGTAGACAACCCAAATTTATGTGAGATCTCTATGACAAAGGCACTTTATATTCTGGCAGAGTTGAACGATCGTGACCTGGAATGGCTGGTAACGGCAGGTCGTCAGCGATCGGTTTCTGCTGGGACAGAATTGATTCGTGAAGGTGAACGTACAGACGCATTGTATATTCTGTTGAAGGGAAAGTTGGAGGTTTCGGTGGCGGCGCTGGAAGGGCAACAAATTGCCCTGCTTTCCAAAGGGGACATTGTGGGAGAGATGTCCTTCATCGATGCTCGTCCCCCAGCCGCAACGGTGAAAGCGCTGGAAGATTGCTTAGTGTGGACGATTCCCCGATCGCAGTTAATCGCGAAGCTCATGCAGGATGTGAGTTTTTCCTCTCACTTCTACCATGCGATGGCGATGGAATTGTCCGATCGGATGCGGGGCTTGATTCCCCAATTGGGCTATGCCAAGTATCAGCAGCTTACTCTGGAGTCTAGCTCTGAGGAAGACTTGAACCCTGAACTGAAGGGTCAGTTAGACTTGCTGAAAGCTAGGTTTGATTACCTGCTCCGGCGGCTGATGGACAAATGAAGGATAGCCCGTTTTGATTAGGAAGGTCGTGATTAGGAAGTTGCAGTTTCCCTGGCAGTGGTTTCAGCGTCCCAGTCTGTCGCTCCAGATGATGGCAGTGGGATTGGTGATGACCGTCGGATTTGTCGTGATTGCGTTGCTGGCTCCTGCGTTTGAGGCATGGGGCTGGCTCCAAAATCCAACGGATTCGCTGCTCAACCCGATTCATGATCCGCCTTCGCTCAGCCACTGGTTTGGCACTACTCGCCAAGGCTATGATGTCTTTTCCCGGACTTTGTTTGGGACGCAAGCCGCACTTCAGGTCGTGATCTTGGCGACAGTATTGAGTCTGATTGTGGGAGTGCCGTTGGGGTTGTTGAGCGGGTACCTGGGAGGAAGGCTCGATCGTATCCTGCTATTCCTGATGGATACGGTGTACACGTTACCCGGATTGCTGCTATCGGTGACCTTAGCCTTTGTGGTGGGACGGGGCGTATGGAATGCCACGATCGCCCTCAGCATTGCCTACGTGCCCCAATATTATCGGGTGGTACGAAATCATACGGTTAGTGTCAAAACTGAGCTATTTGTCGAAGCGGCGCGGGCCATGGGTGCGTCTACTTGGGCGGTTATTTCTCGTTACTTATTTTTGAATGTGATTCAAAGTGTGCCCGTCCTCTTTACGCTGAATGCCGCAGATGCAGTGCTAACTTTGGGCAGTTTGGGATTTTTGGGTCTGGGCTTGCCAGCGGACGTTCCTGAATGGGGGCACGATTTGCGGCAAGCCCTGGATAGCCTACCAACTGGCATTTGGTGGACAGCGTTTTTCCCTGGCTGCGCGATCACCTTCATGGTGGTGGGCTTGTCTCTCGTGGGCGAAGGGTTGAATGAGTTCGTCAATCCTCTCCTGCGCCGGGAAAACTGGAATAAGTCATCCAAAAAATAAATTTTGGCACAGTAGTTTTGTCTGCGGAAAATCCACGATCGCCCTTAGCTCAGAGCTTGCTCAGGCTAGAAACCGGGGTTCTGCGAAAATCTGGGGCGATCGAACTTAATTTTTGACAGAACCCCGGTTTCCCATGCTCTACATCCCACAAACAAAACCCCGGTTTCTCCAGCCCTTAGTTCAGAAACTAGCGGATAATAAGTCATAGCATTTTGGTTGCCAGCGATGACCCAACAGCTTCTAAATCCTGAAGAACTTCTAGACCCTGAAGAGCTTGTATACTCTGACGAAATCGTTACCGAGCTTGACATTAGCCATCTCGTCATCGAGGACGATACTCCCGTGGACAACCTGCAATCAGAGAAGCAGCAACGGCTATTGGTGGAATCGCTCTACAGTTCCAAGGGACTGCCGTCACCGTTTCTAGTAACTGCCAATGTCGGGCTGTTTTATAAACTCAAAGGCGACCCGATCGTCCCCGATGTCATGCTTAGTTTAGGCGTGCAGTGCGCTGACGACTTTTCCCAACGGCGCAATCGCTCCTACTTTGTGTGGGAATTTGGCAAAGTGCCCGAAGTTTGCATCGAAATCGTGTCCAACTCTGAAGGCGACGAGGTGACAATCAGCCCCAAATCCCAGCAAAAAAACAAGCAGCACAGCAAAAAAGACATCTACGCCCAAATCAGTGTGCCCTACTACGTCGTATTCGACCCCCTGCGGCAAATCCAAGGACAAAACGACATGCGGAATGCCCTAGTGCGAGTGTGGACCATAGCCTCTGGTCGATACATCGAACTTACCCCTGACGAGGGAATTACCGAAGTTGGGCAACCCATTTGGCTAGAAACGGTTGGGTTGGGGCTGACGCTTTGGGAAGGGAACTTTGAGGAAACAGTGACCCGGCTCTGGTTGCGGTGGTGCGATCGAGAGGGGCGAGTAATTTCCACGGGGGCAGAACGGGCAGACCGCCTCGCTGAACGGCTCCGGGCGATGGGGGTAAACCCAGACGAAATTTAGAGTAGGACACGATCGGGGTTAGCTCTACACATCGCCCACTAGTTGCATGGGTGGGGGATTTCCAGCCTCCCTTTAAAGATGCGATCGGTAAATCTACTCAATTGGCAGGTAAACAGAATAGATTAGAGGCAGTTACAGCGTGAACTAAATCATTCAGCCCTAGCTTCTCATCTGTGTCATGTCTGCCAAAAACGAAACCTTGGTTCTTGCTTTATCACTGTTAGTCACGCTAGGAGCAGCGGGGGCAGGTTTTTGGTGGCTAACTCAGCGTGGGGTGATTCCAACCCCGATCGCCCCTACGTCCCCGATCGCCCCTACGTCCCCGATCGCCAGTCCTTCCCCGATCGCCCGTCCCCCCTCCCCCCCC
>JARCMD010000306.1 GCA_030248885.1 Leptolyngbyaceae cyanobacterium MP9P1.79 | reverse complement strand
GTAGCACGAGCCAGTCCTAAGTCTTCCTAACGTTTTGTAACAGCCCTACTTTTCCACGATTTACCTCCTTTTCGGCGATCCGTTACCTGGCACCCTACAATTTGGCACCACGCGGGTAGGGGCGAAGCATTGGGCCGACAACCTCCGCAAATGTCCAAAAATCTTGGCCCCAATGCTTCGCCCTCAAGATGTAGCGGTGACCCAAGATCATGAGGGCGAAAAGGATGAGGGCGATCGAGATTTAATCCTGAAAGGGCGAAGAGGGGGAGGGCGCGTCTCCTGGTAGCCAAAACGCCCGGAAGGGCGAAGCATTGGGGCGATTACCTTTGTCGTTGTCTAGAATCTTTGACCCAATGCTTCGCCCCTACGGAAGCTTTGGGATAATTTTGGGTTAGAAACCCCTTAGATTTTGCACCCAGGGTAGAACCCAGGCTCCCAAAAAACAGAGGCGCGTAACACCTCTGTTTTTTTGTTTAGAAACTCGGTTCCTGGGTATCGGTTTGGGCTAGCTATTCCAAATCCTTGAGTGGATAGACATCTGGCCAAGTAGACGCACCATGCTCGTAGGCATCGATGCCAATTTTGTCTGCATTCGGATGCACTCGAAGCCGCCCCATCACTTTTAACAACCAGAACATGATGAAGGTAAACATACCCGTGAAGGCTGCGATCGCACTAACTCCAATGATTTGCACCCAAAGCAGCTCAAAATCTCCCGTCAGAAATAGCCCGCCCTTGTTAGTTGTTGTTAGTTGGGGTTGGGCAAACAAGCCTACAGCCAGAGTGCCCATCATCCCGCAAGCACCATGGACACCAAACGCGCCCACTGGGTCATCAATGCGTAGACTTTCGATGAAATCCACCACGACTAACACCAATACACCGGCAGTCAAGCCAATCAAAACCGCCGCCCAAGGTGCCACGAAAGCACACCCTGCTGTAATGCCTACCAAGCCTGCGAGAGAACCATTCAACGTACAAAATAGGTGCCACTTACCCGTGCGAATGTAAATGTAGAGCATCGCTGACACGCATCCCGCCGCTGCTCCCAGAGTCGTGTTCAAGGTCACAAGGGCAATCAAGCCCGTATTGCCAGTACTCAACGTCGAACCTGGATTAAACCCATACCAGCCCACCCACAGAATCATCGTTCCTAACGTGGCGAACCCTAAATTATGAGGAGGTGGGGGCTGATCCCAGACCCGATTCGGACGTGGGCCCAACAGATAGGCACCCACGAGGGCGGTTACCCCTCCCACTGTATGAACGACGGAGCTCCCCGCAAAATCGTGATAGCCCATCTTTGCCAGCCAGCCACCACTATTCCAAACCCAATGGACAATTACGGGATAGCTAAAAGCGCCCATAATTGCACTGTAAATCAGGTCACCAATGAAGTCTGTGCGCTCTGCCATGGCACCTGTGGTAATGGTGCTGGCCGTTGCCGCAAAAGCAAATTGAAAAAAGAACAACGTCAAGGTATTGACAGCAGCAGAGGAACCCGGTGCGCCGAGTGTGTAGGTCACGGGGTCACCATTGAAAATCACGCTGCCATCAAGAGATTGCGTCATGCTAGCAAAATTCATGGCCTCGTTAAGAAAAAAATTGTCTACGCCAATCAGTCCACCAGCACTGGTGCCAAACGCCAACCCAAACCCCACAGCCCAGAACACAAGGGCAGTCACTCCAGCATCGATAAAGTTCTCAAGGAGGGCATTTACAGCACTGTTTTGACGAATCAGCCCCGTCTCCAACAGGGCAAAGCCAGTTTGCATAAAGAACACTAAAAAACCTGTCATTAAAACCCAGACAGTATCTACTGAGATTTGAAGTTGAGTCGTCTGACTCTGGAGAGATTCGAGGGTAGCGGGGCTGGCTGCTTGGGCAGCCGAGGTAACTAACACGGACAACACCATGGAGCCGATCGCCAAGGCTAGTAAACGTTTCCGTGACCGACCAAACTGATTCATTCCTTCTACTCCTAGCAAATACATAAAAGAGCTATCCAAGAATCCAGAACGATGAATAGATGAGTTCACACGTTTAGAGGAATTCCTGTCATGTGGGATCAAATCGAGATGCACTTTCCAGATTTGTCTATCCAGATTTGTCTTGCATGGAACTTTCGACCCGCTGGGGTCTACTGAGAATTGATGAACATCAGAAACCGTATACAGTACCTTGCACAAAATTAGGACAAGGAGGATTCCTAAGTCAGATAAAGTACCAACCGTGTTTAAGTGTGGTCAAAATAGCTCGGACGAAATGTTACTAATGTTACTTCGGTGCCCGATCGGACACCCAGCCCGCAGAATTTCGCAGTTCAGACCCGTTCATCTCAATCCAGGTAATGCACCAAAACGATCGCCGCCCATGGCAACAAGCTCTCCTCTAGTAGTGTGTCAATCATTAATTGACGTGTAGCTGAAAGCCGGGAGGTTAGTTGGAATTAAATTTTGAGGGGTCGAAGACCCTCAAAATTTTCTTGACAGAACACTGGGCGAAGCATTACTGAATGCTGCCCTAGCAAGGGCAAGCCAATAGAGGAATTCTCAATAGGAAACCCCACGATACTTTTTCTTGTCAGGGGGTTTTTTGGAACTCTTCTCGGATTTTTGGACATCGGGAGTTTGAACCAGGGGTGGAGTAGTTTGGTACTGCCCATTCTCACTTTGGAGATCAGAGACAGACTTGGTCAGGTCGGGTGGAACAGGCATCGACAGCATCGAGTTGCCAGCAAATGCCTGATCAGCATAGGGCAGGGTGGCTTGTGGAGAGGTCATCCCTAGAGAATACTGGGAATTGCTAGCGTAGGCAGCATCGGTGCCAGCATCAGTGGAAAAGAGTGAAAATGGATCAGACACTTCTGTGGCTAAATCTGGTTTTGGTTTATTAGTCCCCTGTAAAGCACTGAGAGAGAATAGCACTTGGATCAAGGGTTCTTGTTGAATCGGGTGCCATTCTAAAACTTCTAGAACCCGACTAACCCCAGCCGTAACACCCGTCAATAATGTATCTTTTTGAAAGGCAGGTAAAAGATCCTGCGATCCTTGAGATATCGCCCAATGACGCTCAGGCGGGGAGATTTCTTTTTGTCTGGCGCTTGTCAGAATAATCTTCAAATTAGGATAGTTTTCACGACACCACCGACAAAATGCATAGTGACTGGTATTCAGTCCCTCTATTTCAATCAGCATTAAGTCTGGAAGGGATGCCCCGGACGCAGACATTTGACCCAGGATTTGAGAGAGATCCAAGCTGGATGACTCCCAGATCACGGAGATGCCTTGAGATATTAATACAGCCTGCCATACCTGGCCCTGCTTTTTTAGCGGCTGGATCATTAATACTGTTTTCTTTAGGCTGTACATTCTAAGCTCTGGTACCTCTTTGGAAGAGTAGACATCTTCGGACTAGCTACTGGATCAGGTCATACAGATCCCGCAACACAGGATGAACTAAATTGAGGTGCGAATCTTAAACCCGTCTTTGCCACAGTTTAACCTTGATTACTTTTCTATACGAAACCCTAGATAAGGTTGCAAGTTATCGAACTTAATTCAAACTCAATCAGAAGACTCTAAAGCTGTCTTGAAAGCTTGGCTGAAAAGTATCAATTATCTTCGCATGGGTGTTCAAGGCGGTATGTCCAGTGTGAACATTTACTTTGACTGACCTATCTCAGGGTCTGCTCAGCGGATTTTGAGGGGCGCTAACTTCTCAAAGCCCCCATTAATCAGGTTTAAGCAACCCATCAAAAAAGCTTCTTTGGCGAATGACTAATGCAGGCTGGTAGAAATAGCTATCCAACTCAAAACTCAACACAAGCCTCCTAACGGGTCAGAAATTTCTGCTGCGCTGCACCAGTAGTCTGCTAAGAGTTGTTTTGGGGATTAAAAATCCTAAACTAATCGTCCCTTGGTTATTCCAGGCTCGCAAATAAAAACCAATACTCCACTCGCAAGATTTCACTGATTGCCCGCTTCATCGCCTGACAAACTCGCTCCTTGTTGGGAAAGCATTAAAATATGCGAAGTATCCTTCTCGCCTTTCCCTTGAGCCAAGTCTATGACTGATGTGCCTGTGTCGCGGATTCGTAATTTTTCGATCATTGCTCATATTGACCACGGCAAGTCCACGTTGGCCGATCGCCTGTTGCAAACAACGGGGACAGTGGAAAAGCGAGAAATGAAGGAGCAGTTTCTCGACAACATGGATCTGGAGCGGGAGCGCGGGATCACGATTAAGCTGCAAGCAGCCCGCATGAACTACACCGCCAAGGATGGGCAGCAATACGTGCTGAACCTGATCGATACGCCGGGTCACGTGGATTTTTCCTACGAGGTGTCTCGATCGCTGGCTGCCTGTGAGGGAGCGCTACTGATTGTGGATGCGTCTCAAGGCGTAGAGGCCCAGACCTTGGCTAATGTTTACCTAGCGCTGGAAAATAACTTAGAAATTATTCCTGTACTCAACAAAATTGACTTGCCCGGAGCCGAGCCAGAGCGGGTGAGGCAGGAAATTGAAGAGGTGATCGGGCTAGATTGCAGCAGTGTGATTAAAGCCTCAGCGAAGGAGGGCATTGGCATTAGCGAAATCCTGGAGGCGATCGTCCAGTTTGTCCCCGCTCCCCAAGATACGATTCAGGAGCGATTACGGGCATTGATTTTTGACAGTTACTACGATATCTATCGCGGCGTGATTGTTTATTTTCGGGTGATGGATGGAACTGTGAAGCGGGGCGATCGGGTGCGGCTGATTGCCTCTGGCAAGGAGTTTGTGATCGACGAACTGGGTGTGTTGTCTCCCAGTCAGGTGCAGGTCGATGAACTCCATGCAGGAGAAGTGGGCTACTTGGCGGCGGCAATTAAAGCGGTTGGCGATGCGCGGGTGGGTGACACCATCACCTTGGCGGCGGCTCCTGCGGCAATGGCCCTACCGGGATACACCGAGGCGAAGCCAATGGTGTTTTGTGGCTTGTTCCCGATCGATGCAGATCAATTTGAAGACCTGCGGGAGTCCCTGGAAAAACTGAAGTTGAACGATGCAGCCCTGCACTACGAGCCAGAAACCTCTAGCGCCATGGGCTTTGGCTTCCGCTGCGGCTTCTTGGGCTTGCTGCACATGGAGATTGTCCAGGAGCGCTTGGAGCGAGAGTATGACCTGGATCTCATCACCACGGCTCCATCGGTGGTGTACCAAGTGACGACGATTAAGGGCGACGTGATCTACATCGACAATCCCGCTCATTTGCCGGAACCCAATGAGCGGGAAAAAATCGAGGAACCCTACGTGCAGGTGGACATGATTACCCCGGAACAATACGTGGGAACGTTGATGGAACTGGGTCAGAGTCGCCGGGGCGTGTTTAAGGATATGAAGTACCTCACGCCTGGACGGACGACATTAATTTATGAGTTGCCTTTGGCAGAAGTGGTGACAGACTTTTTTGACCAGATGAAGTCTCGATCGCGGGGGTATGCCAGTATGGAATATCACATTATTGGTTACCGGGAAAATCCACTGGTCAAGCTGGATATTCTAGTCAATGGCGAACCCGTGGACGCGCTGGCAACCATTACCCACCGCGACAAGGCCTATAACATTGGTCGGGCGCTCACTGAAAAGCTCAAGGAACTCATCCCGCGCCACCAGTTCAAGATTCCCATTCAGGCTTCGATCGGCACTAAAGTGGTTGCCAGCGAACACATTCCCGCCCTACGTAAGGATGTGTTGGCAAAGTGCTACGGTGGCGACATTTCCCGCAAGAAAAAGTTGCTGCAAAAGCAGGCAAAGGGCAAAAAACGGATGAAGTCAGTCGGCTCTGTCGATGTGCCCCAATCGGCGTTCATGGCCGTGTTGCGGCTCAATCAGGATTAGCACCATCCTTGGGTAAGGGCGGGTCGATGGGTATTTCCTAGGTGTTTGGACAAAATATTGGTGGACTCGCCCCTGTCCAGTCCTTAGATTGAGTAGTGAAGGGGAAAGGATTTGGCATCCTTTGGCTTGATGTAGACCCGCTGTCCTGGTTCTAGATTTAACGCTTTGAATCGATCACGATCGAGATGCACATTCACAACTTGTCCATCTTCCATTGCCAATTCAATTTGAATCTCCCAACCCAGATGCGTGACTCGTTTGACTTTGGCTGGCACGGTCGCTCCATTGGGGCTGGTTTCCACCAATAGATCGTGGGGACGCAGAAAGACATCGGGGTGGGTAGGCTCTAATCCGCTAGCCTCAAACATGCGAGAGGTGCTGGGTAACACGTTGACGGGGCCCACAAAGCTCATGACAAACGCCGTTGCGGGATGATCGTAGATTTCCGCAGGAGTACCAATTTGCTCCACCTGACCTTTGTTCATCACGACAATTTTGTCGGACACTTCCATCGCCTCTTCTTGGTCGTGGGTGACGAAGACGGTGGTGACATGCACTTCGTCATGGAGGCGGCGCAACCAAACCCGCAAATCCTTACGCACCTTGGCATCCAGTGCCCCAAAGGGTTCGTCGAGTAATAACACCTGTGGCTCTACGGCCAAGGCTCTGGCGAGGGCGACCCGTTGGCGCTGTCCCCCGGAGAGTTGGGAGGGATACCGATCGCCCAACCCCTTCAACTGCACCAATTCCAACAACTCATCTACCCTGGCTTTTGTCTTGGACTTGGGCGTTTTACGAATTTCCAGTCCAAAGGCGATATTCTTTCGCACTGTCATATGCTTAAACAGGGCGTAGTGCTGAAACACAAAGCCAATGTTCCGCTCTTGAACGCTCTGATGAGTTGCATCGCGTCCTGTCAAAAAGATCTTGCCAGCATCTGGCGTTTCTAACCCAGCAATTAACCGCAGTAGCGTCGATTTCCCTGAGCCTGAAGGGCCCAAAAGAGCCACTAGAGCGCCGGTCTCAATTTCCAGGCTGACATCTTGAACGGCTTGGAAGCTACCAAACTGCTTAGAAACGTTTTCGACTACAATACCCACGTTGATTCCCGGTTTACCGATGGACTTACTGTAGTTTTATATCACAAAATCAATGGTTAATACACATCCTGACAGACGATTTAAACTGCTAAGAAAGTGTTTGTAAATTAGCGTGTAATTTTGCACTCGTCCCCTAACTCCCCAATTCCAGACAAATACAACAAATACATTAGATGGGCGCTTCCACGATATGACTGAAGCTGTTTTTAGTCCTAACGGTGCGTATATTATTACATCTTCTTTCGAGCAGCCGATTCGCATTTTGAACTTATTCGGTGAACAAATTGTTGAACTTCCAGGGTCTTATATCTTTAGCGTAAGTCCAGATGGAAGGTATATAGCAACGATACATCCTACAACAGAGGGTGGAAACGTGAGATTATCTCATATCCATGCGAACCCCCACCCTTCGGGAAGCAAGCTACACCCTATCCCTCTCCCGAAGGAGAGGGAACAAAACCTGGATCGGCTCCCCTCGCTCTCTGGGAGAGGGGTTGGAGGTGAGGGGCTGAGATAATCTCAGGCAACTACCTTTGGTGGGGTCGATCGGCTCAATTAGATTTACTTGATGAATCGGGACATTAATCCTGCCACATCACCCATATCCAAAGCTCCATCGGAGTTGGCATCCAGGAACGAGGTCAGAATTGGATTGCCAGCCCGGGGAGATTGGGTATCGGTGCCGCCTTGAATCAGGTTAAGAATTATAGGCACTACAGCAGGCAGCATCGCTTGAACCATGCCAGCATTTGCCCCGGTTCTCTGGGCAATTTCCTGGGCAATTTGATTTTGCTGAGCGGGGGGAAACAGGGCATCCACCGCTTGGGAGTTGGGGGTTGTGCCGCTGTATTGATTGACGATCGCCTGCGGAATTTGCCCCTGGGCTTGCTGTTGTTGGAGGGCCGATCGCACATGGCTACTGACCAGGGACATGATCGTTTGCGTTGTCGGCGAGTCTGCTCCATGATTGCTGGCAATGTGCTGCACAGTCTGCAAAATATTGCCAAGTTGGTTTGGATTAGCCTGTAGCTGCGGGTTTTCGATCGCCCCTAAAAATTGGTCAAACAGTCCCATAGTTTTTGCCCCATCGATTTGATTTACGATTAAATAATCTCTAGAGGGCTGTGAGCGAGCTTCAGCACGTCCCATAATTTCTGCCCTAGAGATTCAATTCATACCCCAAAGCAATGTGCAACTCTAAAGTCTGCCCTCATCCCCCAGCCCCTTCTCCCTAGGGGAGAAGGGGAACCGACCCTAGTTTTAGCCCCCCTCCCCTTCTGGGAGAGGGGTTGGGGTGAGGGGGTTCGGGAAAGTTGCACATCACCTGCCTCAGTATTCTTCCACAATCCAACAGCTTCGACATATACCAAACGCCAGAAGTTAAGAAGTTGCTCCCACCCTCCTACCCTTCCACTCTTCCACTCTCCCACCTTTCCACCCTTCACCCCTTACCCTTTACCCTTCCACCCTCCTACCCTTCACCCCTTACCTAGCTTTACTAGAATGGGGCTAACAATATTATTCTCCTATGCGTCCACCCCGCCCACTGTTATTTGTTTTGGGGATCAGCTTTATTTTGGGACTGATGCTGTGGCTGGTGCTGTCCTTGAACCAGCTTTACGCCTCAGTGGTTATCACTTCCCCCTTGCTGGGAAATATTTTGCTGGCGATCGTAATTGGGCTGCTGGGAGTTTTGCTCATTACCTTTGCCTACTATTTCTTGGTTCTGCCCCGCACCAAAGCTAAATCTAAAAAGCGCAAACCCAAGCCCAAGGTGCCCGAAGTCAGGGCAGAAGCCGCGGAAGCCACTCTGAAAGCTGTGCGTCAACAGGTGGAGCAGATCCACGATGAAGTAGCCCGCCAAGCGCTGCATAGCCGATCGCGAGAAATTGAGCAAACGCTGTCCCGTGGCGAACTGCGGGTGATCATCTTCGGGACAGGATCAGCGGGAAAAACCTCCCTCGTCAATGCGCTCATGGGGCGCATGGTTGGGCGGGTGAGCGCGCCGATGGGCACAACCCAGGTGGGGGAAACCTATCTGTTGAAATTAAAAGGACTGGATCGGCAAATTGCCATTACTGACACGCCGGGAATTCTGGAAGCAGGGGTGGCAGGCACAGAACGGGAACAGCTAGCCCGTCAATTGGCAACCGAAGCAGATTTGCTGCTGTTTGTGGTGGACAATGACCTGCGGCAATCGGAGTCTCAACCTTTGCGGACGTTGGCAGAAATTGGCAAACGATCGCTCCTCGTGTTCAACAAAACTGACCTGTATCCAGAGGGCGATCGGGAATCGATTTTGGCTCGGCTACGGGAACGGGTGCGAGGAGTGATCAGCAACCAAGATGTGGTGGCAATCACAGCCAATCCCCAAACGCTGATTCTGGAAAACGGCGCATCCCTACAACCCGACCCAGAAATTTCGCCCCTGCTTCGGCGGATGGCGGCTGTCCTCCGTGCCGAGGGCGAAGACTTGATTGCAGACAATATTTTGCTGCAATCCCAGCGATTGGGAGAGGAAGCCCGCCGTTTGTTGGATGGACAACGCCGTCGACAAGCCGAAAAGATTGTCGATCGCTTTCAATGGATTGGGGCGGGGGTTGTTGCTGTCACCCCTTTGCCTGGGCTGGATTTATTGGCAACGGCGGCGGTGAATGCCCAAATGGTGGTGGAAATTGGGCGAGTCTATGGCTGTGAACTGAACCCAGACCGGGGGCGGGAATTAGCGCTTTCCCTGGCCAAAACCTTAACCAGTCTCGGCATTGTCAAAGGGGCAGTGGAACTGGTTTCGATCGCCCTGCAACTCAATGTCGGCACGATTCTTGTGGGCAAAGCAATTCAGGCTGTGAGTGCGGCGTATCTCACGCGCATTGCGGGCAAAAGTTTCATTGAATATTTCCGCCACGATCAGGATTGGGGCGATGGCGGCATGACAGAAGTAGTGCAACGCCAGTTCCAACTCAACCGCAAGGATCAATTCGTGCGGCAGTTTGTGCAGGAGGCGATCGCCAAGGTGGTCAAGCCCCTGAAACTGGATATAGAAAAACTGGATGTAGAATCCCAACCAGAGCCTGAACTCCAGGAAGAAGACTACTAATTGGCGCAGGTATCATTTCCCCCCGCATATCCAATAACTGCACCAGAATCAAATAGGCAATCGCCAAGGCGATCGAAATCACGCCTGTAATAATTGCGATCAGTTTCGATCGTTCCATCGCTCCCTCCCCTCTTTCATTCCCTATTTTCCACATTACACCAATTGTCTTAACTTTCTGAGAGAGTCAAACTGCCATGATTCCAACACGTTATAAAGCGAAGCTCTCGCATTTAATGTCCTACTCGACTAGTGCTGGGACACTTTCAAAGGTCTTAGAAGATATACTACAAGCCAATACGCTGTCTATTGCCTTTTCTGCTTCCTGTCAAAACCCATGCAAACTCACAAATCCTTGCAAAGTTTTGAGTATTAGCTATTTCTATCGACGAGGTAACCTGACTAGTGAAAACAGGAGAATAGAACAAAGTCAGTATGGAGCAAAATGGAAAATTACCGTTTATCCAGTCTTACGAACTTGTGTAAGTGCTGTGAGAAATCAGCTAGATAACGAGGGGTTAAACAAGATTCAACAGTGGTTGTCTTTGTACACATCTGCTACTGGTAAAGATGGTAATTGCTGCTTGCAGTTGTTGTATAACATAGATGCTAATCAACTTAGTTATAAAGAATACAATAAGCTTTTAGACTAAGGTAGCGATCACTATATAACATCTGTGTTGGAGCGGGTTGATTCGATCGTTCCATCGCTCTCTCCCTACGAAATACGATAAATACAACTTTATAGAGGGAGCTTTGTGATGACGGCAGCATATAACAAGCAGTCAGCAATTATTCGTACAGAGCGGGGATTGACGATTTCAGGCACTCGCCTGACTCTCTATGATGTCATGGACTTTCTCAAAGCTCAGTATTCGCCAAAATCTATCTGTGATGAGTTTAGCCTCACAGACGAGCAAATCAATTCTGCCCTGTCTTACATTGAAGCAAATCGCACTCAAATCGAAACTGAGTATCAACAAGTATTACAAACCAGAGAAGAAATTCGTCGGTATTGGGAAGAGCGTAACCGTGAACGCTTCGCTCAAATTGCAGCAATGCCGCACAAGCCTGGGAAAGAGGCTCTCTGGGCAAAACTTGAGGAACAAAAAGCAAGACGTGCGACAGAGAAATGACGATTTTCTTGGTTGACTATAATGCGCAATGAAAGGCAGTGAGGAGCAGGGATTATTCCTACATCACAACAGAAAACGCAGTGCTTTGTCTTGTGTTGCTGGTTTACCAAGCTTTACTTACCTATAAATGTGGTTCGTGTAGACGATCGCACAGGAAATGTTTTCTTCTTGGCAGGTGAAGAGAATATCATTGAGATCTATCCCAATGGCAGATGGAGGTATGTGCAATGAGCAAACTCGACTTTCAGGCAATGACTCAGAAAGATCTACACGCCTATGTTTTGGCTCATCGGCATGACCAAGAAGCATTTTACGCTTACATAGACAAGTTATATGCAGAGGCAAATTGGGTTGAAATGCCACCTTTACAATCTTTAGAGGACTTAGAAAACTATCCTGAATTTATTGAGCATATTCGTGGTAACTCAGAGCCACCAGATAATGCTGTCTAGTCTCTCTACCAAGTTTTATCTGCCGCTTAGCTAGACGTTAACCTAAATTTTCTAGGTTGTGGCAATGCTGAAGATAGTTGTGAGGTTTGATCGCTCTTCACCCCGCCCATCTGAGTTTAACGATCGTAATTGTAGTTGGGTTATAATTCCCTGAGAGTAACGATCGGGGAAAGGTCAAATCATAGTTCGGCAGCGGCGTTACACCAAGGAAGAATTAGCTCGACGCGGCAAGAACCTCTACGAGTCTCGAATTCGGCAGCAGGTCGAAGCAGATAATTTTGGAAAGATTATTGCAATTGATATTGAAACAGGAACATTTGAAGTTGCTGAGGATACGTTAGTTACCTCCGATCGTCTATTGGAACGATGCCCTAATGCTCAAGCCTGGTTTATTCGCATTGGACATCGTGGAGTTCATCGCTTTGGTTGGTGTAGGTTGGCTGAGCAAGCATGATTACAGGTATCGTGAATGCCAATGGTGAAGCGATGCTCCGTATCGTTGTGGGTAATTTGGGAACACAGCAGATCGCGGTTGATGCAGTAACTTCCGCAGTTCTCTTGCACTAAACCCTACATTGGTTGCCAAGCTGATTGACTCCAACCAAAACGTTGCTATTAAATCATCCCTGTGAAACTAGTTCTCGTTCCAGGGAGTCGATCGCCCCCAATGCCAAATCTGTGCAGTACACTTCGCAGGAATTGTTGGGGCTTTCAATCAGCTTCACCTTATGCAACTGAGCGCCGATCGATCGGATGGGGGCTTGTAGTAGATCCCGGATGTGGATGGCAATGTTCTCAGCCGTTGGCACCACTTGCTCAAAGTAGGCAATGTCTTTGTTGAGAAAGGTGTGGTCGAATGGCTCCACCACATAGTCATCCACAGCTTTTTGAAACGCTACTAAGTCAGCGATCATGCCAGTGCGGGGATCAATGTCGCCCTTGATCGTCACTTCCATGTGGTAGTTGTGACCATGTCCATTGGGGCGGGCGCATTTGCCGTAGATTTCGCAATTTTCCTCGAAGCTGAGGGCGGGGTGTGCCAAGCGGTGGGCGGCGCTGAAGTGAGTGCTGATGGTGAGGTAGGCTTCCATAGAATTTCCTTGGTAATCTGCCCAGAGTTCGGGGTGTTCAACTAGTCGAATGGAATGTAAAGGCAAATGCGGTTGCAACCGTTGCCAGATGATCCGGGCAATGTTTTCGGTGGTGGGTAAGGTTTGTTGAAATTCCGGCCAGGCTTCATTTAGGTAGGAAAAATCAA
Source organism: Leptolyngbyaceae cyanobacterium MP9P1.79 (assembly GCA_030248885.1). Lineage (GTDB taxonomy): Bacteria > Cyanobacteriota > Cyanobacteriia > JARCMD01 > JARCMD01 > JARCMD01. The sequence continues at coordinate 5,028 of JARCMD010000306.1, read as the reverse complement.
GTTGGCTCGTTACTTCACGCTTAATGACGTGTTTTACATCAGACAGGTTCAGCACCATGCCGTACTGGTCTAATTCCCCAATCATGGAAACGTAGATGACATAATTGTGACCATGACCAGGGGCACGGGCGCACAACCCAAAGCGATCGGAGTTTTCAGCCTCGCTCAGTTCCGGCAACCAGTAGCGATGGCTGGCAGAGAATTGGGCGCGACGATCGATAATGCATTTCATGGGAGATTTGGGAGCTTATAAAAGAGCAACCGTTAAGTATTATGAATTGCTCCATCTTCAGCATAAACCAGGACTGCGATGAATCACGCTAAATTCAAACTGTCACGGGCGATCGATTATCTGCGGCAATTAAACATCCTGCCTCAGCAAGCTAGCAGTGCAAGCCAGAAGACCTTTGAACAGGAATTCGATCGGGAAATCATGCAGAGTGAACAGCTACGGTCTACGGCGTTGGCGATCGCTGCTAGCATCGGTGCCCTATCCTTTGTGGTTCCCTGGCTGGTTTTTCCGATGGAGTATCAACGCATTTTTGCCGGTAGGCTTCCCATTACGTGGGTCATTGCCTTCTTTGGCGTGGTGATTATTGATCAACTAGTTGTGCGATTCACAATTGCAAGAGCGATCAAAACAAAGCGCAAAATTCCGCACCGCTTTCGCTTCATCAGTGCTTTTTTAGAAACTAGTTTCCCCACCCTAGGCATATTTATTCTGGCCCAAATTTATGAGCCAGTTTATATGTTGTCATCTCCTGCTACGTTCACCTATTTTCTGTTCATTATCTTGGCCTCTTTACGGCTAGATTTTGGGCTTTGTATATTCACGGGATTAGTGGCTGCGATCGAATACATTGCTATCAGCTTCTATTGCATTCATGTATCGAGTCAACACAATACGGAGGGAATAGAGTTTTTTCTACTTTCGTTTCTCTACATTCAAAAATCGATCATTTTGCTCATGGCAGGAGTTTTGACGGGATTGGTAACCACTCAAATTAAGCAGCGTGTGATGAATTCATTCAAGTCAATTGAAGAGAAGAATCGGATTGTGCAAGTTTTTGGTCAGCATGTTTCACCTATAGTTGTTAACAAGTTGCTCCACCAAAAAGCCGATGCTGCCAGCGAAATTCGTTACGTCTGCATCATGTTTCTCGACATTCGCAATTTCACCCGATTTTCTGAATCCCGTAAGCCAGAAGAGGTCGTTCTTTACCTAAATACCTTGTTTGATTTCATGATTGATATTGTGAATTGCCATCATGGGATCGTGAATAAGTTTTTAGGAGATGGGTTTATGGCAATTTTTGGTGCGCCCCTTTCCAATGGCAATGATAGTCTCCATGCTGTGAATGCATCGATCGCCATTATTAACAGAGTTCAGCAGGAAATTGCTTTGGGAAACATTCCCGAAACCCGAATTGGCATTGGCTTGCACACCGGAGAAGCGGTGACTGGCAGCGTTGGTTCTGCCCTCCGCAAGGAGTACACTGTCATCGGAGACGTGGTAAATCTCGCCTCTCGCATTGAGCAATTGAACAAGCAATTCAACTCCCAAATTTTGATTTCCGAGGCAGTTTTCAATGCAGTTTACCCAGAAATCAAATCGGCTCAAGAGATTGGCGATGTCCAAGTTCGAGGACACGAATCCACGATTCGACTGTATCAATTGGCGTAATTGTACAAACTAGCCATTGGTGCCAAAGATGGATTCAAAGGTAGTTTGCAAAGACTCCAAATCAGCGACTCTAGCGACGAGTAAATTCTCATGACCCGCATCATTGAGTCTCGATCGCCAATGTTCAACCCGCTCTGAGTTGTTGAGCCAAAAACTCACGACGGAATCTACAACTTCATCCAAATTCCAGCCCCGTTTTTCAGGCACGGTTTCAACACAATTTAACAAGGCATCTAGGGTGCATTTGTGCGTTCCCACATACTCCACACCTTGGTGGGGCGATCGTTCTAAAATGTCTTGTTGATGATGGAAAAAGTGTAAAACAGGAGAAACACCGAGAATTTCAAAGGTGTATTGCATATCATCCTCCTTAACAAAGTTGGGCGTTAATGAAGTTGCATAGAATAAGGGGTTTAAGAAACTATTTGTAAACACAAGTTGCGCCCCGACCCGCCCCCCAACCCCCCAATTCTGGGGGGCTTTCGAGCTATTTCTGTTCAAAGTCCTCCAAAGTTGGGAGCTTAAAACCTTTCAGGCATACATGAAAAGGAGACGAGTGTAAAACTACACGCTAATTTACAAATAGTTTTTAAGACCGTTGCTTGACAATAGTTAATTCTGTTCAACCTTAAATTGAATTAACAGTAACGACTAAGACATAAATTCTAATCAACAACCCTTGGGCGAAGTAGTATCAATTGATAGATTTTGGCGGTTTGTCATCATTTTTTCACCATGGCGCACCTATATCTTGGTATGGATTTTGGCACCTCTGGGGCGCGGGCTTGTGCGATCGATGCCACAGAGAAAATTCACGCCCAAGCAAAATGCAGCTATGGCAACAGCGCCACGGATTGGGAAGCTGCGTTGTTTGGTCTGCTGGAACAAATTCCCTTGGTACAGCGCCGGGAGATGCAGGCAATTGCCATTGATGCCACCTCGTCTACGGTTTTGTTGTGTGACGCTACAGGGAACCCGATCGCTGATCCTCTGTTGTACAACGACGATCGCGGCAAAGTAGTCGTCGGAAAATTGCAGACGATCGCCCCGCCTGACCACACCGTTTTAAGCGCCACATCAAGTTTGGCCAAATTGCTGTGGTGGCAGGAGCAGGGACTCACCGCCCAGGCGCAATACCTATTGCATCAGGCTGATTGGCTGGGGTTCTTGCTCCACGGCAAATTGGGAGTCAGCGATTACCACAATTGCCTGAAGTTGGGCTATGACGTGGGGGAATTGCGGTATCCGAATTGGTTGAGTGGCGCATCGATCGCCCATCTCCTGCCCTCAGTGGTGCTGGCACCCGGTACTCCCATCGGGCCGGTGCAACCAGCGGTGGGCGATCGGTTTGGTTTACCTGCGGATTGCCAGGTGTGTGCGGGGACGACGGATAGCATTGCGGCGTTTTTGGCCAGTGGGGCAGCGGTGCCAGGGGAGGCGGTTACGTCCCTGGGGTCTACGCTGGTGTTGAAGTTGCTGAGCCAAACGCGGGTGGACAACCAAAAATATGGCATCTACAGCCATCGCTTGGGGGATCTGTGGCTAGTGGGGGGCGCATCCAACACGGGGGGCGCGGTGCTGCGGCAGTTTTTCACGGATGTTGAGTTACAGGATTTAAGCCAGCAGATTGATCCGGCGATCGTCACGCCCTTGGATTACTACCCTTTGGTGCGATCGGGGGAGCGATTTCCCCTCAACGATCCCCACTTGCCGCCCCGCTTGACTCCGCGCCCTGCTGACGCTGGGGAGTTTTTGCATGGGTTGCTGGAGGGCATGGCCCGCATTGAAGCGCAGGGCTATCAACGGTTGCAGGAGTTGGGAGCGACACCCCTAACTCAGGTTTACACGGCTGGCGGCGGTGCCCAGAATGCTGTGTGGCGTGCAATCCGATCGCGCTGTTTGGGGGTGCCTGTGGTGCTGTCGGAGCAAACTGAGGCGGCCTATGGCACGGCCCGATCGGCGTTACGGGGTTGTTCGCGGGGTTGAGGAGGCGATTATTGTTCTCTGGTTGCCATAAAGTCATCAGAAAACAGCGAGAGGCTATCGATGAAGGGCTGCCAACTGAGTTGCGGGGGCTGTGCAGAGGGCCGATCGGCGACAATGGCCAAATCGTGTAGATCTTCTAGAAGCTGCTCGTACTGTGCGATCGATAAAATAACAGCAGTTTTAGTGCCATTGGCATCCACAATGTAGTGTTTTGGGGTTAGATCCACGCTGGATAAATCTCCTAATTGGGTGATGAGTTATCTATTCCATTCTCTACGTTTAGTTCTGAATCATCAGGCAGCGTGAGGATTTCGTCTTCGATGAGTTCTGGCAACTGTTCAGTATGCACATGGAGATGGCAAACGGAGCCAGTGAGTTCAGCCAAAATGTCCCCCTTTTGGTCGTCGGTGAGGTTGGCTAGCTGAAGTTGGCTCAGCAGCAAGACGACTTTTTCACATTCCTCGCCTAGCTCTATCAAAAGAGTTGATAGGGTGGGATTTACCTTTAAAGATTTCTGAAGACTAGAGATCATTTTCCTCGCCTCAACCGTTTTTCTGCTCTGACTAAACTTTTTGTTAAACCGATAATTTCTTTCTGCCAATAGTTGATTAAGTTTTCGTCTGGAATGGATTTCCGCTGTTCACTAGCAATTTTTTCATGGTGAATTTCTATTTGTCGTTGAATACTCTCAACGGACTTACGAAATTTTTTCTTGGACAATCACTTCCTCCTGATGAATGGTTCATTTTCTAACGATTGCACATGTCCCATCTCTACTACGCAAACAGTAATAGACCTCTAGGTTCGGGGATGGGTCGCCCTAATTCCTGCGCCGTTTCGATCCATTCCTGAATCACGACTTCGGCATTTTGCACGGCTTCCTGGTAAGTTTCGCCATCTGCTGCACAACCAGGCAGTTCGGGGACTTCGACGATGAAGGCTTGATCGACTTCGCTCCAGTAGAGAATCAGTTCGTACTTAATCTTCATCTTGGACTCCGAGTTGATAGTTCAGAATTACAGTCTTCTAAGGCTGATTCAACCAAGAGTTCTAGGACTTCTTGGGCATTTTGAAATGCTTCTGCGTAGGTTTCCCCGTGGGTGACGGGTTGCATGACGTTGACAAATTCGGGCAGGAAAACGACGAAACAGTCATCTGCTGCTGACCATTGGATGATGAGGGTGTATTTCATGCTTCAGAATCCTCTAATACTTCGGACAGTTTTTGTGGAGGTGCTGGAAACCCTGTTGTACAGCCAGTATAGACCCTCACCCTAAATCCCTCTCCCAAAAGGGGAGAGGGACTTCAATCCGGCTCCCCTTCTCCCAGAACGGGAGAAGGGGTTGGGGGATGAGGGC
>JARCMD010000305.1 GCA_030248885.1 Leptolyngbyaceae cyanobacterium MP9P1.79 | reverse complement strand
GGAACCACAGGCGTTTGTCGATGACACGGGAGACCTCGGTGTAGAGATCGGCGGTATCAGCATCTGCCAATTCATCGGTTGCCGCAATGCCTTCCCGAAGGAGCTTGGCGTAGGGAGCAAAGCGATCGGCCAGCGTGATCACAAAGTCTTTGCCTTCCAGAATATCTAAGGGAAACTCCGGTAAAATTGACTCCTGGGCAGCAATTCGGGCTGTTCCCAAAGCAGTGCCTCCCAGAGCCGTAATTCGCTCGGCAAACAAATCGATGAATTCCTCTAGCTCGGTGGCCAGTTCATCAAATAATTCATGCAGTTGATAAAAATTCATGCCCTTGACGTTCCAGTGAGCTTGTTTCACTTGGGTCTTCAAGTCCAAGGTGCAAGCCAGAGTCTGGTTTAACCGAGTCACGATCGCGATTCGAGTTTCGGCGGATAGGTCGATGCGAGTGGTGTGCAAATACGGCTGACGATCGCTACTGCCCATACAATTACCTTTTGAAATAGAATCTGAATTAACTTAATTAGAACCTGAATTGACTCATTTAAAGTAACTACTCAGCCTGCCCTCACCCTAAATCCCTCTCCCTAGGGAGAGGGATTTCAATCCGGCTCCCCTTCTCCCTAGGGAGAAGGGGCTGGGGGATGAGGGCAGTCCCCACATATATGTTAGAAGCCTGAGTAGTTACCATTTAAAGACAAATTACCCTGAGTTACATCCAGTTTTGATCAGCAAACTGCGAATATTCGTACCTTAATCTAGGAGTTTGTCAGGTTGCAATTTGTCAGTTTGGGATGGGTCAGGGGTGATGATTTTAGGGTTTTCAACTCACAAAATCATTCTGGACAGAATACTAGTGTCAGAAGCGCTCAAACAGAGGTAAAGCATGGAAATTGGGGTTCCGAAAGAAACAAAGGATCAGGAGTTTCGCGTTGGGCTGAGTCCCAGCAGTGTGCGGGTGCTGCGCGAAAAAGGGCACCAGATTTTCCTGGAAACCACGGCGGGGCTAGGGTCGGGGTTTACAGATGCGGATTATGTGCAGGCAGGGGCAGAAATTGTCATCGATGCAGCAGCGGCCTGGAATCGGGAACTGGTGGTGAAGGTGAAGGAGCCATTGCCGATCGAGTACAACTTTTTGCAACCCGGACACCTCCTGTTTACCTACCTGCACTTGGCAGCCAATCGAGGGTTGACGGAGCAGCTAATTAGCAGCGGGGTGACGGCGATCGCCTACGAAACCGTGGAATTGCCGGGACGCATCTTGCCCCTCCTAACGCCTATGAGCATCATTGCCGGCCGGTTGGCGGTGCAGTTTGGGGCCAGGTTCCTAGAGCGACAACAGGGCGGACGCGGTGTACTGCTGGGGGGTGTGCCAGGAGTCCGACCCGGCAAGGTGGTGATTTTAGGCGGTGGTGTGGTGGGCACTGAGGCAGCCCGAATGGCGATCGGCATGGGCGCTCAGGTGCAAATTTTCGATATCAGTGTGGAACGTTTGGCTTACCTGGAAACCCTCTTTGGCTCCAGGGTCGAACTGCTTTACAGCAGCCCCTTGCAAATTGAAGCCGCTGTTGCCGGGGCAGATTTACTCATTGGTGCAGTGCTGGTGCTGGCCCAACGGGCCCCGATTTTGGTCTCTCGCGCCTTGGTGGAGCAAATGCGCCCCGGCTCGGTGATTGTGGATGTGGCAGTCGATCAGGGCGGCTGCATTGAAACCCTGCGCCCCACCTCCCACACCCACCCTACCTATGTTGAAGCAGGAGTGGTTCACTACGGCGTGCCCAATATGCCGGGAGCCGTTCCCTGGACGGCAACCCAAGCGTTAAACAACAGCACGTTGCCCTATGTGTTGAAGCTGGCAAACAATGGCTTAAAGGCTCTGGAACTAGATTCAGCCCTAGCGAGGGGGTTGAATGTCAAAAATAGCTGCCTGGTGCATCCCGCTGTTCAAGAGGTTTTCCCTGATTTGGGATTGCCAATTAAATAAGGAGATTTCTAGCAAAGTTTATACCAGGCACCGGAAGGGCGAAGCATCCGGGCAATGATCTTTTGATTAACTCAAAGGCTTATCTGCCGAATGCTTCGCCCCTACAAATACTTGGGATAGTTTTTAATTGAAATTCCTAAGCGGCAACGATCGCATCCTGACAATAGGCTTCATACACCCCATCCATGAACTGCCAGAGCGCCTGAGCCGCTTGCTCAGCGACATTCAGCACTTGCTCCACCTTCTCTGGGGTATCTGCATAGGCTTCGATCAACTGAAGCTCGGCTTCCGAGTGACCCACATCTGCCGTTTGATGCACGGTGAAAAACTCGTAATCGGCGGGATTGGTCATGCCGTAGAACTGCTGCAAGCCCACAATTTTGACTCCAGCAATTTCTGGAATCTGGGACTCGTAGACATACAGGGCGGCTAATCCGGCATAGAACGGAGAAGTCAGGCAAAGGCGACGAAAGGTGTCAACCAGATTGGCGGTGGTTTCCAGAGGTGCTGCCTGGGTGAGTTCTGCGATCGTCCCTCCCAAGGACAGGGTGAAGTTTTTCCACAGGTCAGGATGGTTGGTCTCGCCCTGCTCTTCGCTGATCAGATTTTCCAAAATAGTCTGGCGTACTGCGATCGAGCCGCCAAAGTGGGGGGTGTTGAAGTGAACAGCACTTACGTAGGTGGGGAAGGCGAGGACATTGTGCCAGTACTGCACGGCGTAGTGCTTCAATTGGGTACGATCGAGTTTGCCCTCTGTCCACGCAATGTAAAACGGGTGGGTGAGTAGGTGGTGTTGAGCAATCAAGGCTTGTAGCTGAGTTCTTAGAGTCATGAATTCTCCTCAAGAGTTAAATGGGTGCGATCGAGTCTTCCAAAAGAAGCGATCGATCCCGGTTTAATGTTTAGAATACGCAAAATTAGCCACTAGTGCAGCATGGCAGCAGTTTCTTGCCCGTAAGAAGGCTTGTCTTAAGTTTTGAGTTTTGAGTTTTGAGTTGAGTGCTGGATAGTCACCTCTGACAACCTGCACTAGTTGAGCCAAGGTCATGAAGGGGTGACGCACGGATGAAGATTAAGTTAGTGAGGCGACGATCGGCTTCCTAGTACATAGCGGCGCAAGTCTAGATGCCCTATAACAAGGGGCTTAAGCCCCTTGCCTGAGTTTCGCGATGGTAACCTCACTTACGCCACAGACCACTAGCGTTACGGCCCGATCGTCCCCGGCAAAGCGAAGCGCTGTCTTCCTCTCAAAATCAACACCTTTGGAGGGGGTCTGGGGGAAGCTCTCGTCCCCCAGAAGGGGGTTTGGGGGATCACCCCCAAGGGTCGGATGGCTCGGAACCCAGACTTACGCCGTGTCCCCAAGGCAGCAGTTTCTGACCAATTAGGGGGACGGTTTTGAGTTTTGAGGTTTGAGGTTTGAGTTTTGAGGTTGGAGGTTGGATAGTTATTTCTACCAGCCTGCACTAGTGCAGAGTCAACGCTTAATTTTGGGGTAGACGCATCTGAAAAGAACTTTGTGGTTTAAGGCTTCCAGAAATTGCCAACCCTAATTCTCAGTTGTGACACTGCACTAGGGGCAATTCTGGCTCTCTTTCGCGTCGAACTACTTGTATAAGTTGTGCATCAAACTTCTCCCCAGTAACATCTCCAATCAACGCGGGGCAAAGCGAACGCTCCATTCTCTCCTACGTTTGGGCATAGCAAACTTGTGGGGAATCATGTTCTCCTGCCACAATTGCCTTAGGGAGCTTTAATCCACTGAGACCCGTCACATCACTAAAGAATTTTCATGATCCGGGGTTGAACTGCCAGGAACTACAGAGATTGATGCATGTCCGCTTGTGTCTCTGTGGTCAGCCCTTCCACGACAAACCACTAATTTGGGGAAATGTCAAATGAGTTACTGTGTGAATCCCATCTGTCCCCAGCCTCAGAACACGGATGCAGAGCAACGCTGTGAGGCTTGTGGCTCCGGGCTAATCCTGCATGAGCGCTATCGAGCCATCAAGTTGCTGGGTCAAGGCGGTTTTGGTAGGACATTCTTAGCCTGGGATCAGTTAGCTCAAGACCAGTCACCCGTGGGAGATCCGGCGCTTTGTGTCGTGAAGCAATTTTTGCCGCAAAACCAAACCAATGCTGATCTACGACAATCGCAGGAATTGTTCCAGCAGGAGTCAATTCGCTTAAAGGACTTGGGGGATCATCCCCAAATTCCAGCCCTCGTGGATTCCTTTGCGATCGGGGAGTTGCTCTACTTGGTGCAGGAATTTGTGGCAGGACGCAACCTGGCGATCGTCCTCGCAGAGCAAGGAGCCTTTTCAGAAGCTGCAATTTTGCACCTGCTCAATGATTTGTTACCCGTGTTGAAGTTTGTCCACGATCGCCAGGTGATCCACCGCGATATCAAGCCAGCCAATCTCATTCGCCGGGAAGACGATCGCCTCTTCCTCGTAGATTTTGGCGCGGCTAAACTGATGACTTCGATCGCTGCCCTCCAGCAGGGGACACGCATTGGTAGCCCCGAATATGTGGCTCCAGAGCAGTCGCGGGGACAGGCAACCTTTACTAGCGACCTCTACAGTCTAGGGGTGACCTGTGTGCATCTCCTTACCAACGTGCCGCCCTTTAGCTTGTTTGATGGCATACACGATCACTGGGTGTGGCAGGATTATTTGCCCAAGCCAGTTAGCGCTCAGCTACGCCAAATTCTCAATAAACTACTACAAAATGCCCTCAATGAGCGGTTTCAGTCCGCAGATGAGGTGTTGGCAGCGATCGGCAAAACGACAGGCACCCGTCCCACCCCTGCCCCACGGCTCCCCACATGGGAGGGTTCGCAATTGGTGGATGGAACCACTCAAATTCATGCCCTTGCCTTCAGTCCCGACGCTCAATCTGGTTCCCAAGTCTTGACCAGTGGAGGCGACGACAAGCTAATTCGGCTATGGGAATGCACGAGCGGCAAGACGATCGCCACGCTTGCAGGGCACATAGCCGCCGTCAGAACCCTCGCCTACACAGGTCAACTCCTCGCCAGTGGTAGCGACGACAACACCATTCGCCTTTGGAACATAGACGGCACGGAAATTGCCACGCTTACGAGCCACACCAGCCCTGTAAAGTCGATCGCCTTTAGCCCTGATGGCACCCTGTTAGCTAGCGGCAGTTGGGATAAAACGATCAAACTTTGGGAAGTCGCCACTGGCAAAGAATTGTTGAGCCTGATGGCCCATCGCCTCCAGGTGACCGCCGTTGCCTTTAGTGCCGATGGCACCCTGCTCGCCAGTGCCAGTTGCGATCGAACTGCCCAACTCTGGCACCTGTCCACCACACCTAACTTGAGGCTCGATCGGCGGTTCACCTTCAGCGAACATTTGCAGCCTGTAGGGGCCCTAACCTTTAACCCTAGTAGCACTATTCTCGCCACGGGCAGTAGCGACAACACCATCAAACTGTGGGATGTGCAAACGGGTCAGTGCCTCCGCACCCTCACCGGGCATTCCTGGTCAGTCGTTGCCTTAGCCTTTAGTCCCGACGGGCAAACCCTGGTCAGTGGCAGTTGGGATAAGACCCTCAAACTCTGGCGGGTCGCCACGGGTGAGGAAATGGAAACCCTCAACGGACATCAGGATTCAGTCAACGCTGTGACGATCGGCTCCCTAACTACGACATCCCAACCTTCAGAGTGGACGATCGCCAGCGGGAGCAAAGACAAAACCATCCAACTCTGGCAGAAAAAGTCAGGAAATCATAATCTCTGATCTTGGATTTAGGAGATTTCTTACTAAAAAACTGCCCCTCAGATCCCTAAATCCCCCGATTTTGGGGAACTTTGACCTCAGAACCCCCAGAATTGGGGGCAGGGGGCTGAGAGGAGTTTCGCTTAGCTGGTAGTTTCTTTACTGGAAATAGACTTACTCTGCTTCTCCCTCGATTTGGGCGATCGCAGCTTCCGGGGAAATATTGGCATACATCACCGCTGCAATCCCCGGCACATATTTATCCATCGTGATCACATTGGTATAAACCAGGTGCTTGATCAACGCCTGACTCAGCCGATCGCCCTCGACATCAATGCTGGTTTTGAAGCGGATCTCGCCATCCTCAAAGTCAAACTCAAAGTTCCCAATACTTAACCCAAAATTGGCGCGGGTCAGTAACTCAGCCATGGCCGATCGCTGCTCCTCTGGCACTTTATCGGGCGATATTGAGTAAAAACACAACTGCTCTTCCTCTTC
>JARCMD010000002.1 GCA_030248885.1 Leptolyngbyaceae cyanobacterium MP9P1.79 | reverse complement strand
TTCCTTTCCGGCTAAGAATCTTGCGTTATGGGCTTTTAGAGGATTTTCTCCGAGTAAAAAATGGCTGAAACCCGCATTTCTTCTGAGTTGAGCAATTACCTTTTTAGTGCTCAAGATGCGTTCATCCAAAGTGGCGATATTTTAATTACAAAAATTGGAGCTAAAGCAGGGGCAACTTGTGTTGTGCCCGCTCTGAGTCGCGACTATTGTATTTCATCACATTCAATTCGCGTAATTCTCAACAAAGAAATAGTTATACCGAACTATGTAGAATTATTTCTATTAAGCTATTGGGGAAAATCTCAAATTACAAGATTATTTACTGGTGCTGCACACAAGCAACTACAGCTTTCTACAGTAGCTGATTTGCAGATTCCTCTACCACCTTTAGATGTCCAGGACTATTGTTACAGAAATTGAGAGGCGACGTATAAAAGCACAACGATTAAGAGAGGCGGCGGATGCAGAGTTGGAAGCTGCCAAAAACATCTTTGAACATAAGCTCTTAGGTGAGGAGGTTTAGGAAATGAGCCAGTTAACTTACCTGATGCGCGAAATCTGTGCTGGTATTGAAATCTTCTACAGCAGCAGAACAGGAGGACAGTTTTGGAAAACAGCTTTTATTCTTTGCGATAACTACACCGAACTTGCTTCTAAACTTTTTCTCACGACCAATGACTCTAAGTGGTCAGATACGAGAGACAGAGAGGCGAAGAAATTTGAGAAAGCGCAGAAAGCTGTAGATGCAGCTCTAAAGGCTGATACACCACCAAAAAAGGAAGATTTAGAACGTCTTACTAAAGGAGCAGGCAAAGATAATTTCAAAAACTATCACGATGTATTGAAAGATGTCCATGATGTTTTTGATGCCAAGCACAAAGCAGAGTTACCTTTTCTAGACAGCTTACATGTCAATATGAAGGCGCGCCGTGACTTGCGAAATGACTTTTTTCACTCCGCCAAACTACTCAATCTTAGTATTGCCCAAAGAGATTGCGTAGAAGCATTCTGCGATTTGCTGGATTATGGCAAGCTACTATTCCCGACCGCCTGGGACACTGCTTTATCCAGCGAACGGACTCTAGACACTCTAGAAATTTTGCTGCATCTAGATAGAAAGTGCTATAGCAATCCATCCATTACCGCAAAGGTCAGTGAAGTTCTTAAAAGCTGCCCCCGCTATCGCCTATCAAGCAAAAAGAGTATTCCAAAGAATGGCGTTCAGGTTGCTGAATACCCTGAAGATTTACACTTAATGCTTTCCATTATTGATGGAGGACAAGAGCTAAGAGCTAAGCTTGCAGCGCTACTACCTTAATTCGTTTATTCACTAATAAACTGATGAAAACTCAAAATATCGACATCCCTAAAGAGAAGATTACTTACTTCTGCCAACGCTGGCATATTAGTAGGCTTTCACTATTTGGCCCTGTCCTCCGTGACGACTTCCGCCCTGAAAGTGATATCGATGTGCTAGTCGAATTTCAACCCGAACATATCCCTGGCTTTCTCAAACTCCACCAGATTCAAGAAGAACTCTCAACACTTTTGGGAAATCGACAAATCGATCTCGTCACCTCCAAGTTTCTCAACCACCGCATCCGCGATCGCATCCTCTCACAAGCTGAGGTTTACTATGACGCAGAGGGATGATCAAGTTTATGTTGGACACATGCTAGACACCGCCAACAAAGGCAAGCGGAATTACCACAGCATATAGTGCCACGGATAATTTGCCTTTGAAGTCTCGACTCATGGCGATCGCGAGAGTGGAATCTTTACCGTGGTAGGCAACGAGAATAAGCGTCAAAATGAAGTAGGCGATCGCTGCCGCCAACAAAATCCCCCCATAAAGGGCAACAGGCAAGGTCGCAAAGTTGTTCTCGCCCATCCAGGCAGTGCCAAAGGGCACCAGCGATAGCCAAAACAGCAAATGCAGGTTTGTCCACAGGATGGCACTATTCACCTGCCGAGTTGACTGGAACAAATGATGGTGATTATTCCAATAAAAGCCAATGTTGATAAAACTCAGCACGTAGCTGAGAAATATTGGAATCAGCGATCGCAGGGCTGCAAGATCGGCTTCATGGGACACCTTTAGTTCCAGCACCATAATCGTAATGATGATGGCAATCACTCCATCACTGAATGTTTCTAATCTCCCCTTGCCCATGGTCGGCAGTCTCCTCTTCTGGTAAATCAGATGTCATTCTACGCTCAGCACTAAGCCTTTCAAGTACAGTCCTTCGGGATGGTAAATGCTGATGGGATGATCGGCGGGTTGAGCTAGAGAATGCAGCACCTGAATGGCTTTTCGAGATTCGATCGCCCCTGCCATGACTGCGCCCTTAAACAAATCAGGAGTCACCACCTGAGAGCAGGAAAAGGTGAACACCATGCCACCCGATCTCAGCTTATCAAATGCCATTTGGTTCAGCCGCTTATATGCCATCACCGCTTGATGACGGGCAGATAGATTTTTGGCAAAGGCAGGCGGGTCGAGAATGATAAGGTCGTAAACTGGGTCGCAGCCTTTGAGATAGTCAAACACATCGGCATCCACAGATTCATTCTCAACTTGATCAGGATTGTTGAGCGCGATGTTTTCTTCGGTGAGGGCGATCGCTTTTGCCGAGCTATCCACTGAATGCACCACTTCCGCCCCCGCATCCACGGCATACACCGAAAATCCGCCAGAGTAGCAAAAGGTATTCAGCACCCGCTTACCCTTGGCATATTGGGCAAGCAGTTGTCGATGTTCTCGCTGATCTAAAAAGAAACCCGTTTTTTGTCCTTCTTCCCAATCCACGTTAAAACGGTGCCCATATTCCTGCACCACTCCATCCGCTTTTTCGCCAAACAAATACTGATTAGTAGATTGAGCTTTGGATAGCACCGTCGCGCTTTTGTCATACACGGCTTTCAAGCGATCGCCATAGACTGCCTGTAAGCACTCGACAATCTGCGATCGCTGCTCATACATTCCCAGCGAATAAGCTTGCATTACCGCCGTGCCGTTATACCAATCCACAATTAAACCCGGTAGCCCATCGCCCTCTGCATTCACCAAGCGATAGCAGTTGGTTACGTTGCTCTCCGCCAACCCTACCTGCTGCCGCACAGTGTAAGCCCGGTGAAAGCGGTCTAAAAACAGCTTCTCAACGCTCTCAACAGGCTCAAACGCTAGGACTCTAAGCGCAATGTTGCCGCCGCAATAGTGACCGATCGCCAAAAAATCGCCACTGGCGCTGAACACCTCCGCGATCGCGCCCTCCTGTAACTCCGGATCTTTCTGCTTAATCGCCCCCGAAAAAATCCACGGATGAAACCTCCGCACCGCATCCGCTTTGCTGTTTTGTAAAATAATTCGAGGAAAATCAGGCATCAGGTTTCAGGAGCTAGGTTTCAGGGGTGAGGGTAGAAGCTAAAAAATTCTGGTTCCCTCTCCCGATGGGCTACGGTATACACACATCTCGACTTTGTTGAGAACCTGCGCTGGGGGACTCACTCCCCCACCCCCGCATAAGAGGTCTGGTGCCATAGTCGTAGACTCAGTGCAATTGTTCTGTGTGAACCCGATAATACTCCAGTTTGGAGGGAGTTTGAGGGAAGCAATTGTTTTTGCATGTCAGAACACGAGACGAGCTTTGTCTGCTCTGACATGCAAAATCCCTCAATGGGGGTTTGGGGGCATCCCCCAATGCGTTAAAGACAGAGATTTTGATATTTACCAAGGGATCGCTGATGACTTCCGGGACTTGTGTATACACGACAGTTCCCGATGGGAGAGGGCAATCTTTCAAATATTTTAGGAAAGCCACACATCGTAAACTTAACAGTCAAAACTAAACTCGTGCTAACGTTACTTGCTCTAGCTGATCTTGATACTTCCCTTGGCGGGTTTCATAGCTGACCGCACAGGGCGCACCTTCTAGAAAGATTAGTTGCACCACGCCTTCGTTGGCATAAATGCGGCAGTCGGCGCTAGATGAATTGGAAAACTCTAGGGTCAAATAGCCACGCCAGCCAGCCTCAGCCGGAGTCAGATT
>JARCMD010000304.1 GCA_030248885.1 Leptolyngbyaceae cyanobacterium MP9P1.79 | reverse complement strand
TTAGCTCTGCTCCTGACTTTGAAAATAAGATCCCGCCCACGGTTGAATCAGGGTTTGAGCCTTAAAATCTGCTCAAAATTTGTCCGAAGTATTGATTTATGAACCCTGGAGAATGGAAATTAAATTAGGAGGAATACTCTAAAATCGAGTTAAAGCTTCTCCCAGGTTTAGGTGCGGGTTATGTCCATTGAATTTCAAGACTCCTTTGATGTGATTGTGGTGGGTGCTGGTCATGCGGGGTGTGAAGCAGCCCTGGCATCGGCACGGCTGGGATGCCGCACCTTGTTGCTGACCTTGAATCTGGACAAAATTGCTTGGCAACCGTGTAACCCGGCGGTGGGCGGCCCTGCAAAATCGCAACTGGTGCATGAAGTGGATGCCTTGGGTGGCGAGATTGGCAAGATGGCCGATCGCACCTACTTGCAAAAGCGGATTCTCAATGCCTCTAGAGGTCCTGCGGTGTGGGCGTTGCGGGCCCAAACGGACAAGCGAGAGTATGCCGCTGTGATGAAGACGATCGCCGAGAATCAGGCAAATCTGACAATCCGCGAAAGTATGGTGACCGACTTGGTGCTGGGTGCCAACGCCGAAATCATTGGTGTGGAAACCTACTTTGGGGTGGCGTTTGAGTGCAAAACCGTGATTCTGACCACGGGCACCTTTTTGGGCGGCACCATTTGGGTGGGCAACAAATCAATGGCAGCAGGACGGGCGGGGGAATTTGCCGCTGTGGGACTGACGGATACCCTAAATCGGCTGGGCTTTGAGACGGGACGGCTGAAGACGGGGACTCCAGCGCGGGTCGATCGCCGATCGCTCGACTACACCAATCTGGAACCCCAACCCGGCGACACTGATGTCCGCTGGTTCAGTTTTGATCCCCAAGTCTGGGTAGAGCGCGAGCAGATGCCCTGCTATCTCACCCGCACCACGCCAGAAACCCATCGCCTGATTCGGGAAAACCTGCACCTGTCACCTGTGTATGGTGGCTGGGTGGATGCCAAGGGGCCGCGCTACTGCCCCAGCATTGAAGACAAAATTGTGCGCTTTACCGACAAAGAATCTCACCAGATTTTCATTGAGCCAGAAGGCCGAGACATTCCTGAATTGTATATCCAGGGCTTCTCGACTGGATTACCGGAAGCCTTGCAGGTGAAGATGTTACGATCGCTCCCTGGTTTGGAGCAGTGCGCCATGCTGCGTCCCGCCTATGCCGTTGAATATGATTACCTGCCAGCGACCCAGTGCTATCCCACTCTGATGACTAAATTGGTGGAGGGATTATTTTGCGCGGGGCAAATCAATGGCACGACGGGCTACGAAGAAGCGGCAGCCCAAGGATTGGTGGCGGGCATCAACGCTGCCCGCTTTGTGCGTCAAATGGAGATGATTATTTTCCCTCGCGAACAAAGCTATATCGGTACGCTGATCGACGATCTCTGCACTAAGGATCTGCGGGAACCCTACCGAATGCTGACCTCTCGATCGGAATACCGCTTACTCCTGCGATCGGATAACGCGGATCAACGCCTGACTCCTTTGGGACGCGAGATTGGGCTGGTGGACGATCGACGCTGGTCACACTTCACCCGTAAGCAAGCCAATATCACGGCAGAGAAAGAGCGCCTGCACGAAACCCGCGTCAAGGAGCATGATGAGCTAGGACGATCGATCACCCAGGAAACTCAACAGTCCATTCGCGGTTCAATTACGCTGTCAGAACTGCTACGCCGCCCTGGATTTCACTACGTTGACCTCGATCGCTATGGTTTAGGCAACACTACCCTGCACCGTGAGGAACGGGAAAGCGCCGAGATTGAGATCAAATACTCTGGCTATCTCCAACGACAACAGCAGCAAATTGATTTAGTCGCCCGTCAGGAACACCGCAAACTCCCGGCTGATTTGAACTATGGCACGATCGCCACTCTCTCCAAAGAAGCCCGCGAGAAACTAGCCAAGGTGCAACCGCTGACGATCGGGCAAGCCACTCGCATTGGTGGTGTAAATCCTGCTGATATCAATGCCCTATTAGTATATTTGGAATTGCAAATGCGCCAGGAAGCATCGGAAGTCAGTCGTAAATGATGGATGACTGATGATACTCTACACGCGTAAAGGATTACTTTTTTGAATGCTCGGAACCAAGACATTAAACATTCCCATACTTCCTGTACTAAACTGTTCTGTGTTGATAATATTTTGAACTACCTAAAGCTGAAATACGTAAAGATTGGACAGTACTTGGGATATAGGCAACATCATTAAAATACACCGCCCAACAATCCTAAAAATACTGTCTCGTCTCAAACTCCTTACAGCCTATTTATGGAATAGGGTATACATGTTAGGTAGCCAAAACCCTTTAAATAAGCACTTGCACTGTCCCCTTTAATGCCTAAACAGGCTGTAAAGGCAACGACGGGACTTAACCGCAAAGCATTTGAGGAATTAATGGATATTATCAATGCTCGTGTTGTGGGCCACCCAGGATTACAACAGATTTGCACAGAGGGGGACACCATTACAGCCATTTCACCTATGTCCACCTCTACCGTAGCAGAGGCAGAAGGTCTGGATGTGGCGGCAGATTGGATCTCCTTGGGAGGCGTGGATTTACAAATCAACGGAGCGCTGGGGCTGGCATTTCCCGATGTGCAACCGGGAGATGAAGCAAAACTGATGGAGATTTGTCGATTTCTATGGCAGCAGGGGGTTGATGGGTTTTTGCCGACGATCGTCACCACAGCAGTTGAGAAAATTCACCAAACCTTGGAGGTGTTAGCCAACTTCAGCGATCGATCGCCAACCTACCCCACCGCCAAAATTCTGGGTGTGCATTTGGAGGGGCCATTTCTCAATCCTGAAAAACGGGGGGCGCATCCCGCCGAATATTTGCTGCCCCTGACCTTGGAGCAAGTGCAGCGAGTGGTGGGAGATTACGGGAACCTGATTAAATTGGTGACCCTAGCGCCAGAGTTGGATGACACTGGGGAGACGATCGCCTACCTCAAATCTCACAACATCACCGTCAGTTTGGGTCACTCCCAGGCAACCGCCGCCCAAGCCCAGCGCGCCTTTGAGCAAGGAGCCACAATGGTCACCCATGCCTTCAATGCCATGCCCAGCTTGCACCACCGTGAACCAGGATTGTTGGGGGCGGCGATCGTCCATCCTGGGGTTTTGTGTGGGCTGATTGCCGATGGGCAGCACATCAGCCCCACCATGGTGGAGGTGTTGCTGAAAGCCAGTGGCTACGGGCAGGGTATTTTCCTCGTCAGCGATGCTCTGTCACCGTTGGGATTGCCCGACGGACTCTACCCCTGGGACACCCGCCAGATTCAGGTCAGCCAGGGCACAGCGAGGCTCCCAGAGGGCACCTTGGCAGGGACTACCGTGTCGCTGTTGTCTGGGGTGCAAAATCTGGTGAAGTGGGGCTGCCCCATCGAACAGGCGATCGACACCGCGACGTTGGCTCCCCGACGGGCGATCGGCTTGTGCCACACCCAAAATCCTTACATCGGTGAGTCAGCCAGTCACCTATTGCGTTGGCACTATTTAGACGCAGGTTCAAATCCAGAATTAACCTGGCAACGATTGCTTGAGAGCGACAGAGAATACTAGGATAAGGCATTGGAGTAGGGACGAAGCATCGTTTCTTGCCCATAGCTTGCTTCCCCAAGGGTATGCTTCGCCCTTCCCAAATCTCAAACGTCTGGAACTGATTTAATTCCCGATCCTTAGTTGCCCTATTGAGTTGAACCAGGTTATGAATGCAGCCGATGACAAGATGATCGTCCGAGAATACTTTAATGCCACGGGGTTCGATCGCTGGCGACGGATCTACGGCGATGGCGAGGTAAACACCGTGCAGTTGGACATCCGCAAAGGTCACCAGCAGACGATCGACACCGTGTTGAGTTGGCTAACCGCCGATGGCAACCTGAACGAGTTGACGATTTGCGATGCCGGGTGCGGCGTGGGCAGTCTCAGCATTCCCCTCGCTCAAGCGGGAGCCAAGGTTTACGCCACTGATATTTCTGAGAAAATGGTGACGGAAGCCAAGGAACGCGCCCAGAAAGCCTTGGAGCAGGCAGAAAATCCCCAATTTGCAGTGCAGGATTTGGAGGCGTTAAGCGATCGGTGCCACACCGTCATCTGCTTGGATGTGCTGATTCACTATCCCCAAACCAAAGCAGCTGAAATGATTGCCCACCTCAGCTCTCTCGCAGAGTCGCGGCTAATCTTGAGCTTTGCCCCTAAAACCCCGTGCTACACCCTCCTGAAAAAGATTGGCGACTTCTTTCCTGGCCCTAGTAAAGCCACTCGCGCTTACCTCCATCGGGAAGCAGAAATTCTTCAATTGCTAGAAGCAAATGGGTGGAAGCTCCAGCGCCACACCCTCAATAAAACTCGCTTCTACTTTTCCCGACTATTAGAAGTCACTCGATCGTGACATAATTACCCGGTACGATCGCCACGAAGTCCAAAAATTACGCTAGATTCATAGATCTGGGTATTCAGCATGGGTACACCCGTATCTCGTGAATGTTAGATTTAGCGTTTCCCCTTCCTAATTCATGTGCCGACTCCTGGGCTACCTTGGGCCTCCCGTTCACCTCGATCGCTTACTTTACAAGCCAGAACATTCCCTCATTGTCCAGAGCTATCAGCCATTAGAAATGACGGCTGGCTTGTTGAATGCCGATGGCTTTGGGCTGGGCTGGTATCATGCCCACCAGTTCACAGATCCATTTACCTATAAAAATACGCTGCCCATTTGGAATGATACTAATCTGTCCCAATTGAGCCGATTTGTGGAATCAGGTTGTGTGCTAGCGAACGTTCGCAGCGCAACTCCTGGCTTATCTGTAGACTTAAGCAATTGCCAACCCTTTGGGCACGATCGCATTCTTGGCGTACACAATGGCTTTATTGAAAATTTTCGCCAGACTCTCTACCGTCCCTTACGCGATCGGCTCTCAGATGAGGCCTATGAGGGCGTTCAAGGTCTCACCGACTCAGAACATATCTTTGCCCTGCTACGGGATGCCTTGCGATCGACCCCTGCTCCGTCCCTCGCTGAAGCCTTGCAGAATACCCTAGAACTGTTGCTGGAAATGGCCCAGGCTAAATGCGCCGGAGTCTCTGCTAATCTGATTTTGAGCGATGGGGATCACCTAGTAGCCTCTCGTTTTGCCAGTCGTTCCGAACCCTGTTCGGCTGATGCCCAATCCCTGCCCCCCACTCCGGCTCCCACTTTATATTGGTTGCGAGATGATCCCCTTTTTCCCAACGCAGTGCTGATTGCCTCTGAGCCAATGTTTTCTGGGGATTGGGTGACTTTTCCTGAGCGTAGTATTTTAACCACGAGTCGTGATCTTGATGTCAAAATCCTCCCGTTCTGAAGTCCGATCGACTCACACCCGTGAGGAAATATTTGAACATCCCTTAATTGAACATCATCGACGAGAACAGATTCGCGATTGGTTTCAGGACTGCCGCGCCCAAACCCTAGCTCTGCTACAGGGACTAGATGACGATAGTCTGTGCCAGCAAGCCCACCCCGATTTCAGCCCTGTGGGATGGCATTTTGGGCACATTGCCTATACCGAGAGTCTTTGGCTTTTGGAGCGATCGGCTGGATTATCTCCCCTCTTTCCCCAATACCAGCGGTTATTTGTTGCTGATGGACTCCCCAAGGGCGAACGTACCCGCTTACCCAAATTGCTAGACCTCCAACACTACCTGAAAACCGTCAGAACTCAGGTGCTAGATTACCTAGACATTGCGCCCCTAGACCAGCAAGAACCCCTCTGGCGCTGGATGTTGCAGCACGAAAGCCAACATAGTGAAACGATCGCCTTGGTACTGGAATTATTGCAATTGGGATATGGGGATCGCGGGTTGAAGGTAATGACAGAACCCTTCACTGCATCAATGGTTGAGGTGCCAGCAGGCTATTTCTTGCAAGGAAATGACTCCTGGGATGCCTTGGATAATGAGCGTCCGATGCATCGAGTATTTTTGCCGACGTACTGGATCGATCGCTACCCGGTGACTTGGGGTGAGTATCAAGTTTTTATGGCGGCAGGAGGATACGAAGATTCCCAATGGTGGTCGCGATCGGGCTGGGCATGGCTCCAGGCGAACCCCATCCAACAACCACTTTACATGCCAAAAGATTTTGCATCAAAGGACTCTGGTCTAGCAGATGCAACCCTTAACCATCCCGTGTGTGGCGTAAGCGGCTATGAGTCCGAGGCCTACGCTCGATTCGTGGGCAAGCGCCTACCCACGGAAGCAGAGTGGGAAAAAGCCGCGAGTTGGCATCCTGACACAGCGCAGCGCCACACCTACCCCTGGGGCGAAACGTTGCCCAGTCAGTCTCGCTGTAACCACGGACAGGCAATGGGGCGATCGACTCCCGTCAACGCCTACCCCGATGCTCAAAGCGCCTATGGGTGCTGGGATATGTTGGGCAATGTTTGGGAATGGACTGCTTCCTGGTTCGATGGCTATAACGGGTTTGTGAGCTATCCCTACAAAGGCTATTCCCAAGCGTATTTTGATGGAGAACATCGCGTCTTAAAAGGTGGCAGTTGGGCCACCCGTTCCTATGCGTTGCGATCGTCCTTTCGCAATTGGTACTATCCCGGTGTGCGCCAAATCTTTGCAGGGTTCCGTTGCGCCAGCGATCGATGCCATTAGGAGATTTCTAAGAAAAATGCTACCGCTGTAGGGGCGTTCGCGTAGCGTGTGCTTTGCACTTAGCATCCGGCAGATCAGCTATTGACTCGACCAGAAAGTCATTGCCCGGATGCTTCGCCCTTGCAAGTTATATCCATAGGCGATGTGCAACTAATTTGCCCTCATCCCAACCCTTCTCCCTAGGGAGAAGGGCTTTCAGACATTTCCGGTTCCCTCTCCTTGGGGAGAGGGCTAG
>JARCMD010000303.1 GCA_030248885.1 Leptolyngbyaceae cyanobacterium MP9P1.79 | reverse complement strand
ATGTAGGGGCGTTCGCGTAGCGTGTGCTTTGCACTTAGCATCCGGCAGATAAACCCCTGAATTGACAGAAGATCATTGCCCGGATGCTTCGCCCGTGCAAGGGTAAATTTTTTTTCGGAAATCTTCTTACTACCTCAGTTAACAGATAATTTGCTGTTACTCTCCCGCAGCAGAATCTGATGCAGACGATCGCCTGCGTCGCCGCCGAGTCGGGGAAGTGTCAGAGGCTTCAGAATCTGACTCAGGCACCTCTGCGGTAGTGGCAGTGGTAGAAACTAGAGTCGGCATGGGAGTGTAGCCCATGTCTGGGCCGCTCTCCCTAGCTGAAACTGGAGTCACTGAAACTGGAGCAACTGAAGCGGGAACCGCATCCACACCAAAGTAATCAGGGACAGCACTTACGAACTCAGCATCGGGGTCGTGATGCAACTCAGGAGTGAGCGATTTGGGGAAGGTGTCGGCTGGAATTTCCGCCGTTTGTCCGGGCAGCGTCACCAAGACGATCGCCGACTTCCCATCAGTAACCTCGCGGTTTGCCAGCACCAGAGGAGAAATGCCCATCAAAGCGTAAACGTCCTGCTCATCAGGAGTCATTTCTACCGAAATCACCTCTGGAGCCTGAAGCCCAGGTTTGCCGCCCTCCCGTCTCGCTGGACGACTCCGATCGCCCTTACTCGTTAATACTTCCTTAGGCGCATAGGTTGCAGACTCCTCCAAGGGTGCCGCTACCTCAACCTCCATGCGGGGTTCCAATCGAGAACGAGACACCCTGGCTCCCTCCCGTCGCCCCGGCTCTCGCCCCTCAGAACGCTGGGATAGGGGAGCGAGTTCACGCCCAGCCTGAAATCCTACCTCCCTTGGTGTTTCCCGTCTTCCCTGGCTAGGCGCATCTGCCCGACCTTCATAGCCGCCCAGACGGGCTTCACCCGAACCGCCCCGCCGTCTGCGGCGACGATTACCAGAATTGCTACCCCGATCGTTATAGCTGGGGTGATTGCCCAAATCCAGTTCGCCCACATCAGGGCTAGAGTAAGCATCCTCGCTCCGGTCTTGCCAAGCGGTCAGGGGAGAGGGGTCAGGATCTGTGCCATTGCCCACTTCTCTGGCAGAAATAGCAGGTGGAGCCTCCTCTGAGGAATCTAAATCAGGCGGACTGCCTGTGTAGAAGCGTTTCACCTGTGTAGGAGCTTCCGATCGCCTGCTCGTAATGGGCAATCCCTCAAACCGATCGCCCGATGCAGACCCTCTGCCCCGTCTCCCGCCCTGGGAGTCCGATCGCCGTCGCAGATCCGATGGATGGGCCTCCAAAGCAGAAACCCCAGCCCCCAGATCTGGTGTTTCATCGGACTCGCTTTGCACCTCACCAGGGAGATGCACCAGATGCCCTAAGCCACCGCAGGTTGGGCATGTACGGCCAAATAATTCATAAATATTTTGTCCCTGTCGCTTGCGGGTCAACTCCACCAGCCCCAACTCAGACAATTGGGCAATCTGAGGCCTGGCTTTATCGGTTTTCAAGGCTTTGTTGAAATACTCCAAAACCTGAAGCTTGTCACGGCGCGTATCCATGTCAATGAAGTCAACAATAATCACCCCCGCCAAATTCCGGAGACGCAACTGTCGAGCCACCTCTGTCGCTGCCTCACAGTTTGTCCACAGCACTGTCTCACGCGCCGTAGCAGACCGGGTAAACGAGCCAGAGTTCACGTCAATGACCGTCAGCGCCTCCGTTGGCTCAATGATGATGTAACCGCCGGAGGGCAGATCAACTCTGGGCTTCAGGGCTTCCCGAATCGCGGCATTGACCCGGAAATATTCCAGTATAGAAATTCGATCGCGGTGATGGTCAACCGATACAGTTTGTGGAGACTTGCCCCCGCTCCAGTTCACTAACTGCTGCTTCACCCGCTTCAACCCGGTGTGAGAATCCACCACAATGCGGTTCACATCCAGGCTGTACATATCTCGCAACACGCGCTGGATAAAGTCATCATCCCGATTCAACAGCGCCGGGGCCCGGGTAGAACTGGCTTCCTGTTGAATGGACTCCCATTGCTCCTGGAGCATTTCGAGATCCTTGATAATCCCATCTTCTGAAATACTTTCTGCCTCAGTTCGCACAATCAACCCCATCCCCGCCGGCTTAATTAAAATAGCTAGGGCGCGGAGGCGATTCCGTTCGTTCTCATTGCGAATTTTTTGGGATAGGTTCACCCCTTTGCCGTGGGGCATCAAAACCATGTAGCGCCCTGGAAGCGTAATATTTCCAGTGAGTCGGGGCCCTTTGTTGCCCGTCGGCTCCTTCATAATCTGCACCAGCACCTTCTGCTGCGGCACTAGCAACTCGGTAATGGAACCTCCAGAACGCCTGAGTTTCAGGGGTCCAAGATCGTCTGCATGAATAAAGCCGTTGCGATCGGAGTCGCCGATATTGACAAAGGCAGCGTTAATTCCGGGTAAAACGTTTTCTACGATACCCAGGTAGATATCACTAATTTGGTGCGTACCCGTAGCAACAATTAATTCTTGAATTTGGTCTTCCGAAAAGACAGCAGCAACACGATGCTGCTCAGCAATAATGATTTGTTTGGACATTCAGTTTCCTCAAAAATTGGTGCAGTAGAGGCATTGCAGTCTTGCCTAAACTACGGCTGTGAATGCCACCAGCCGCCTTGCCCGTGGACATGGGCAAGCAGCCACAAGGCTGTTCACACTGGAGCATGGTGGAGTGTGCAACAACTTGGTGATGGCGAGAGATAGGATAATAGTACAAAGTGTAGTACAAAATAGCACAGTGTTAAGCACCACAGTGTGAAAAAAGCACACGGGGAAAACTAGGTGCAGCAGACAAGGGCTGAGTCAACCAGTTAAACCAATAACAGCAGCGATCGGACAAGGATCTCTGACAATACCTGCCAGGAAAAACTCCAACGTGGAATCGATCCTGAAAAAGTATGAGCGCTAAAACTTTCTAGGAGCGAGTAGATTCAATACTCAGTGCTACCCTCTCGGCTGCAACCCTAAAAACCTTCGACGTGCAGCGTCTACCGAGAAATCTTCTGATGAAATTCAAGCCCGCAAAAGCCTAAGATAAACCGCTAAGATAAGCCACTCAACCGTTGAAGTCACCAACTCGTCTGGGCACTTCTACCTGCATCTGCGGAAGCAGCCACAGCTTGGAAGTTCTGCTCTCTCAACCGTTTGATCTACAGCGCTTCGCAGTTCACAAACCTAAGCTACGACTCTAAGAGCCATCCGATCGCTGGAACAGCATAGCTAGTATTGCCTACTATCCTGCAATCTGGAATCCCTAGCTCCTTGGATTGCTTAACGCTGGTTGGATCTTAGCACACTTTTTCTTTATCTCTTGCTCTAGCACTTCATATTCATCATCCGAACTCTTTGAAGTAGCAAAATTCACCGCAAGCTGCATCAAGTCAGCGTGACTATCGAACTTGGCGTACAGGTACAGCTTACTTATGGAATAGGGGATGCAGTCAGATAGCCAAAGTCATTTAAACGAACACTTGTACTGTATCCTTTGGTGCCTAAACAGGCTGTAGTATACCTATACTAACGTCTCAGCCCTATCTTTCCCGATGTGGTTTTACAACTCAAAACTCAAAACAATCCACCTAACTGATCAGAAACTTCTGCCAAGATGCACTAGAGCGCTACTTCCTGAATGCTCTCAAAATCGGGAAGTTGGCTTCTAGTGCCGATCGCATTTTGCTTAGGGTCGTTTCGATCGCAACGCGGGGTGAAGTTGCAGAGATCGCATGGCCCCAAGGCTTGGGGAAACGGAGTCCCAGCCAGGTATTGCTCTAGCCACGTTGTTAATTGACCCAACAGGTGCGTCAAGTCTTGCTGAGTTTGCTGATGCAAGGCCGCACTATAGGCAAATCTGAGGCTCTGAGGGCCAGCAAATTGAGTTACTTCTGGGGTCATCTCTGAGGACTGCCGCTCTGGACTTGCAGCCAATTGCGGCCGCACAAACCAGTAGGTCATGGAAATCTGCTCTGGTTCGTAGGGACTGGTTTCTGCCAGCACATAGAGATAGAGGCGAGTCTGCCAATTTTTGGCTAGCCTACGGGGATCTTCAGGACAGGAATACGTTTTCCAATCCAAAATCTGCGCTTGCTCCTCATCTAAGATCAACAAGTCATAAATGACAGTAAACCCGTAGCCGTCCTCTAGTCGTCCTAAGGGATCGGCGAGGTGCCAAGTGCGGCAATGTTCACTCTGACGGAACTGGGGTGGATGGGAAGGTTGGGTCAGGACTGCCCCAGCCGTCTCAACAAATGCGGTGAAACACTGGTGAATGGGGTCTTCTGACGCAAGCGAGGCGATCGGCAACCCCATCTCGTGTTGTTGCATCAGGAGGTGAAAGCGACTTCCCCACTCTTGCCGTGCCTGGGCTTCGGGCGTTTCAGGAGCGCGCAGTTGATCCAAATAAATGTGTTGAAACTGTCGGGGGCAAGTTGCCAATACATTCAAGTGTCCTTGGGACAGGTGCATAGGGTCACAGTGCCTTGACTAATACAAAAATGCTACCTTCATTGCCGCGCCCGATGCGTAAATCCTGATCCAGGTAGGTGATGTCTAACCAGCCCTGCTGCTCTCCCTGGGCAATGTTGAAGTCGATCGCCGTAAACTTTCCCCCAGCCTCAATTTTTTCCACAAAATCAGTTGCCGATTGATAGTTAAGGAGTCGCTGTAGCCCCAGAATCGATCGCTGGAATCGGACTTCTACCCGGTGGTCGGAAATGGGTTGAAACTCAGCCGCAACGCTAATCAGTCCTTCTAAATAAGGCAACCCATAAACTTCAGCAATATTGTAAATCTTGGCTTCTCTGGTGCGGATAAATTGATAAATCTGCCCCAGTTTCAACAAGGGAAATTGGTCAATATTGAGCAAGCCGCGACTGGTTGTATAAGTCAGTCGCCAGTTTCCCTCTAGCAAATTCAATGCTTCCAAGGGACGAAGGGTCGGGTTAAGGGCTTCTACACGAGCAATGGCCGTCAGAATGGATTGTCGATCGGCTACTGTAGCGAGCAAACCCCGATTTTTGCCTGCGATCGTCTCCAACAGTTCAGTTTTTTCAATCATGGCTCCTTGCTCCCATTTGCTTGCCCTGCTTTGCTTGCTCTGGTTTATGGCGTGCCCAATAGTCTACCCATTTGTTTCCCCAAACACTCTCGCAACCTTCCCCCTTTATGGTAGGGTGACATAGATTCTCTTGACACGGCTGAAAATTTAAGCTAAAGGTAACTTCGATCGCCATTATGTGGTCTAACTATCTTAGTTAAGTTAATTGCCGTGTCAGTAGGGATGGAGAAAGTCTTAACCTAATTAGTATTTGGGCTGCGGATTAAACCAAATCTACAAAGGCACTGGAAAAAAGCGGCATAAAAGGAGTGTTGCGCTTCTCAAGCCCAACTTCCGGTAGTAGACTTGGAATCCCTTATCCATCCAAAATCAAGAAGGATGGCTAAGTCTGAATCGCTGAATTGATTGTCTTAAGGTTGAATGTGTGAAATGAATAATCCCTCCTTGCGTGAAGAGCCTCGTAATCGTCGGGCACCTATTATCCCTATACAGAGTGAATCCTCCATCTTGGACTGGTTAGAGTCTACAGGCAGACTGTTGGCTCGTGACTCTCAAGATGTTGACTACTCTGATGATGCGGATGAAGATCTGTCTGGATTGATCGCTGGTGACGACGGTGTTGACGATGCTGACGACGACGACGATGCGACCGACCCAGATGAATAATTGTCGATATGATGCCTCTGGAGCAAGGTTTGCAGGGGTAAGTGGTGTGAATTTTTGTCCTGATTTCCTGAAGACTTAATCGAAGTCACTGAAACGTGTGGTGTGGAGTGAGTGTAAACCCTGTGGATGCTAAATTATTTTCTGACCGTAGTACAAGATTAACTGGCACCAATCTTTTCCTGTCCCTGTGGCTGGGAGTGGGCGGTGCCGCGTTGGCTCTGGATTGGCTAGCCGGGCGTAATTTGTGGCAGGGTGCGTCCTTGACGTTGCCTGTCATTTTTTGTGCCCTAGTGGTTGCAGGATTGGGATTTTGGGTGGTGCCGCTACTGCGAAACCTCAAAGCAGGACAAGTAATCCGAGAAGACGGCCCCCAAGCCCATCTGAAAAAAGCGGGCACTCCCACCATGGGAGGCGTGTTCATCGTGCCTGTAGTTGTCACGATCGCCCTCATTTGGTCTAGGTTTAGCCCAGAAGTCTTAGCAGTGTCCGCCCTAACCCTTTCCTATGCCTTGATTGGCTGGTTAGATGACTGGCAAATCCTTAGCCGCAAATCGAATAAAGGCATTTCACCCCGGATGAAGCTTTTGCTGCAAAGTGCCTTCGGTGGACTGTTTTGCCTTTGGCTTGCCTGGACTCAACCTGACACCTTGACAACGATCGCCCTACCCTTTGGATTCATGTTGCCCCTGGGAGTGCTGTTTTGGCTTGTCGCTGGATTTGTGCTAGTGGGTGAGAGCAATGCGACAAATCTAACGGACGGCTTGGATGGACTGGCAGCCGGAACAGGGTCGATCGCCCTTCTGGGATTTGGTGCTCTTGCTGCTCCAACATCGCCCGGATTAATGATTTTCGCCGCCTGCATGAGCGGGGGCTACTTAGGTTTTCTGGTTCATAACCGCAATCCTGCCCGTGTGTTCATGGGAGATACAGGATCTCTAGCCTTGGGAGGTGCCCTAGGTGCCGTTGCGCTCCTCAGCAACACCCTGTGGGCCCTTTTGTTCTTGGGAGGGGTGTTCCTCGTCGAGACCCTATCCGTCATCGCTCAAGTTAGCTATTACAAAGCCACAAAAGGTCCAGATGGAGTTGGCAAGCGGCTACTGAGAATGGCTCCCTTGCACCATCATCTGGAACTTTCAGGCTGGGCAGAAACTCAAGTTGTAGGAACTTTTTACAGCATTACTGGAATCCTGGCTTGCCTATGTGTTGTTTTAAGCATGGTTTAAGTCCATCAAGATAGCTCTCTCGACTTTTCGATAAAGAGATCTCTCTCGATACTCTTTTCCCTCTGGCACAAATCCCAGAGTTCTATCAGAGTCCTGGTTTAAGTGTTGCTTATCAACCAAAACTAGGGGAGCCAGCAAAGTTCAGTTTGAAGAGAAACATGAAGCGGTGGTAACCCCACTCTAGTTTTGTGTATCCCTCAGTACAAACCCGGACTAGCAGCTTTAACGAAACTTAAAAAATGCAGGCACAAAGCCTAAAGATTGCGTGAAGACACTGACATTAGCTGGCACCTTGCGAGTTCGCCGCCTATCGTTAGAGTATCAAGTTCAGAACAACAAGTTTATTAATCCTTCCTGAGAGCGCCAAAATTATGCAAAGCACTATTTCTCGCCCCCAAACTGAGACTCTCCAACTCCGTGGTCATCTCAATGCTGCAAATGCTAGTGAATTGCAAAACCAGCTTCAGACAGCCGTTAGTAAGAGTGCCAATTCAATCTTGCTTATTGATATGGCCCAGGTTGAGTCGTTGGATAGCGCTGGCTTGATGGCGTTGGTTTCAGCTTTGAGCTTAGCTAAGACCCTCGATCGCCAACTCAGCTTGTGTGGTGTTTCTGCCTCAGTACGGATTATCTTTGAATTGACTCAGTTGGACAGAGCCTTCAAGATGTATCCTAGCCAAGTTGCTTTCTTCGCTTCGATGAATTAAGCGCCATAACTTGAACACTACGAATTGAGCAATTTGAGACTAAGAGACTCACAGGAAAGTTTTTGCAGGGCTTTTAACTAATTGCTTAGTCGCTCAGGCGAATGAAAACTGAGAGGGTTGCTGAGTTTTTCAGGACTTTTGATTAATCGCCCTGCCGCTGGCAAAGTAGCATTCCAAACCAGTTGTTCGAGTCAGTCCAGGTTTGCAGGGAAATGAGTCCTTTTGCTTGGAGCATTGTTCTCAATGTTTCCAATTCAAACTTACGGGAGATTTCGCTCAGGATCGTTTCATCCTGTTCCAGTTTTATATCTAAGTTGAGGGTTTGCAAGTAGACAGATTGGGTTTGCAAACTTCTCAGGTGCATTTCAACCTGGTGTAGAGTATCGTTATACACCGCTAGGTGGGCAAACTGGTTGACCTGGAAGTTCCCTTGAAAGCGCCAATTCAAATGGTGCAGCATGTTGAGGTTGAACGCTGCGGTGATCCCCTGACTGTCGTTGTAGGCAGCTTCCAGTAAATCTTTTGGCTTTTGTAGGTCAACACCCAGGAGAAAATATTCCTCCGGTTGCAGAGCGGTTTTGATTTGCATGAAGAAGGTTTCGCATTCTTCCACTGTCAGATTCCCAAGACTGCTTCCGAGAAAGCAGATGAGTCTGCTAGGAAGAATGGATGGGGTCAATTGAGCTAGGGCCAATTCGTAGGTGCTGACCCGGCCATGAATTTTTAGGGTTGGATAGTCGGTTAGCAGTTCACAGGCACTGCTTTCCAGAATACCGCCGCTGATATCGATCGGCAAGTAATGCAGGGGGTATTGGGAGGCAGTGTAGGCATCCAATAGTAAGCGGGTTTTAACGGCGCTCCCACTTCCCAATTCAACTAGTTCACAGGGGCCTGTCGTTTGCACGATCGCCTGGGCACATTCCCGCAAAATGGCGGTTTCAGTCCGCGTCAAATAGTATTCTGGCAGGTCGCAAATTTTCTCAAATAATTGAGAGCCGCGATCGTCGTAGAAGTATCGGGGAGAGAGGGCTTTGTGGCTCTGGCTCAATCCGGCGATGACATCTTGAGCAGAGTTGAGATCGATCGCTGAAGGTGCGTCAGGATTCAGTAAATACTCAATCTGCAACCGCTCTTGCAGAATCTCTGGGATGCTCGTCCGTCCAGGCTGGATGGTTGCATCAAGGTTTTGAACTTTAAGGTTTTCAACTTTAGGGATTAACATTTTACCTCCAGCACACCGTTTAGTCTTTGTTAGGCTCTCTTAGTAAGAATTACAAAGTTGAGCCATGCAACTATCGGGCAATTATAGAGGTCTACACTTCCATCTAAGGGTAGAAAACAAATTGGTTCGAGTAGGATGACGTTAGGACACTCTGTTTGATGCTGATGGTGATGCTAAGGTCTGGTCTGATTCGTGCCCGTTGTAATAGGTCGCAATGATAGCCACCATGAGCCACCAAAGTGTGCTGACTTCAGGACGATACCAAACGGTATCCACCAGTCCATGCCCCAACATGCCCCAGAGCGCAGCGATCGCCGCAATCAACCAAAATCCTTCGGAACTGCCAATTTTTTTTAAGCGCTGTAATTGCACCCAGCCTTGATTGAAGATGACTAGCAGCAGCCAGAGAAAGCAGGTCAAGCCGATTAAACCGCTCTCTACGGCAACTTCCAGAAAAATAGAGTAGGCACTCAAGGCGCTGAACTTAGGGCGTTGGTAGAGCGGATAGATCTTGTTGAACGCGTTGTTGCCGGGTCCAATTCCTAGGACAGGATGGTCTCGAATCATGTGCAGCACTGACCCCCAGACATTAATCCGATAGTTGTTGCTGCTGTTGCCTCGGCTCACAAAGATGCTACTGATTCGATCGCGTAGGGGTTCCACCAAGACAATCATCAACAGTCCCAGTCCAGCAACAGTGCCAAACCCAATGGGCAAAAACCAGGTGCGCCAGAAGCGGGGGAGGCGGTCTTGGAGCCAATAAAATAGCAGAAGAAAAAAGACACCGAGCAGAATGACAAAGCCAATCCAACTGCCGCGACTGTCGGTGAACAGCAGGCAGGCGCAATGGACGATGAGCATGGTCAGAGCCAATGCTTTGGCCCCCCAGCTGCGCCAGGCAAAGACGGCTGCCAAGCTCAGGGCGATCGCTGGTAGCAAATAACCCGCTAGCAAATTGGGGTTGCCCAGATAGCTGTAGGCACGGGTGGCATTAGCTGAGAGGGAGGTGGGGTCATTCCAGGTTGCTTTGGGGGGAACTTTGGCAATCCACTGCTGAATGCCATAAATGCTGACGACCAGAGAGACATGTAGGTAAAGCGTAATCAGCCAGGAGCGGAGGCGTGGCGATCGGAGTACCCGTGCCATCAGGGCAAAGAGCAGCAGATAGAGGGTGAGTTTTCCCCAGCCAACTAGGGCAGCTTTTTTCACTGGAGAGAAGGCGGTGGCTACGGTGACCACCGACCAGTAGAGGGCAACCAACCAATGGATGGGGGTGGCTCCGGGGAAGCTGAATCGTGTGGATTTGGGAGTGGTGGTTTCCTGAAGTTCTGAATCTGAGGAGACGGGGAGCCGATCGCCCAGTTGCTCTGGCTGAGGTTTCATCCTCCCCAGGAAATCAGCACGGTCACCAGAATTCTGGAGCCGATCGCCCAGTTGCTCTGGCTGAGGTTTCATCTCGTCTGACACCGTCAATAGCACCCAGTAGGCGACACAAGCGGCTAGCAAAATACCAACCAAAGAGGTGGAGACAAAGGGAGCTAACCCAAATACTAGGCTTAGCAGCAGTACGCCAATCTGGTCTGCCCACTGCATCAACCAGCTACCCCGCTGCCACGATCGCAATGCCCCTACCAATCGGTGTAAGGAGCTAGTGTTTCGCCACTGGGTTAGCGGTAACGCTGACAGGGTTAAGTTTTGCCAAGATAATTCTAAGTATTGCCAAACTGGGTTCATGGGCGATCGGGGGCGACAACGGAGTAAAGGTTAAGACTGCGATCGGAGACATCATTGAGCCAATCTAAACCGATCGCACCAATCCTGCAATATGGTACTCCTTTCCTAGGACTGCATCAGCATTCTGACCTGAGAAGGGTGCATCCCAGTTTTGTAACCGCCCGATCCACCCTCACCCTAAATCCCTCTCCCTAGGGAGAGAGACTTTGAATTCCGGCTCCCTTCTCCCTAGGGAGAAGGGTTGGGGATGAGGGTAGCTCGGAGATTTGCAAAAGTGAGATGCACCCACCTGAGAAGCTGTGTGAAAAGGGATGAATTGTTGCCCGAACCGCCCCTTTTCATGTACGCCTTAAAGCTTTTTAGGCTACATAAAAAGAGCGTGAGTGCAAGGTCTCTAGCACTTTTAAAATATCCGCTTACTCCTGCGCGCTGATCACTTCGGTTGCTTTGGTCATTTGGGGCAAACTCACCACATAGCGGTATCCAGACTCTTGAGAACCCTGGATGGAAATACTCCCACCATGCATTTCTGCCAACTGCCGACTCAACAGGAGTCCCACATTCTCCCGTGAATCCTTTAGAAAAGATGTCACTGCTGGTTTTTTGGGGATAGCTGGAGTGATGGGCATCTCTGATTCAGCCCATCCCACGTTCGAGTTGTTAGAGTCAGTTTCGGACAGGCGATCGGGCAACTCAAGATTGCCACTATGGGGCAGTGGGGCGATCGTAGATTGGGTAGCGTAGAGTTCACTATAGGGCAGGCTATCTCCCAACCACGGATGAGAAACCCAAATGGCAATATTGAGCTTGCCTTGCTTTCGAGAAATGTGAATCCGAATGATACTTCCGGCACCCGATGCTTGAATCACGCTGAAAATGAGATGGTAGAGAACTTGCCTCACCTTTTTCTTATCGAGCAACCAGATGCGGCCACCCGGTTCTATGGAGAGTTGAATCTGT
This sequence comes from Leptolyngbyaceae cyanobacterium MP9P1.79, assembly GCA_030248885.1. Lineage (GTDB taxonomy): Bacteria > Cyanobacteriota > Cyanobacteriia > JARCMD01 > JARCMD01 > JARCMD01. Next base: position 14,861 of record JARCMD010000303.1, on the reverse strand, counting down.
TGCTCCCGGCGATTTGCAGCCTGCTCCAAGGTGTTGATAGCCTGCTGGCACAGCATCTCAATGTCTACAGAGTCTAGGTTAAGGGAACCTCCACTGTCATCTAGTCCTCCCAGTTCTACAATCTCGTTAACCAGAGACAGAAGGTATTGACCGCTCTGGTAGATGATATCCAAATATTCTTTTTGCTTGACGGTTAAGGCTCCGTAGATTTCTCGGTTCAGTACGCTGGCCATGCCCATCACTGAGGTGAGGGGGGTGCGGAGTTCCTGGGTTAAGTGGGAGAGTAACTCTACCTTCAAGGGATTGATGGCAAGGTAGACAGAGGTCGAACTAGCTGTTTGCAGGGGGTCGGGCTGCGATCTTTCCACAGAGGGAAGGCTTTTCTGGACTTTGGTAAGCCGATCGCGCTCAAACTCACTCATGCTCCAACGGGCCGTCAACTCCAAAAACTCCACATCTTTTGTGGTAAAGGTGCGAGGCACCAAATCCATGACGGCTAGTACTCCCAAACAATTATGTTCAGAATCAATCAGAGGGACACCGAGGTAGGCACGAATGCGATATCGCTTCACCAAGAGGCGATCGGCAAACTCAGGATCTGCCAAGGTGTCATTCAGAATCAGAACTTGTTGCGTTTCTACAACTTTGGTACAAAAGGACTCGCCGTAAGGAATTTGGCGAGAGGAGGCTAACTCATTCATCAACCCCAAGCGGGAAAGCCCAACGCAGGACTTCAGCCACTCGCGATCTTGATCCATCAAGCCCAGGATACAGATAGGCATATCCAAAAAGTGGGCTGCTGTTTGGATCGCTTCCTCAAAAATCGGGATACTTTCTGCCTCTAAAAGTCCCAACCTAGATAGAGACTGTAACCGTTTCTGTTCTGGTTCTAAACCCATCAGATGACTGGAGTAGGAAAGTTGTTTAGAAATTTGATCCTCTGGGATCGTCATTACAGTCCTTAACCTTATGCACTGAATAAATAACCATCAAAAATTCAGGAAACTCATATCAATTTGGCTTGATCTCAAGTAGCAGTCACTTCTGACAAACAAAAGGGGGAAATCTCCTATTCCACACAAATTCACAGGGAATTAGCATCAGTTCAATCAACCTACTGGACTGATAATATTTAACACAATCTTAAGATTTCGATACATGGAAAAATCAAGGATCAGTTAATACAAAGCCTATCTAGAAGACACTTGGGAAACCTTAAATAGTTTAAGGTGAGATGTCTTTTCTGCAACTATTAGAGCTGAGACAACCCTTATTGAAAACTCCATAGTTAGACTCAACGACTAATGTGTGGCAATTCCAGGGGATCGGGTGCGAAATTAGGTTGATCAGCCATTTCAGTTCATCTTTGTTTCGCTTGACGTTTCACTTAAGTTTTACCAGCTTAAGCGCTGAGAGCGATCGATAGGATTTCAAAATCCATCTGTGGAAACCAATAGTTAATCTAATGGTTATTCATGGGTGATTACGACCTGTTTAGATCGATAACGAACTGTACCTAGAGTTCCCTAATTCTACGAATAACAAACGGCATAATTTCAGATTACCTATTACCTATAAATTTCCTGAGAGGATGCTGTGACAAGTTAGACCCAAGCTCTCAGGGCTAAAGGTTAAGGCTAATTTGCTAGGATGCATCCCAGTTTTGCAACTGCCCGATCCACCCTCACCCTAAATCCCCCTCCCTAGGGAGAGGGACTTTGAATTCCGGCTCCCTAGGGAGAAGGGTTGGGGATGTAGCTTGCTTCCCGAAGGGTGGGTGGATCGGAGATCTATAAAAGTGAGATGCACCCAATTTGCTACTTGAGGTGGCTTACTTCAATCTTTGGCTGAGGAATTGAGCCAGGCAGGATGGTTTAATAGGGCGGACATGACTCGCACCCCTCGCAGTTGATTAGATAAAGGTAAGTGCCCTTTAGGAGCTGCGAGACTCCACTTGAATTCTTGGGGATAGCGTGTCCAGTGATTATCTGTTTTCCAGTTAATTTTAGTCCAGAGCTTATCCCAATTTTTGCCGACGCTGAGCCAGATTTCTCGTTGTATGGAAAATCCAAATTTCTGCTCGGAGTAGGTGCGCCAGAGGCTATCGATCGTTCGCATGTCGGCGATCGGGAAGCGGTCAACATCTGTAAAGTACAACCATTTTCTCTGAACAGCAGTGTCTCCTGCTAGTTGACACAGGATTTGCAGGGTGAGACGATCGGCAGCTTCAAAGTCCTGCTCAATGAGCAACTGTTGCAGAGGGGTGTAGTCAAGGTCGCGATCGGTGCGAAGGAGTAAGGTTTCTGAAGTCAAGGAGAGGACGTTTGGTTCTATGGAACGGTTCAAGTTAGAAGGTTGCAATTCATTCATGAAGGTGAGACGGATTGCGAATTCGGTTAATGAGGGCAGTCGTAGACGTGGGGAGTTCGATGGTCACAAATTCGACTTGTCCGCCATAGGTGTGAACAGTTGCGGCTTCGGGGAGTGTTTCAAGGGTGTAATCACCCCCCTTTACATAGATATCAGGCTTCAGCACTTCAATCAATCGCGTCGCCGTGGTTTCAGGGAAAATGACCACTCCATCCACGGGTTTCAGCGCCGCCAGAACTTCAGCCCGTTGGTGATCGGGTACGATCGGCCGGGGAGGGGAGCCGGGACGCTGTGGCTTAATGGCGTGAACTGAGGAGTCGCTGTTAATGCCAACCACTAACGTGCGACCCAGAGCTTTAGCCGTTTGCAGATAGCGGACATGACCTACATGGAGGAGGTCAAAACAGCCATTGGTGAAGACAAGGGGCCGCCATGATTCAGGGGTGGTGACGATCGCTTGGGCTAGGGCTTCCAGGGTATAGACACCCCCAATCGTGCCACCAGTCACAGCGTGAAAATCGCATTATTGATCGGCTTGGAGGGCATCTTCTATCTCATCTTTAGGATCTTCTTTAGGATCTTCGGGTGGCTTGTATCCCCGTTCGTAGCAAAACCGCACCAGTTGGGCGCGATTCTCTAACTGTAGCTTGTTGAGGATGTTGCTGATGTGGCTCTGGACAGTACGGGAGCTAACAAAGAGCCGATCGGCAATCTGCTTGTTTGTATGTCCTTTGATGACCTCCCAAAAAACCTTTTCCTCGGAAGGAGTGAAAGGAAGGGGTTGCAGTATTTCTCCAGGAGGGGATTGCTGCACCAGCTTCAGAATTTCAGCATGGGTGCGCCGGGCGCGCTCTAGCTGAGCCTCAATTTTGGCCACCAACTCCCTGGGTTCAAAGGGTTTGATTAAATAATCATCTGCGCCCATGTCGTGGCCTTGCACCCGGTCTTCCACCTCTGCTTTACTTGAAAGAAAAATAAAGGGCACGAGTTGACCGGAACGGGTGGCGCGTAAACGGCGACAGAAGTCGTAGCCGTTCATTTCTGGCATCATCACATCAGAGACCACTAAGTCAGGCGGACTTTGCTCAAAAACCTCTAGGGCTTGAGCGCCAGATTCACTATCTTGAACCGAGTATCCCCGACTTTCTAGATAGCGTTTTAGGGCTGTCCGTAGGGTGGTGTCGTCATCTACAACTAAGATTGTTTTCATCTGGGCTGCTCACGCAGACTCTATAGATGGATAAGCTCGTCTTCATGGTACCCCCTTCTGTTGTAAACCAATTTAGAAAAGAGTATCAATTTTGATGGAAGGATGGCGATCGGGAGGCAGTGGGCAGGCTTTAGGAAAAAACAGAAGCAAGCCAGGGTGATACAAACTGATTGAGGCCCTAGGAAACAATTGCTACCCTTCCTCAGTCCAGTAGAGGTTTCCGGGGTTTATGAGGAACAGATTTGAAATTTTACCCAGGCGACTATCTAAAACGAATCATGAATCATCTACCAACGGAGGTTTATTGCCCTGATGTATGAAAAAATTACCGCTCCTGAGACTGGCTCTCGCATTACTTTTGACCACGGTGAACCCGTTGTACCCGATGACCCGATTATTCCGTTTATTCAAGGAGATGGGACGGGGGTAGATATTTGGCCTGCGTCTCAACTCGTGTTTGATGCAGCAGTTGAGGCAGCCTACGGAGGAGCGCGGCGGATTAACTGGTTCAAGGTGTATGCCGGGGATGAAGCCTGTGGAGTGTATGGGACGTTTCAATACTTGCCAGAGGACACGTTGAAGGCGATCGGTCACTATGGCGTTGCGATCAAAGGGCCACTGACAACTCCTGTGGGGGGTGGCATCCGGTCTTTGAACGTGGCGCTGCGTCAGATTCATGACCTTTATGCGTGTGTGCGTCCCTGTCACTACTATCCGGGTGTGCCTTCGCCCCATAAGCACCCAGAAAAGTTAGATGTAATTATTTACCGGGAAAATACTGAGGATATTTACCTGGGTATTGAGTGGCGGCAGGGGAGTGAAATTGGCGATCGGCTGATTCACCTCCTAAACACAGACTTGATCCCCGCTACGCCAGAACACAAGGGCAAGAAAATTCCTCTGGACTCTGGCATTGGCATCAAACCCATCAGTAAAACAGGTTCCCAGCGCTTGGTGCGTCGGGCAATTAAACACGCCCTGCGGTTGCCGCCCCAGAAGCAACAGGTGACCTTGGTTCACAAGGGCAATATTATGAAGTACACCGAGGGAGCCTTTCGAGACTGGGGCTATGACCTTGTGAAGGCGGAGTTTCGGGCGGAGTGCGTGACCGAGTGGGAATCTTGGATTCTCAGCAACAAAGAGCGCCATCCAGAAATTTCCTTGGAAGAGAATGCACGGCAGATTGAGCCGGGATACGACGGGCTGATGGCCGATCGGCAAGCGCAACTGTGTCAGGAGGTGCAGATGGTGCTGGAAACGCTGTGGGAGAGCCACGGCAACGGTCAGTGGAAACAAAAGGTGTTGGTGAACGATCGCATTGCCGACAGTATTTTTCAACAGATCCAGACCCGCCCCGATGAATATTCGATTTTAGCCACGATGAACCTGAATGGAGATTACCTTTCAGACGCAGCGGCGGCGATCGCTGGCGGCTTAGGCATGGCTCCAGGGGCAAACATTGGGGATCAGTGCGCGATTTTTGAGGCCACCCACGGTACCGCTCCTAAACACGCTGGGCTAGACCGAATCAACCCTGGTTCGGTGATTTTGTCTGGGGTGATGATGTTGGAATACATGGGCTGGCAGGAAGCGGCTGACCTGATTAAACAGGGAATCAGTGCGGCGATCGACAATCGGGAGGTGACCTACGATTTGGCGCGATTGATGGAGCCGCCGGTTGACCAGCCGTTAAAGTGTTCTGAGTTTGCGCGGGCGATCGTTCGGCACTTCAAGTAGAGGCACGGTAATGACTCAGGCTGCTAACTCAATGTCGAGCCTGCCCTCATCCCCCAACCCCTTCTCCCAGTGGGAGAAGGGGAGCCGGATTGAAGTCCCTCTCCCTGGGGAGAGGGATTTAGGGTGAGAGTAGGCTGAGTAGTTACGTTAAATCCTATTGAGGGCGGGTTTACAGAATCGGTTGTAGAATGACCAAACATCGGTTGAACCCGCCCCTACGAAATCATCGAACAGTCCTTCACCCTTCGCGGGAAGCCACAACTTCCTGAACTAGGCAATCCTTGAGGTGATGCACAATTTGCTCCTGCTGCTCTGGCAAAAGTTCGGGAAACATCGGCAGGGAAAGCACTTCTTGGCACACTTGCTCAGCGATCGGGAACTGTCCCCGACGGTAGCCTAGCCCTTGATAAACGGGCTGCAAATGGAGTGGGAGTGGGTAATAAACCATGGAACTCACTCCCCTAGCTTGGAGTTGGCTTCTCACCCAATCTCTGTAGTTGTGGTGATTATTGCCTAGAATCTCCAAGGATGGGGCGCTAAAACTAGCAGATGTCCCTGAATTGGTAGAGCTTGGAATACGAGTTGTGTACTGGTTCCAAACACTGTAGCTGCCAGAAAGTTCTTTGGGAGAAATGACACCCGGCAGAGATGTCAGGAGTTGGCGGTAGCGATCGGCAATGGCACGTCGCTGGGCGTTCCAGGTGTCGAGGTGTCGCAATTTAATTTGCAAAATGGTGGCTTGGATGGCATCCAAACGGCTATTGATCCCCGTCTCTTCGTGAATGTAACGGGCGCGCATCCCGTGTTCTCGCAGGGTGCGTACTTGGGCAGCGATCGTGGGGTCATTTGTCGTCAGGGCACCGCCATCGCCACAAGCCCCCAGATTTTTTGTGGGGAAGAAGCTGAAACAGCCAATTTGGCCTATGCTCCCCACTTTTTGCTCCGCCCACTCTGCGCCCGTTGCTTGGGCACAGTCTTCAATCACAATCAGGTTATGGGCGCGGGCGATCGTCATCAGCCGCGTCATATCGACGGGTTGCCCAAACAGATGCACTGGAATGATGGCACGGGTTTGGGGAGTGATCGCCGATTCCAGTTGTGCCAGATCGAGGTTAAAGGTGTCGCGATCGATGTCCACAAATACGGGGGTCGCCCCAATGTGGCTAATCACCTCAGCCGTAGCAATAAACGTGAAGGGCGTGGTGATTACTTCGTCCCCCGCCCCAATGTTCAGCGCTCTCAGAGCCATGTAGAGCGCATCGGTGCCAGAGTTACAACTCACACACTCTGAAACCCCGATATAGCTAGCAAATTGCTGTTCAAAGTTCTGGACTGGTGAGCCACCAATGTAACGCCCAGAGGCAAGCACCCCTAAAACAGCCGCACCAATTTCTGCACCAATAAGCTCATACTGCCTCGTCAAGTCAAACGGAGGAATGTTGTTCACTGACTTACACCACAATCTTGATAGTCTTTATAAGGTAAATCTTTCTGCAAATTGGAATCTAGAAAGTTGCCAAGTTAAATAAAATTTAGTGATTGATTTCCTTAGTATTGAGAATCATACAGGTCTGCAATTGTTTCGGGAAGTCGATAGGTGCGACAAATCCCGTTTGTGTCCCTTTACACCTATCCTCTCATCACTTTGATCCAACTTGATTTTGTGAGTCTTGCCCTGGCTGCGGGGATGATGGCGATCGCTGTGGGACTTTCGGCGTGGCAGCGGTTGGGGCTGGAGTGGAGTTTGACGATCGCCACCGGACGCGCCGTCATCCAGCTTTTGATCATGGGCGCGCTGCTGTCCGTTGTTTTTGATAAACAAAACCGCAATCCCTGGTTGACGCTGGTTATTTTGGGAGTGATGTTGGCGATCGCGGCGATCGTGGCCCGCAACCGCATCAGTCAAAAAGTACCACGCCTGCTTCCCCTGGTTTGGGGTGCTATCTTCGTCGCCACCCTGCTGACCCTGAGCTACGTCAGCCTGCTGATTATCCGTCCTGCCACCTGGTACGATCCCCAATACATTATTCCTCTTGCAGGGATTACGATCGGCAATGCGATGAATGGCTCTTCCATTGCCGGAGAGCGCTTTGTCAGCACTCTCAACAGCAGTCGCCTCGAAATCGAAACCCACCTCAGCTTAGGCGCTACTCCCCAGCAAGCCGTTGCCCAGTACCGCCGTGAGGCAGTCAAGGCAGGCATGATTCCCACGCTCAACACTATGATGGTCGTCGGCGTGGTCACCCTGCCCGGAATCTTGACGGGGCAACTGCTGAGTGGCGTTGATCCCCTCAATGCCGCCGCCTATCAAATCCTGATCATGTTCATGTTGGCGTTCGCCACCCTGGTCACCACTCTGCTCATCACTGAAGGCTTATTTCGTCAATTCTTCAACCCCGCTGCCCAATTGACGCTGCATTAAAGGAAACTTGAGGATTATGAGGATGTTTTAAAAGTGCTAAAGACTTTGCACTCGCCCTCTTTTCTTGTATGACTGAAAGGCTTTAAGGCCCCAATTCTGGGGGACTTTGACTTCTTCAACATCCTCTGAAACTAGCGAAGCTAGGGAGTTTGGGTAGCGTGTTAAACTGCGGATCAATCTTTGCCTTACTCAGCTTTCAGATATGACTGAAAAACTAATTGTTAGAAACTTTGCTGGCATCAAAGAAATAGACCTTGAAGTCAAGCGCATCAACATATTAATTGGGCCGCAAGCCAGCGGTAAAAGTGTCTGTGCAAAGCTACTCTTTTACTTTAAAAACTTTGTCTGGGAAATCTTGTCAACTGTTGAGAATAATCAGACAAAACGCAACTTAGATTCAAATTGTGTGATGACTTTCGAGGAATATTTTCCTCCTGAATCATGGGGTAATCACCATTTTTTAATCAAGTACGAAATTTCAGACGTTTTTATCCAGATTAGCAGAAGTCCAGGTAGTAGGAAAAAAGTTGCCTTGACCTATTCAAATTTCTTTAAAGAGGAGTTTAAAAAATTACCTCTTTTATTAAAAACATTGGGAAACAAAATTTCTAGGGAAGATAAGATAACGCACTTTTTAAACCTGATGCCTTTTGATGGTACGGGTTCAAGGTTTGCATGGGCAGATTCTCTGAGTAGTTCTCTTGGTAAAGAAGCAGCCTTCTTTCAACTTTTTATTCCTGCTGGTCGCTCTTTCTTCGCTTTACTTCAGAAGAACTTGTTCTCTTTCCTTGCGAGTGGTAACACATTAGACCCATTTATTAAGGCATTTGGTGCTACTTACGAAAGACTGAAGATAAAACCAGGAGCCAATTTGGATAGGAGTAAAGATATTGAAGGTGAAATAAACAGGTTGGTAGAGCAATCTTTGTGTGGAAAACACATTCACGAAGATGGTAAGGATTTTCTAGAAGTCGCAGATAGTAGACGTGTCAGTATTGCCAATTCATCTTCTGGTCAGCAAGAGACTCTTCCTTTAACAGTCATACTTACTGCTCTACCTTATTTAACGTCCTCTCATTTTGGACGAACGGTTTATATTGAAGAACCAGAGGCATATCTGTTCCCTAGTGCCCAACGCAGCATTATTGAGTTGATCGCTATTATGTTTAACTACCGGAAAGAAAAACTGCAATTTTTTATCACGACTCACAGCCCTTATGTGTTGACAGTGATTAACAACTTGCTTCAGGCTGGTCTTTTGTATGAAGCCGCTAATCCAGATGGGTTGCGTCAAATAGAACAGATAGTGCCGCGCTACAAGGCATTAAACACGTCTGATTTATCAGCTTATATGTTGATAGATGGTAAATGTAGTAGCATCATTTGTGCTGAGACTGGTTTGATTGATGCGAAGCTCATTGATTCTGTATCTGATGATTTGGCGATCGAATTTGATCAGCTTCTGGACTTAGTTTAAATCACAGCACATGAGAAGTTTGCCAGAATGTGAAGAATGCAGATCTGACAAAAAAATTGTGTTGCAAGAAAACAAAAGTAAAATCACTTTTTTGAATCCGAATCGGAACGAAATTCTGACTATTAAAGTTGATGGTTGTGTAATTAAAGGCAATGAAAGTCTGCGGTGTGATTATGCGATCGTCCCCTGTGATGAAGTGGAAATATACGTAGAGTTGAAAGGAAGCGATATTGCCTATGCAGTTAAACAAATTGAGTCAACAATTTGTCTACTTTCAGATGATTCACAGAAAATCAAAAAACTGTGTTTTGTTGTGTCTACCCAAGTTCCTAGACTAACAACGAGCATTCAGCAAGTGCAAAGTCAGTTCAAGAAAAAGTTCAATGCCAGCTTTCGTGTGAAGAACCTTCAAGATGAATATGACTTGAGTACTGCTGTTACTTGAATTGAGTATTGAACGTCGTTCCATTTAACAATTGTGTGGTGTCTGATTGAGTAACCATAGTCACGCTGCAAAAATTATTTACTGCACCACACAATGAACACTTAAATGTTCCAAGCTACTCGTCGCCGGCTGGCACTTTGGTACACGATTATTACTGCCGTTTTGCTGCTGTTGTTCGCCAGTGGTTTCTATCTGTACGTTCGTAGCACCTTGATTGAGCGCGTGGATGACACCTTGAACCATGTGGTGGAAGTGGTGGAACGATCGCTCGTCATTGAACCGATCGCTCCCTCAAGTGACCCCTACGATGAAGTGAGTAAACTGCGAGTCAACGTGGAAGCCAGTTTTCGCAACAACGCCGATGCGGTTGAAGATGACCACATTGACTTGGAGTGGTTTAGTCCCAGTAAAACGTTGCTGTGGTCAACCTTGACAGAGCCGCTAGATATTCCGCTCCGTCCCAATCGCAATGGCGAAACGGTGCAAGTCGTGCGGGGACAAGGCGGAGAAACATCCTCTGGCGGCGAAGTGAAATCCACTCAACCAGGATTGGGGGGAATGTCGCTCTTGCTGCGCCAAGTAACAGAACAAGTTGAGGTCAGAGGTCAAGTTTTAGGCTATTTGCGGGTCAGCCATCCCTGGTTTGAGGTGACGAAACCGACGCGGCAATTGATTTTAGATTTGAGCTTGGGCACCGGCTTGATGGTGATGGCAGTGGGGGCGATCGGCTGGCTCCTTTCAGGATTGGCGATCGAGCCTGTGCGCGAGTCCTATCAGCGCTTGAAGCAATTTACCGCCGATGCCTCCCATGAATTACGGAACCCGATCGCCACGATTCAAACGAATGTCCAAGTGGCGCTATCCGACCCTGACCCCGATCCTCTAACCCAGCAAGCACAACTAAAAATCGTGGAGCGGCTGACGCGGCGTTTGGGGCGTTTGGTGGATGATCTGCTCTTTCTAGCGCGGCAAGACAGTGGCATTGTCCAGCTTCGATCGGTTCCGATCGCCCTGGATGAATTGCTGCGGGATGTGGTGGAAGAGCAACAGGCGATTGCGTTAGAAAAAGGTATTTCCCTTTCCCTCAAGCCGCTGGAATTTGTCCCAGAGACAATGGCGAACCATCAACCCAATGCCAACTGGGAGTGCCAGCCTATCTTCACGTTGCAGGGAGACCGGGATCAACTGGCGCGGCTATTCACGAATTTGGTGAGCAACGCGGTGCAATATACACCTGCTGAAGGAACTGTCCAGGTGGAACTACAGCGATCGGGACGTGCCAACGCCTCCCAAATTCAGGTCAGAGTCCAAGACACAGGCATTGGGATTCCTCCTGAAGCGGTTCCCAACCTGTTCGATCGTTTTTACAGAGTTGACCCAGCCCGCTCTCGCAGTATCGCCCTGACAGCTAACCCAAGCCACAGGGTCACGACAGGCTCTGGTTTAGGATTGGCGATCGTCCAGGCGATCGTAGAAAATCACCAAGGTCAAATCACAGTTGAGAGCCAACTACACCAAGGCACAACCTTTACTGTCACCTTGCCCTGCAATAGTTAGCAGGAATCGCTCCTAGCGATCGACTGGTCAAATATCCCTTGGGGCAGATGACTAGATCCTCTGCATCTAGATAAGGTCGATTGTTAGCAAAGGCAATGAACGAATCGCAAATTCTGTGAGAATTGTTGTCACCTCAACGGCTAAATCGCGATTTGCCTTTTAATAAATTCATTAAAGGATATATTATGCCAGATACTGTAGACGTTAATCCCAACCAGGCAACAGACACTAAAACGAGAGAACCGATCGACAGCAAGGATATGCCGTTCCTGGAAAAAATCATGGTCAAGGGAGAACTGCCCGACCCCTACGATGCACGGGATATTACCGAAGTTGTGTTTCGGGTGATGCGTGATTTGATGACCACGGAAGCAGCCGATCGCGTTGCCAGTGAATTGCATGAGGAAGTGCTGCACACTGACGAAAAAGCCCTCCAAATGGAAATTACTGACCTGTGGCGAGATACCAATCCTCTAGTAGGCTTTTTGAGCCGAGTTCGTCCACCGTGGCAAGGACCAGGCATTTTTAAGATTGATTCCGATCGCTTCCTGTTTCGAGTCGCCAATGAAGGGGGAATGCCAGCCACCGCCGATCGGGAGCAAGTAGTCAAAGCCATATTTTCTGCAACAAAGGACGAACTCTCTCCAGAGCGAATTGCTGAAATCGCGAGTTGGCTCCCCGATCACATTCGAGAGCTATGGGAACAGGCTTAAAATCTGTTAAATCTAGGACTTACGCACTCCGAAGGGGTCATCCTGAGCGGAACGGAGTGGAGAGAAGGATTTCAGACGACATCAGAGACTGAAATCCTTCCTTGCACTTCGCTCCACTCAGTATGGCATTTACCAATTATCTCTGGGGTTGAGGGCGGGTGAGGGGAATTGAGGAAGCAGGCACCTCTTCCATCGTTTGGGCAAGGCGTTGGGCTTGGGTGTAGAAATTTTTCGCGCTGGGGTAGTCTCCAACGACATCGTAGAGATTGGCAAGCGCTTGCAGGGCGGCGAGTTCTTGGCGCGAGTCGCCTTGGGCTTGGGCAAAGGACAACCACCGCTTCAGGGATGTGAAGGTGCGGGGATATTGCTTGGACGATCGGTAGACAGCAACCAATCCTTCCAGAGAGCGAAATTCTTGATTCGTGAGTTCAGATTGAGCTTGTTGAGAGAAGTTTTCTCGGCGTTGCAAGAGGTACAGGGCGTTGTTGTAAGCCACGATCGCCTCGCTATAGCGTTGGCTGCGGCGGTAGGTATCTCCAGCATTGTTGAGGGTGTTGACTTCGCTGAGGCGATCGGTTCCCCCTTGGCGCAGAGCAATGGCACTTTCACTCAGCCTCATCGCTAGTTGATCATTGCCCATGCCGGTGGCTGCCAGACTCAAATTGCTTAAGGACACACTTTGTCCTGGGCGATCGGTCACATCGCGGGCCATTTGCAAAGCATCAGCAAAGGCTCTGTCGGCTTGCGGGGCGGCTTGGCGGCGCAACAGATAGGCTCCGACATTGTTCAAACCATAAATTTGCCCCTGGAAATCCTGGTTGTCACGGGCAATGGCGACTCTGCGCCGCAGGGCATCTTCTGCTTCTGTACTCCGCCCCAACTTGGCGTAGGTCAACCCCAGGTAGCTGTAGGTCTGGGCCTGCGCTTCCGTATCTCCAATGCGGTGATAAATTTCCAGGGCTTGCAGCCACGAGTTAATCGCTTGCTCTAGCGCTCCTTGCTGCTCCTGCACAATTCCCTGCTCAAATAATCGATCGGCAACATTTCTGGGCACACCCAACGTCCCATTATTCAACGGAATATTGAACTCTTGATCGATGATATCGGCTCTAGCGGCTTTGGGGATTGCCAGAACTAGGCTCAGAGAGAGACTCAGCAGGACTAAACAGGAGGGCGATCGGAGCATAGTAGACCTCTATTCCAACTCAAAACTTAGTTCTAACTCATTCAAATTGTACCCAAGCTGTTGAGCTAGCCCATCTTCTGCTTCACCTAAATAAATTACTCGAATATCCTCTGGAAGCGATTCTTCTAGTAATTGATAGCCTTCCTTGAGCCGTAGCTTAATTTCAGCAGGGGGAATATTCTCCCCTTCAGCTTTTAGGTAGGCAGCAATCCGCGTTTCACTCCAGTGAAAGGTTTGCGCCATCAAAATAATGAGCCGCAACATGGGCGGGAGGCGATCGAGGGCTTGCTCGATGTAGCACCACAGGGGCGGCGGGGTATCTTGTAACGAATAGTGAATGGATTCAACAGGTGGCAATTCTGCCTGGTTAATGCATACCGCTGTAATGTTGATCAGCCAGTGTTGGAGGGTGAGGGGTTCGCCATTGGCAGCTACGCCGCGCAGATCAAAGCCGCCTAGCTCATAGTAGATGTGTCGCCACGTCATGGCGAACAGGTAATCAGCCTGGACGGGCGATCGGGCAAGGTGCTTGATCAGGGTATAGACGATCGAACTATAGCGACAAAATAGAGCAACAAAATATTGCCCCGCATCGGGATGACGTTGAAACAGCGTCAGTAATTCCTGATCGCTGTAGCGAGACAACGATCGAATTAAGGGGTGGTTGCACTCAGAGAACGTGGGGATTTGCACGATGGGTTAGCCACTGATGGAAGGAATTACTACGGAAGGGATGAACCGGAATGCCCCTAATAATAATCGAGTAGCTTGAAAAAATAACACAGTTTTCTCACAATTCATGTGTTTGCCGAACGATTTCTTGCAAGGTCGGCAACCCACCCGCTAAATCTGCCCCAATCTACAACCTATCTCCTGTCTTTAAGGAGTCACCTTAGATAAACTGAGGGTAATATCGTCATGATGATCGCCCCAAACGATCGCCCCAAATCGCCTGCAAGCTCAACTGTTCACCCAATAAATTCTACGTGTAGTTTTAGCGATGAGTGTCACCCCGCTGTTGATTTCGCCTCCAGTCCTTGCCTCATGGCTACCGGATTTGCCGTTGGACAGCCTACTTTCCACCCAAGGAATTATGGTGTTGCTGCTAGCTGCCTATGCTGCGGCTATGTGGATGTTTTTGACCAGTGCCCCCAAGGTTCACACCGTCATGGTGTCGGATTTGGAAGCAGCACGGCAATTTTACGAAGGGCTGTTGGGGTTGCGCGTTGCCGATGTGCCGCTGCATTATTACTACAACTACGAACAAACTCTAGGGACGGCAGGTATTGATCCCCTTTACCTCTCGCCCCACTTTTCGGGGGCTGCTGGGGGAGCGCGGGAGCTAACGGGTCGCGATGGCTTGTGGTATCAGATCAAGAAAAATACACAATTGCATGTGATTTCTGGGGCCAGCCTGGGGGACAAAAACCGGCAGCGCCATGTGTGTTTCGATCGCGACTGCCTGGAGCAGGTTTTGATGCGGGTTCAGACCCGCGCCATTAAGCATAAAATTCGGCAAGAAAAGCCCTTGAATTTTCTGGTGAAGGATTTAGACGGGCAGACAGTGGAACTCTCAGAAGTGTCTAATTAGGATTACTTGGGACAGTTTTTGTAGAGGTGCTAGAAACCCTGTTGTACAGCCAGCATAGACCCTCACCGTTCGGCTGAGCGCTCACGTCGAAGCCTAAATCCCTCTCCCAAGAGGCTTGTCATTACCAACATTTTTGAGAAATCTTCGATTTCT
>JARCMD010000302.1 GCA_030248885.1 Leptolyngbyaceae cyanobacterium MP9P1.79 | reverse complement strand
TTGGGAGAGGGATTTAGGGTGAGGGTCTATATTGTCTGTACAACAAGGTTCCCAGCAACTCCACAAAAACTGTCCGAAGTATTGATCTAAACAACATAGGCTTAGACGGAGATATTTTGAATCAACTGTGACATTTTAAGAAATATAAGTGAGCGATAGAAAATACTGAAATGAGCCAGTAGTGATCAGATCCAAATAACCATGTATGCAATGGAATGGGTTGACTCAAGCACTTCTAACTACCACCCTTGTAGCGACTAGCTTACTGAGTGGAACGATCGCCTGTGCCACAAGTGCCAGCCAGTATCGATCGCAGGGTTTAAGCTATCGATCGCAGGGACGGTTGCCAGAAGCGATCGTTGCTCTCCAGAAGGCGGCTGACTTGGAGCCTAAAAATCTGGCGGGTCAAGTTGTTTTGGGTTGGACACTCCATCTAGCAGGGCAGGAGCAACGAGCCGCCACTGTGCTAGAGCGAAACCTCAGATATAATCCCTACCATGTCCAGACTTTGAATGCCCTCGGTATTGTTTACCTGGTACAGGGAGAGTTGCTGTCGGCTGTTCTGACCCATGGCTGGGCAGCTATCTTGGCACCCAATAATGAAATTCCCTACTATAACTTGAGTTTGTCCTTTGAGCGGTTACATTGCTATGACTGGGCGATCGTCACTGCAACCAGAGCAGCCACCCTAGAACCCGAAAATCCCCACCCTCTTGTGGCCCTGTCGATCGCCCACTGGGGGAAGGCAGAAACGCAAATTGCTCAGCAGATCTATCGGCAGGCAATCAGTGTAGATGGTAGATATCAAAATAGCGATTTCTTGGCATACCTAAATGAAGCTGGATTTAGTGCTGACCAAATTGAGCGATCGAGGCAGGTATTACAGTCTCTTTGAAATCTAATAGGTCACGGTTCCTCGATAGGGGCGTTCGCGTAGCGTATGCGTTGCAATTAGATATAGTCCCTGATTGAGTTGCAAAGTACCTTGTTATTTCTGTCTTTAACAAGGAGCTTAAGCTAATTGCTTAAATCTTAAGATAAGAAACAATCGTTAGACTCACGCTGTTTGGTGCTAGTTTTCTAGAAATGGTGGTACAAACCTTTGCAGAAAAACTTTGTCAAGGTGGTTTTTATGAATGACTAGACTAAGAAATGCTGATACTAAGCAACGATCATCCCTGACCTAGAGTGTCTACGATGCAAACAGAAACCTCCCTTTAATAAAGATTTATTTATGTCTGTACAGCTATCTGAGCGACGAATGCATGGGATTCGTTGGATATTAACGATCGCTTGGCTTCTGGTCATTGCGTCGTTATTCTATGATCCCTGGACTCCGCTACTCACCCAGCCGAACCACCCTTGGAGTCCATTCCGATTACCAGACACCTGTGTTTTAGTCCAGGGACAGTGTTTGGTTGAGCGTCCCTATCCTTTGGGCACCACCTTGTTTTGGGGCGCGATCGTTCCCGCAGCCATCTTTATTCTATTGGTGTTTGGACATGAAGTATGGCGACGCATTTGTCCGTTGTCGTTTTTGTCTCAGATTCCCCGTGCCTTGGGGTGGCAGCGACAATTGAAGCGGGAAAATCCCAAGACAGGCAAGGTTCGGTATGAACTGGCAAAAGTTAAACCTGATTCTTGGCTGGGTAAAAATTATCCCTACGTGCAGTTTGGCTGGCTGTTTGTGGGATTGTGCGGCCGCATTTTGTTTTTTAATGCCGATCGCTTGATTCTGGCATTGTGGATGCTGTTGACGATCGCCGCTGCTATCACCGTTGGCTATCTATATAGCGGTAAATCTTGGTGCAACTATTTCTGTCCTATGGCTCCAGTACAACGGATTTATAGCGAACCGGGGGGGCTGTTTGGCAGCAAAGCTCACACCAGTGACCAAGTGATCACGCAATCCATGTGCCGCACTGTATTACCGGATGGTAAAGAGCAGAGTGCCTGTGTTGCCTGTCAAAATCCCTGTATTGATATTGACTCGGAACGGGTGTATTGGGATGCATTGAGTAAACCAGAAGAATCATGGCTGCGCTATGGCTATGTTGGTTTGGTGATCGGCTATTTTGTCTATTACTATCTATATGCGGGGAGTTGGGGGTATTACTTTTCTGGTGCATGGGCCCGACAACCCGATCAACTGGCATCCTTGGTGGAACCTGGATTCTATGTATTTGGGCAGGCGATTAATATTCCTAAATTAGTTGCGGTGCCCCTAACTCTGGGCAGTTTTACGGCGATCGGCTATCAGCTAGGGCGATGGATTGAAAAACGGCTCAAAGCGTACAGCCGTCATCACTCCCCCAAACTAACATCAGAAGTCATTCGACACCGCCTGTTTACCCTTTGCACCTTTGGAATTTTCAATTTTTTCTTTATTTTTGGCGGTCGCCCCTTAGTCCAATTAATGCCGCTTTGGAGTCAATATGTCTATGATTTCATCCTGGTATTGCTCAGTACACTCTGGTTGCATCAAACGTGGCAGCGCAGTCCTGATCTCTATACACGAGAGAACCTAGCTAGCCGTTTCCGCAAGCAGTTAGAGAAATTGCACTTTAATGTTTCCCAGTTTTTAGAGGGACGTTCCTTAAGCGATTTGAACACCCACGAGGTTTATATCTTAGCCAGAGTTCTGCCTGATTTCACCAGAGAGAAACGCCATGAAGCCTATAAGGGCGTGGTTCGAGAAGCATTAGAGGAAGGCTATGTCAATTACTCCAGCAGTTTAGAGGTTTTGCAACAACTGCGTCAGGAATTGGGAGTGACCGATGATGAACACCGGGAAGTGTTGGAAGAAGTGGGCATTGAAGACCCAGAACTGCTGAATCCCGATCGTAAACGCAGCTTAGAAAACCAAATTCGCTTGAGTGGCTACCGCAAGTCCTTAGAGCGGCTGATGCTCTTGCAGCGCAAACAATTGGGTGCTGACGGGAGTCTTGATAGATTGCTAGAACATGACTCAGCCGAAATTCGGGCATTGCGTCGCCAATATGCCGTGACCTCCCAAGAAGAAGCCTGGATTTTGAGTGGTATTTCCCCCGAAGCTGGGAACTTACTTAGGGGTGAGTTTTTACTGGAGCAATTACCCGCCCTCATTACTTGCTACCGTGCCCTCTATCAACCGATACTGCGCGAACATAAGGCAGTGTTAATGCTATTGCGAGATAGCATTCATCACAAAAAGCAACTCATTGTGCGAACCATTTTAGGAATTCTGGAAATACTCCAAAATGATCCAGGAGCGATCGTTCTGGCACGGCGGTTAGGACATTTAGCACCAACGGTTTTAGTGGAACTTTTGGAATTTCAGAACTATCGAGACCATCTCCATCCCGATGTCTTGGAAGGTCTAACGCCACACAACGAACCATCAAGCACCTGTTCACTGGATTATTCTGTGGAAGAGATCTTGAGTTTTCTAGAACCCCTACTCCAGGATCAAAATCCGCTGATTCAAACCGCTTGCCTTTACATCAATGCCCAACTAAACCTGGAAAAAAGCAAGGAGATCGCCCGTGATTACGCCAGTGTGCAAGGCTCTCCCTTGTTTCAAGAGACTGCCAAGCTGCTCCTGCCGTTGTCCGAGCCATATCCACCGCTAACAACCTTTCCCATGTTGGAGAAAGTCGTGCATCTATTCAACAGTGATTTCTTCCATCGGATGCACAGCGAAACCTTAATTGCCCTGTCCGATCGCGCTGAGGTCAGAACCTATACTGCCAATGAAGTCATTACAGAACCAGGGGACACTTGCCGGGAATTACTGCTGCTGATTGAAGGAGATGCCAAAATTCACTTCTATCTGCAAAATCAGGAGGTGCGAGTCGAACAGCTCCATCCAGGGCAAACCTTAGATGAGTTAGAAGTCTTAGCCCATAGTGATTCAAAAAATACCATTGTTGCTGACAGCAACGTCACACGAATCTTGGCCGTTCCAGTCGATACCTTTGATGATTTCCTAGACCTCGATCGTGACTTTGCCCGCCGGGTTTTGGAACTGGAAAGTCGGCAACTCCAGCGGTTCATGCGATCGCTCCAGACCCTGTAGCTCTAGCTAATTCTAGAGTCCAAGCAAGGGTAGAAAAACTTAATCCTTAGGAGATTTCCGAGAAAGATGTTACCCACGTAGGGGCGAAGCATCCGGCAGACAGAGCCTTGAATCGACCAGAAGATTATAGCCCGGATGCTTCGCCCTTCCGGTGCCTAGTATAAACTCTTCTGGAAATCTCCTTAGTCTACTAAAGCGATCGGCTCAACAATAAGCCAATCATTGGTTCTGCATAGTAACTCTCTATGGAGTCCCCAATTGATCTTTTGCAAGTGAATCCCTATAGTGTTTGGATAGGTTATCGACTATCAGAACTCGTCTTTCCATAGACTTTTCTCGATGCATTTCCTTGCTCACATCGCAGGGAAAGACTTTGAATGGTTCCCTTTGAACTCGATAGTTTTGTAATGCTATAGGTTTGTAATGCTATAGGCAAGTTTTGATTATACCTTTTTGATTTCAACCCTATATTGGGCTGCTAGGAGATTCTATGTCTAATTTTTCAAATGTTTCGCGCCGTCAATTTGTCACGATCGCCGGTGTTTCAACAGCAGCAGTATTACTAAAAGGTTGTTTAGGAAATCCACCAGAAACAACGACTTCAACCTCAACCCCAGTTTCCAGCCCGGTTTCGAGTGCCCAACCTGCGGCAGCCCCTGAAGTACAGACCATCAAGCTAGGTTATTTGCCCATCGTGGAAGCAGCCCCCCTCATTATTGCAAAGGAGAAAGGGTTCTTTGCCAATCATGGAATGCCCGATGTCAAGATCGACAAACAGGCAAACTGGGGTGCAGCACGAGATAACGTGAAAATTGGGTCTGCTGGCGGTGGAACTGATGGTGGACAGTGGCAGATGCCAATGCCTTACCTGATTTCAGAAGGCATCATTACCGACAAGGTGAAAGTGCCAATGTATATCTTGGCACAGTTGAATACTCAGGGAAATGGAATTGCGATCGCCAACAAACATTTGGGCAAGGGGGTATCCATCAAGATCGCTGAGCAAGTTGCATTTTTCAGCAAACTAAAGTCAGCAGGCGCGAAATTCAAAGCAGCCTATACCTTCCCTAAAGCCAATCAGGAGTTTTGGATTCGCTATTGGCTAGCTGGAAATGGCATTGATCCTGATTCAGAAGTTGAGTTGTTGACTGTGCCAACGGCTCAAACGGTTGCCGACCTGAAACGTGGTGTCATGGATGCCTTCAGCACCGGTGATCCTTGGCCCACAAGGATTGTGGCAGATAAGATTGGGTTCATTTCAGCACTCACCGCAGAAATCTGGAAGAACCACCCCGAAGAATACCTGGCAATTCGGAAAGACTGGGTGGACAAAAATCCTAATGCGACCAAGGCGTTGCTTAAGGGAGTGATGGAAGCTCAACAGTGGTGCGATAACTTTGACAATCGCAAGGAAATGGCCAGCATTCTCTCCAAGCGCGAGTACTTTGGGGTGCCAGAAACCGTTCTCCTTGAGCCGCTCATGGGCAAATACAACCTCGGTGAGCGATCGGTGGATGATAAATCAATGGCGGTGTTGTATTGGAAAGATGAGAAGGGAAGCGTATCCTATCCCTATCAAAGCCATGACCTCTGGTTCTTGACGGAAAGTGTCCGTTGGGGATTCTTGCCGAAGGATACTCTAGCGAAGGCGAAGGACTTAATCAAACAGGTGAACCGTGAGGATATTTGGCGGGAAGCAGCCAAGGAGATGGGAGTTGCCGCAGCGGATATTCCGACTAGCACCTCTCGTGGGGTTGAAGAATTCTTTGATGGCACTAAGTTTGACCCTGAGAATCCCCAAGCCTATCTCGACAGCTTGAAGATTAAGCGGGTTTAACGACTGATTGATGAACGTGCTGGAACTGAAGCACCCTGCTTCATGCCAACGTTTTGGAGCTTGTACCAAGCACCATGTATAGTGCAATTTAAGAGGTGAAGCATTGGGCAACTGACCCAGAGTCCTCTGCCCAATGCTTCGCCTCTATCAATTAACTAGTAGTCTGTCAATCATTAATTGACGGGTAGTTAAAAGCTAGGAGGTTAGTTGGAGCTAAATTTTGAGGGTTGAAGACCCTCAAAATTTTCTTGACAGAACACCAGTTTTCCAAAAGATAGTTGATACTTCTGTGCTTCCATTTAGAACCTATTTGAGAAAGAACTTTTTTACTTGAAGGATATACCAATGACGATCGCCCGTAAACGCCCAACTGAAACCTTATTTGATTCCCCTTTCTTTGTTCGATTTAAGGTAAAGGAACGCTTGGGTGACCTGATACCCCCGCTTGTTGCGATCACGATCTTCCTCATTCTCTGGCAACTCTTCTCTTGGATTCCAGGTGTAATATTGCCGGGTCCCTATAGGGTTGTGAGAGAGACATCCACCCTGATCTTGTATCCTTTTTATAGTAAAGGTGAAACCGATAAGGGGTTGTTCTGGCAGGTTCTCGCTAGTTTACAACGGGTGACGATCGGGTACATAGCCGCCGCTGTTGTCGGTATCAGTCTAGGTATCGTGGTTGGATTAAACAAGATTTTGTCCAAAGCCCTCGATCCGATTTTCCAACTGTTGCGAACCGTGCCGCCTTTGGCATGGGTGCCGATCGCCCTAGCCACGATTCAGAAAAACGAACCCACGGCTCTATTCGTGATTTTCATTACAGCAGTATGGCCCATTCTGATTAATACAGCCGTTGGTGTGCGCCTAATTCCCCAAGACTATACCAATGTTGCCCGTGTGTTGAAGCTCTCCCGCAACAAGTATTTTTTCAAGGTGCTATTTCCCGCTGCCCTGCCTTATATCTTTACAGGATTACGAATTTCGATCGGACTCGCTTGGCTAGCGATTATTGCGGCTGAAATTGTCATGTCTGGCACCCTGGGGATTGGCGGCTTCATCTGGAATGCATACCAAAATGGCCAAGTCAGTGAAATCATCCTGTCGTTGATTTACATCGGTGTTGTGGGTCTGTTGCTCGACAAGTTTATGTGCTGGTTGCAAACCGCGATTTTGCCAGAAGGTTAACTGTGCTAGGTTTCAAGTTTTAATTTGTTTGGTATCAGTCACCCGCCTTCCCCACTCCTCAATCTCCATTTACTATGACCCCTTTTGTTACTGTCGAGAATATTGAAAAGACGTTTGCCTTATCCAATGGCGATCGGTATGTTGCATTAAAAGGCATTGACCTAGAAATCAACAAAGGAGAATTCATCTCCCTCATTGGTCACTCTGGTTGTGGCAAGTCCACCCTGCTGAACATGATTGCCGGGTTAGACCTGCCCACCGATGGCGTTGTAATGCTGGACGGTGAAACAATTCGCCGACCAGGGCCAGACAAAATGGTGGTTTTTCAAAATTACTCCCTCCTGCCTTGGTTGACAGTGCGAGAAAACATCGCCTTGGCAGTGGATGAAGTCCTGTCCTATGTCAGTGCTAAAGAACGGCAGGAAATCATTGAACATCACATTGATTTGGTGGGGTTGCGTCTTGCTGCTGACAAGCCTCCGGCTCAGTTGTCCGGCGGCATGAAACAACGGGTGGCGATCGCCCGGGCCCTTGCCATTCGTCCCAAATTGTTGTTGTTGGATGAACCCTTTGGGGCGTTGGATGCCCTCACACGGGGCAATTTGCAGGAGCGATTGATGCAAATTTGTGATGAAAACCATGTCACAGCAGTGATGGTCACCCACGATGTGGATGAAGCTATATTGTTGAGCGATCGGGTTGTCATGCTCACCAATGGGCCAGAGTCCAAAATTGGGCAAATTATGACGGTGGATATTCCCCGCCCCCGCAAGCGATTGGAAGTCATCAATCACCCCAGCTATTACTCCATGCGGAGCGAGATTATTTACTTCTTGAATCAACAGAAACGGATTAAACAACTCCGGGCGCGCAAAAAAGGAGCCGTTGCCCGCCACGGATTAGAGAAAGTCAACCTGGAATTTGGCTTTGTCCCCCTCACGGCTTGCGCGCCCCTGGCCGTTGCCAAGGAGAAGGGATTCTTTGCCCACCATGGCTTGGATGAAGTGAACTTGGTGCGGGAAACTAGTTGGCGCGGGATTCAGGACGGTATTGCAGGTGGCTATCTGGATGCGGCACAAATGCCATCGGGGATGCCAATTTGGTTGACCTTAGGAGGCATGGACGGGCGTGTGTTGCCGACCGTCAGTGCTTTGACCATGACTCGCAACGGCAATGCTATTACCCTCGATCAACGGTTCTATGATCAGGGCATCCATATCTTGCAAGATCTAAAGCACATGTTGCTAGAAACCCAAGATAAACGCCATGTGTTTGGTGTAATACATCCAGCATCGATGCATAATCTGCTGCTGCGCTATTGGTTGGCGGCGGGGGGCATTGACCCCGATCGCAATGTTCATCTAAATACCATTCCTCCTGCCCAAATGTTGCTAATTTGCAAGCAGGGAACATAGACGGATTTTGTGTGGGCGAACCTTGGAATGTCCGAGCAGCGGTTGAGGGTATTGGCTATACGATCGCCACTGACCTAGAAGTATGGGATGGGCACCCCGGCAAAGTCCTGGGTGTGCGAGAGGAATGGGCAATGGCCTATCCCAATACCCACATCGCACTAGTGAAAGCACTGCTGGAAGCCTGTCGCTATTGCACAGACGAGGCGAACCATGAAGAAATCCGAGAAATCCTATCCCGCCGGGAATATCTGGGAACTGACCTGCAATACATTTACTTGGGTGATCCCAACTCCCAAATATGCAGTCTCCATCCCTCGCCCAAGGAGTACGCCCATCACCAGTTCTATGGTCAGGGAGTCAACCGTCCTAGCCGGACTGAGCATCTGTGGATGATGACCCAGATGGCCCGCTGGGGCGATGTTCCCTTCCCTCGCAACTGGGTCGAAATTCTAGAGCGGGTTTGCCGAGTCAGTGCATTCAGCACGGCGGCACGGGAATTGGGCTTATCTGAAATCACCTACAGCCGCGGCCCAATCCAACTGTTTGATGGCACGACCTTTAATGCCGATGATCCGATCGCCTATCTCAACAGCTTGCAAATCAAACATGATATTTATATGGCAGATGTTCCCTTGACTCATACAGCTATCACAGCCTAACTAGGTTCGTAGATCCAAGGTATGGCGTTGTCAGCGGTCATTTGCTATCAACTCTTAATTTCCGACTCCTAACTCCATCCCTGTTAACATTCACTTTCCCTGACTACTTATCATTTGCTATTTTTAACAATGCAGACTCTAACTCCACAATCAACCACAAAGCAGGACTCCACCAAGGAACCGTTTCTGATTATTGATAATGTGTCTAAGGTCTATCCAACTCCCAAAGGTGAGTATGTTGTCCTAGAGCATGTCAATCTAGCCGTTCAAGAGGGTGAATTTGTCTGTGTGATTGGTCATTCTGGCTGTGGCAAATCAACGTTGTTAAATATGGTGGCAGGTTTCTCGCAGCCTACGGATGGATTGGTGACGTTACATGGCAAGCGGATTACTGAGCCAGGGCCCGATCGCATGGTCGTATTTCAAGGCTACGCACTATTGCCTTGGCTCACGGCCTACGAAAATATTTACCTTGCTGTAGATGCTGTCAAGCCCAAGCGCTCCGAGGCGGAGAAGAAGCAAATTGTCCGGGAGCACCTAGCAATGGTGGGGCTGACAGAGGCTGCCCACAAGCGACCAGGGCAACTTTCAGGCGGAATGCGGCAACGGGTGTCGATCGCCCGTGCGTTGGCCATTCGCCCAGAAGTGCTGATTCTTGATGAACCCTTTGGGGCGCTGGATGCAATTACTAAAGAGGAATTGCAGGTTGAGTTGTTGAAAATTTGGAATGATCACCGCTGCACAGTGCTGATGATTACTCATGATATTGATGAGGCGCTGTTTCTTGCCGATCGCTTAGTTATGATGACTAATGGGCCGGCTGCCAAGATTGGCGAGATTATCGAGATTCCCTTCCCCAGACCCCGCGATCGAGACCGGATTATGGAAGATCCTGAATTCTACAAACTACGGAACTATATTCTGGATTATCTCTATAACCGCTTTGCTCATGATGATGAATAGTCGCACTTAGGAAATTGCGGTTCAACACAATATCATTTGGGTAGGATAGGCAGAGCAAGTCATGTCTATCCTACCCATTTTGCTTATTACTGTATTTTGAGGTGCTTTCGATCGCTGCAACAGACAACCGCTATACTGTTCAGCACTGAGTAGATTCACCTCATGGAACCCCAAGAACTGACCCAAATTGTCACTGCCCATCAGCTTGCGATCGCTAGACATGACCAATATGAAGCTAGGTTCGATCGGATTGATGCCACCCTTGATCGGGTTGCCCAACAACAAGAAGCGACTGCACAGTTGGCTGCCATTAGTCGGCAAGACATCGCCAACCTTTCCCAGAATGTCACCAACCTTTCCTAAGATATCGCTAGTCTTTCCCAAAATGTCGCTAGCCTTACCGTTGAGCAACAAGTTAATAGACAAGATATCGCTAGCCTTAGCACTGAGCAAAAACTCAGCAGGCAAGATATCAACAGCCTTACCGCCAGCATTCTAGACTTGCGTAACTTGGTGGCTGATTACATCCAAAGTCGCAACTAGCCTGAACAATAAGCGCAACGCAGTGCCTTTTAGCTACGTTTAGAAAGCAGCTATTGCGATCGAGGGGTGAAAGCAGGACAGTAGCCATCCGCAGTAACCTTAAACCCCAATAACGGTGAAGTAGGGTTGCGGCAGTGCTGTCCTCGGTAATGTCGGCAAAGGGCACAGCACTCACGGAGCGGTGAATCATCTAAAGTACGGATAATTCGCTCATCCTGGTTTAACAGTTCTCGCTGAGACAAGCCGCGTAGCACCAGTTCCTCTCCTTGCCAACGGACTTCGATCAAGCCTGTGTCAGCAAAATTTTGCCAGCGTGGATCACCAGCGATCGATCCGGGCAGCGTGACCGTCACTTCTGTTCCATGCTGAATCAGTTCTCCTTCATAGTTGCCCTCCGGGGGAGCAGGCTGTAAAAATATTTCCCCCACTGGCAAATCTACGATCGCTCCTGGGCGAGGCGAGTGCAGATGGTAGCGATTGCATAACTCATCTAAATTATTCAAATCAGCCAGGTAAGTTGGAGAGCCATGGACTAGCACCACATGCTGGGGGCGCAGATTGTGAATGAGTTGGGTCGTCCCAGAGCCATCACAGTGTTCAGCCAGCAGATACGTTTCGATCGTCGGCATTTGGGTAGTGGCAGCAATGGGCAGGCTATGGCTAGGGTGCTGCTGTAACACCAACCAAGGCGTAGCATTCTGATGCCAGTAGGCAGCCAAATCAGCCGATTGATCCGTTATCACAATGCAAGGAGATTGCCCCAACGATCGCCGCTGTTCCGCCGTTTGGAGGTGACGCACCCGGGGACGGACTCGCTCATCCCAAAATAGGGGTTGATGTTGGGCAAAGTTTTGCACCGCCACGGGCAAATAAGGCAACAGTTCCAGGTAGGCATTGCAGCCTGCGGCCACACTCCCATCCACCCAAATATCCAGGTCACGCCCCGTGAACTGATGATGGCTACGCAACAGCATGAGTAATTCTTGCCCTAGTCCCAAGGTGGGAGTGGGCATCAGGATAGATTGCTTAGCCCCGATCGCCTGGGCAATTCGCTCGGCTAGCTGATTTTCCTGCTGTCGCCTGCGGGGATAACGAGCCGTGCCATAACTGCCTTCAATAATCAACACATCGGGCTTGAGTCCCCGCAATTCCTCCAGAGGCAGACCTTCCACCAAGCGGGAATTCGATAAAAAACAGTCGCCTGTATAAAGCAGCGTATAGGGGCGGGGGTCTGGTTCCCCGACCTGGTGGGGAGGCGTATAGGTGAGCAGAAACAGCGACGCTCCAGGCAAATGCCCGGCGGGAAAAAGCTCCGCGCTCAAACCATCCTGAAACTCAACGGGCGATCGCCAGGGTAGGGCCTGACAAAACCTGGGAGGCACGGATTCCCCCAACCAATTTAAGGGGAGCAACTCTGTGGTGACTTCACTGGCATAAATCGGCACTTGGGGAAATGCCTGGTGCAAGGGCAGTAATCCTTGGGCATGGTCGGCATGGGCATGGCTACAAAGCACGAGATCGATCGCCTGAGCCTGCCCTAAATCAGCGACCAGAGGCGAAATATCCCGCAAGCCACAATCCAGTAAAATTTTGTAGGGGCCCATGCGAATCAGCAGGCACACCCCTTCATCAGCATGACCTACGCCGTAAGCCAAGCAATCCAACTCAAATTGCCTGTTCCCCTGACTCACTTTCTCCCAAAGTCCTGCATAATCCCCAGGGGGAACTTTAAAGATAGGCACTTAGGGACGAGAATTAAATAAACTAAGTTCTTCGTCTAACAGGCAGGATGCCTGTCCTACACGTTGTTTAATCCACGATCCTTAGACCTGATCCGAATACGCCTGTGTTTAGCAGGGGTTAATGGGCTGAGCCATTGCCATGATAGTCATCAGAGTCATAGAAGCCGTTGCGGGTGCCGAAATACAGACACGACACAGTAAAAATGCCTGTCAGAACGACTAAAACAAGTTTGACATCCATAAATAGCCCTATCCATTTAGCATTAATTTCTAGATATTAATTCCCGATAAAAGGAAACCACTCTCAAAAAAATTTCAGCGGTTTTCCAATTCATTGGATCTTAACGGTATTCTAAAGCACGCCTTTAAGATTTTGCCAACCTAAAGACTTTTCTCTAAAGTTTCCTAATTTCTCAAGGTTTCTAATAGATTTCTAAAAATTATATGGTTACCCTTTCCCCCAACTTACCGATCGCCCTCCCCTGGTTCAACCGCCCATCGCCAGAAGTAGCCCCCGATCTCTTGGGGTGTAGCCTAGTTCGCCGTTTACCCGATGGTCAGGTCGTGCGGGGTGTGATTGTGGAAACTGAAGCCTATGCCCCAGGAGACCCCGCCTGTCATGCTTACCGACGGCGCACTCCCCGTAACTCCATCATGTTTGGCCCCGCGGGACAGACTTACGTTTACCTGATTTACGGCATGTATCACTGCCTAAATGTGGTGACGGATGCGGACGGCTTGCCCAGTGCCGTCTTGATTCGAGCGTTGCAATTAGATGCCATACCCAATTGGATCAGCCCCAATTCAAAATCAGGGGCAAAGCTGAAGGTCGATCGCATTGCAGCCGGCCCCGGCAAACTCTGCCAGTCCTTGCAAATTGACCTGAGTTTGACAGCTAAGGAGCTACATCCTACCCAACCCCTATGGATAGAACATCGCAGCCCCCAATTTGTCACGGACTACAGCCAAAACAGAGTTAGCTTTGTGCAAACGACCCGCATTGGGTTGACCCAAGGAGTTGATATTCCCTGGCGCTGGTATGTAAAAGGATGTCCAGCGGTGTCGAAGGTTTAGCCGATCGGGTCAGATTTGGCTTCAAAAAATGCGTCGGCTTGCTGCCTATGCTCCCGTGTTACATGGGCACTCAGAGTTCGTAATGTAACCGCAATCACTGTGGCATCATCGGTAAAGCCGATCGCAGCCACAATATCAGGAATCGCATCAGCAGGGGACAGAAAATAGGTGAGAGCAGCCGCCACCATTCCCTTGGCATAGATAGGCGTTTGCATATCCACCATGCAAAAGTAGAGTGCCAGGACATCTTTCATGAACGGCACTTTGCCGACAAAGCGCTTCGCATAGTTGAGAAAGCTCTCGTCTGAAGGATTAGCCAACGGATTTAGCTCATTCATCGCGGTTAGATTCGGTACTACGCTTGGGGAGTTGTTCGGCTTCGGGACAGTCATCTGAAACGAGGGGTTCGGTGTCGCCTCTGGAAACCGTTGCCAGCTTTTGAGTCACGGCTCCGATGCTTTCTAGACGAACCATTTCCTCCCAAGAACACGATTCGTCATCTTCCTCAGTTTCGTAACGTAGAGTTACCAGGTCTCCTTTAATATCTAAAATGCGAGCGCGTTCGATCCAGCGCTGCTGGTCCCGCAAGAAGATATAGACTTCACGACCCTCGCTGCAAAGTTGGCAGATCTTGCGGTGTAGCATGATTTGATTCTCCTGAGCAAATTGCTCTTCAAAAACTGACTGTGCCCACAACTCCACCCGTTGGTGCTCAAATTACCGCAGAGTGCGGCTTTGAACGTTCTTCGGGAGTCATGGACAGCAGCAAGTAGGTTTACCATTCAAACTTGTTTGTGAAATTCACTTAAGCAAATTGACCTAGGAATGAAGCGAGACAGAGTTCAGAATGTGGAGGAATGAACTGAGTAGCCTGTGAGGTGCAAATCTGTAAGAGGTTGTTCAATTGAGTTTAGTAAGCAGAGGACAGAGAAGCGAAAGAGGGAAGTAGCGATCGAATTTAACTTTGGGCCAACTATTAAGCGTTCGCTATAGTATCCATCATACCTAGATAGAGTACAGCAATTACGAGAAATGGCATAAAGTTTCGACTTCCAACTCCAATTTTTGATTTAAATCATTGCATCTATTTACATCTTATCGATCGTTGGCGTGATTTTTGTGGCAAGTATGGCATTGAGCAGGGCTAAAGAGGCGATCGTTCTATCCCGGCAGACGATACAACCAGAACAAATGTTTCTGATTTAAGTTGACAATTCTAGCAAGATCTCTGAATTCTGCGAGAATCTAGGCATCTGAATCGTTAAGTCAGTGCCTACCCACTAAGGCTGTGTAGAACCCAATGGCTCCATAGAGTAGTCAGGCGTTACATCAGACAGACTGAAGAACCATACCGGATCACGAAATGGAAAGCCAAACTTCCTCCTCCCCAAAGATTCAGTTGACCCAGACAGACTTGCAGCATTTGCTGCACTTGCGAGAGCGTAAACCTGCTAGAACAGCTAAACTGTCCCGTCCCTCTAAGGGTGAGCGTGTTGCCGATGTTGTCACCTCCACTGTTGGCTCCTGGCGATTCATCATTATTCAGAGTTGTCTATTAGCAATTTGGATTCTCCTGAATATCGTGGCTTGGATAAAGCACTGGGACCCCTATCCTTTCATCCTGCTCAATCTTGCCTTGAGTTTCCAAGCAGCGTATGCTACTCCATTTATTCTGATGAGTCAGAATCGGCAGTCTGGTATTGACCGACAGAAGGCCCAACAGGACTTAGACTGTGACTTGAAGGCAGAGATGGAAATTGAGTTGCTGCATGAGAAACTGGACTCTTTACGAGAGAAAGAAATTGCTGCACTTAGCCTTCAACTCGATCGGCAGTATGAAATTATTCAACGACTGGAGGGTTTATTGGCACGGGAAATGGCAGTTAATCATCCTGAGATGCCGGCTGCATTGCAAGAATGACAGGGTAAAGAAGCTAATTTATCTGGTAGTAACACATCATTAATTACTGCAATGTGTCACTACAGAGTTGGTCTGGAAATTGCCTTAAGTCAATGCCTGCCCACCTAGAACCGACACTACACGTTCTACACTTAAGTGAAATACTAATTCACCCATGAGTCCTCCCATCCTTTCCTCTACTTTCTTGCTTACCCTCCTGCTCGTAGTGGGGCTGTTCTTCTTTATCAGAGCGTCTGTCAAGGATAGAACGGAGTCGGTGCAATGGATTGCTGAACAGTCTGAGGACTCGCTGCTGGCTCAATTACAGGCCTATTTTGAGGGGCGATCGTATCGAGTGGCGACCCTGAATGCAGCTCAAAATCAGGTGACCTTTGAGGGAGTTGTCCGCCCCAGCTTATTTCTGGCAATTTTTCTGACGTTACTGGCAGCGATCGGGTTTCTCTGTCTTGTGCTGGTGCTATCCATGCTAGCGCCTCAGTTTACCCACATTTTTTTGGGACTGGTGTTGCTGTCTCCCTTGGTAGGGTTGTTCTACTGGCGCAAGGCAGAGCGACCAGAACAAGTTTTGCTCCAAGTCAAACCTTTGGATACAGTCCAACCTGCCAAAAGTTTGCTCATCGTGACCGCCCATCGAGACGAGTTGGCGGCAATCCAGCAGGCACTGAGCTTGAAAGAGTACTCGTAGATTTATCGCATAAAGAATTCACATAGATTAGCCCCACTACGTCTGATTTACTTCGGCAAATCGGGCGTAATGGGGCTGAGTAAAGGATTAAACTAACGCTTTGTAATGAACCGGCGGGTGTAGCGATTTGACAAAAACTGAGATTTAGATTTCCTTATATACAGTTATACAGTTATTAGGATTTTGGCTAATTTGCTCAGTTAAGTCTTACCGGCTACGAATTGGAACGATGACCTCCTCTGGTTCACCTAGCAACTCTCGTAAACTAGGGAATAGAAAATGGTTTTCCTCGGCGTATTGAGCGCTGAACAACCCCTTTTCCGCCCAGAAATAGCGATCGGTTGTATGTTCGTTGCGTTTGACTAGTAGCAAAGCGGGGGGAATAATCCCTTGACCTTTGATGAAATTACGGGCTGCTGTAACCGGTTTCTCCTCACCGCTCTCGATGCTAAATTGAGGCACTAGCTCCAGAACCCTGCGTCCCTCTTGACGGCGACGGCTTTTACGCTTACGTCTCCTTGCCAACCTCTTAACCTCCTATCTGCGCCTGCGTTGTTGTGTAGTGATAGTTACAAAACCGTTGTGAGTATATCGGTTTGAGCCAAAGATTTCAACTTCTTTTAATTACTTGATACAAAGTTCGTAATCTTTCTGTTTGAAAATCTTCAAAAGGGGGTGTTTGCGGGTAAGGTTGGCAAGGTTTACTTGGGGGAAATTTTGCCAAGTATAAGGTGGAAGAGATTTTCCCTCTCTAGCACCAGATTCAGTAACCTAACCATGACCAACTTTTTTGAGAGTCTGGAGATTTCTCAAAAAAATAAATTCCAAATTTCAGTAGGTTCGTTATTCATTCTCA
>JARCMD010000301.1 GCA_030248885.1 Leptolyngbyaceae cyanobacterium MP9P1.79 | reverse complement strand
CCGATGGAATATTGACGAAGGGCTTGTCGGTGATGCAGTTGACTTCATTGAGATACTTGTTGAAAGCATTCATCAAGTACTGTAAAAATAGCGTTCGGTATAAGCTAGGCAAAAAATTATTGTGGCGATTAAATAAAAGTTATTGGTTGGGTACTCAGGTTACTAGCTGCCGCACAACTTCACCATTAGCGATCGGATTTCAGTAAGGGCGCAAGAGGGCGCTAAAATGCGGATTGAGGTTAACAGGTTGAACGTAGGCTCATGCGCGTCTCTTTGAACTGGCTACGGGAATTAGTGGATATCAAAGCATCTCCCCAGGATTTGGCTGAAATCCTGACGATGGCGGGGTTTGAAGTGGAGGCGATCGAAGATCGGCGCACTTGGGCAGACGGCGTAGTGATCGGCAAAATTTTGGACTGCCAGCCCCATCCCAACGCCGACAAGCTGCGAGTGTGCCAGGTGGATATTGGGGCTGCTACGCCCTCCACCATTGTCTGCGGCGCTCCCAATGCCAGAGCCGACATCTACGTACCTGTGGCGACCTTGGGCACTTATTTACCGACGATCGACCTGAAACTGAAACCCGCCAAGCTTCGGGGCATCGACTCCGTTGGCATGATTTGTTCCCTCGCAGAATTGGGATTGGCGAAGGAATCCGCTGGCATTCACATCTTTGACCAAGAATCCCTACAATTGGGGGTAGATGTGCGGCCATTGCTGGGCTTGGATGATGTCATTTTGGATGTGACCTCCACAGCTAACCGAGCGGATGCCTTGAGCATGGTGGGGATTGCACGGGAGGTTGCCGCCCTGACCGGGGGAGCCTTGCGTTTGCCGGAGGTGAACAGTGAAGCCAGAGAGCCACAGCAAAACCCTGATCAACCCCTATTGCTGAGGGTTTCGGAGCCGCAAGCTTGCCCAGTTTACATCGGAACAGTGGTGGAGCAGGTGCAGATTGCGCCCTCCCCAGCTTGGTTGCAACAGCGCCTCCAGTCAGCGGGGGTGCGATCGATCAACAACGTGGTCGATATTACCAACTACATTTTGCTGGAGTGGGGGCAACCTTTGCACGCCTTCGATCGCGATGCGTTGCTGCAAGTCGGCAATCCTGAAACCCCCAAACTCCAGATGGGAGTCCGGCTAGCGGAGCTTGGAGAATCCCTCAAAACCCTGGACGGTCAAACTCGCAACCTTCAAGAACAGACCTTGCTGATTACGACCAACAATCATCCCGTGGCGTTGGCGGGGGTGATGGGGGGCGAAGCGACAGAAGTGCAAGCTACCACCCAGAACCTGGTTTTAGAAGCCGCCCTCTTTGACCCAGTGGCCATTCGGCGATCGGCCCGGAGCTTGGGGTTACGCACCGAAGCCTCAACCCGCTATGAGCGCGGGGTCAATCATGCTGAATTAGCCACTGCTTGCCAACGTGCCCTGCAACTGATTACAGACATTGCTGGGGGGACGATCGCCACACAACAGATAGCGGGCGCTCCCACCAATGCCTCCACCTGGGCCCGCACGATCGAACTGCGCCTGGAGCGGGTCACCCAAATTCTAGGCATGGTCGAGGTTGCAGAGGAACTGCGTGACCTCGAAGCCAAGGATGTGGAACGCACCCTGGCTGCTCTAGGCTGCACCCTAAGATTAACGGCTCCTGGAGTCTGGAGCGTCACGGTTCCTCCCTATCGCTACCGCGATTTAGAGCGAGAAATTGACCTGATCGAAGAGGTGGCTCGACTCTATGGCTACGATCACTTCGCCAACACTTTACCGGATAAGACCGAAGCTGGCTATCTGTCAGCCGAGCAAGACCTAACCTCCCGTTTACGCAGTGCCTTCCGAGCGGCAGGGCTGACAGAGTTGGTTCATTACTCGGTGGTTAAAGTGGGCGGCGATCGACAGGTCGTAATTACTAACCCTCTCTTCACCGAATATTCTGCCCTGCGGACTGAGCTACTCCCTGGACTGATTGATGCCTTTCAGTACAACCTGGAGCAGGGCAACGGGGCGCTCAACGGTTTTGAAATCGGGCGGGTGTTCTGGCGCGAAGAGGACGGACTGAGTGAAGCTGATACGATCGGGGGCATTTTGGGCGGCGATCTCAGCCACGGCCGCTGGGTGCGGAGCGGACGAGAACAGCCGCTAACCTGGTTTGAGGCGAAGGGCGTGCTGGAGAATGTGTGCCAGCGGGTGGGGCTGGAGGTGGAATTCCAACCCGATCGCCGCGACGATCGGCTCCACCCTGGACGCACAGCCTCGTTGTGGGTGCGGGGCAATCGCTTGGGCACCTTTGGGCAACTCCACCCCCAACTCCGGCAAGAGCGGGGACTCCCTGACGCAGTGTATGCCTTTGAACTCAACTTGGATGTCATCCTGGATGAGATGGACCGGGAGGAAAACTTCACCCCGATCTTCAAGCCCTACTCCACCTACCCCGCTTCGGGACGGGATCTGGCCTTCTTTGCCCCAACTCAAACTTCGGTGGCTGAAATCCAACGCACGATGACCCAAGTCGGAGGCACGCTGCTAGAGTCGGCGGACTTGTTCGATGAATACCGGGGCGACAATGTGCCTTCAGGACAGCGGAGTTTGGCGTTTCGCCTGGTTTACCGAGCCAGCGATCGAACCCTTACCGATGCCGAAATTGACCCTGTTCACCAGCAGATTCGTGAGAGCTTGGTGGAAAAATTCCGTGTTGATCTGCGAAGCTAATCCGCTAAACTCGGTTTGAATTGCATCCTTTTAACTCTAGTAGTCTGTCAATCATTAATTGAAGGGTAGCTGAAAGCTAGGAAGTTAGTTGGAGTTAAATTTTGAGGGGTCGAAGACCCTCAAAATTTTCTTGACAGAACACTAGGTCACTTATTAAATTGGGTCGCTTATGCCGAAATATGTTATGTGGGGCACTTATTGCGAAGATGTGCTAAAAAAACGATCGCCCTATCGTCAGGCTCACCTCGATGGCTTAGCTGCCCAGAAAGCGGCGGGAACCTTGGTGACGATCGGGCCGACGAAGGACATCACAAAAGTATTCGGCATCTATGATGCAGCGGATGAAGCAACGGTACGCCAATTAATCGAAGCTGACCCCTACTGGCAACACCAGATCTGGACTCACTACGATGTTTACGAGTGGATTCAGGCGGTGTAGGCTCTGAAAGATCTTTAAATCTAAGGAGATTTCCGAGAAAGATGTTACCCCTGTAGGGGCGTTCGCGGAGCG
This sequence comes from Leptolyngbyaceae cyanobacterium MP9P1.79, assembly GCA_030248885.1. Taxonomy (GTDB): domain Bacteria; phylum Cyanobacteriota; class Cyanobacteriia; order JARCMD01; family JARCMD01; genus JARCMD01. The sequence goes on along the minus strand of JARCMD010000301.1, from coordinate 8,075 downwards.
TGTGCTTTGCACTTAGCATCCGGCAGACAATCCCTTGAATCGGACAGGAGGTCATTGCCCCGATGCTTCGCCCTTCCGATGCCTAGTATAAACTTTTCTAGAAATCTCCCTATTCAATTCCTGGTTCTAAAAGATGTTTGAATCCAGTCTGTCACCCAATCGCTCTAAGGGCGAAGCATTCGGGCGAGTATTCTTTGAAACCACCAGAAATTGTTTGCCGAATGCTTCGCCCCTACCCAAATGTAGGTTTTTAAGTAGGTCTTTAAACAAATTTGTATCTCTACGGTATTTCATCTAGAGATTAGGTTTATGGTATTCGATCCTCAAGCAATCTACGATCGCCTGCAAGCTGTTCAGCATCACATTGCTCAGTACCCAACAATTGAGATTCCAGAAGGAGCATTTGAGGACGTTTATCGCATCCTATCCCGTAATTTTGCAGCACGGGATCATCGCTCTATTGTTGAGGAAGACAAGGCGGACTGTGATCCATTAGGTCACGTTTTTGACGCATACATTTGCCACATTCAAGGTAATTTCCATGGTGTTTCTGTCGAGACTGCTGAAGCATTGTGCGATCGAACCATTACCCAATATATCCTGACCCAAATCAACCTTAAAGTCAGAACAATTGATGGAAGTCAGAGCGATCGATTCAGCACAATTCAGGATTTATTCCTCAATCTAGATAGTACGCTGTGTTATGTTCTACTTTACGAAATCCTGCCAAATCTAACGATTCTTGACCCAGCTTGTGGCTCTGGTACATTACTAATCGCTGCAACCAAAACACTCATCAATCTGTATCTCCAAGTCATTCAGCAAGCAGAGTCTCTAGTCAGTCAAGCCAAATCTAAAGTTCCTTATAAACGAGAGTTAAAGGCATGGTTAGCAACTATTAAAACCACGTCTCAGCATTTAACCTATGCCCTCAAAAGACAGATTATTTCAGACAACCTCTACGCCGTAGATCTGCATAATGAAGCGATAGAAATTACTAAACTGCGGCTGTATTTAGGGCTGCTAACCTCTGCCCAAACTGCCGCAGATTTAGCAGATTTCCCTGATTTAGACTTCAGCATTATGTCAGGTAACTCCCTGATCGGTGTGATGCGAGTGGATGCCGAAGGATTCGATGCTGTGGGTGAAATGAAGCAGGGGAACTTACTTCAGCCCTTGGCGGCCGATCACTACAGAGCCGTTTTAACCGACAAACATTTGAGCATTGAGCAATATAAACATCAAGCTGCGGTATTAGCAGAATTGGAAGGTATTTCTTCCAGTAGTAAACGAGCCTTTCTCAAAGAACATATTGCCAAAATCAATCGCACAGCTCAAGCTAAGTTAAATCAATTACTATTAACTGAATTTAGTCAAAAATTAGGCATCAAATACTCACAATTTCAAGCCTCAGGAAAGCCCGTCAAACGTTTATTGACGATCGCCGACATTGAAGTCCTCCACCCCTTCCATTGGGGCTATCACTTTGCTGATATTCTAGAAAACCGGGGCGGATTTGACATTATCATTACCCATTCCCCGAATAAGCTTCTCAAGCCACAAATGCAAGAATTTCTGACTCAACATCAGGCATTAACCGCTACGAAGCACTTAGAAATTCAGAGAGCTTCCCCAAAACAAATCATGTTACAAGATGCAGAACTAACTAACCATTGGCTAACCTATCAAAGCCAATTTCCCCACGTTGCTGCTTACTATCAATCTGCTCAGCAATATACGAATGGTTCAATTTCTAAAAAGCGGATCAACCTGTACGAATTATTAATCAAACAGTGCTGCAATCTGTTGCGCGCTGGGGGTGAATGTGGCTTGCTAATTACAGGGATGAGTCTAAATGACTTAGATCACAATTCCCTTCAGGAACGATTGCCCGATCGCACCACCCTAACGGCATTCACTGAACATAACCATCCAACACCGCAGAAATCAAAGAAACGATCGCAATGCATCAGTTTCATTGTTCATATTCACCCTTATGAAGGGTGAGGAAACCAAGCATTCCTAATTAATCTGTCGTCAGAATTCCTGTCAGGCTAAAAGCACGAAAGTCAGTAATTTTGATAGGTACAATTTGCCCTTTGAAATCGGCAATATCACCAGGGAAAAAGGTGAGGCGATTACCTGATGTGCGCCCCATCACTTGCGTGGGATCTTTCAAGTTTTGGGCTTCCACTAACACGGCTTCGGTACGACCCAAATATCGCCGCGATCGGGCCATTGCCGTAGTTGATACCCGATGATTTAACCGTTGCAGCCGATCGCTTTTCACGTCTTCACTCAACTGATTTTGCCACAGGGCCGCCGGAGTGCCGGGGCGGGGCGAGTAGGCAGCCGTGTTCACCAGATCGAAGCCGATTTCCTCTATTAACTTCAGAGTGCGTTCAAACTGGAGTTCCGTTTCCCCAGGGAAGCCAGCGATCGCATCCGCCGTGATCGAAGCATCGGGCATATAGTGCCGAATCAGGTCAATGATAGAGCGGTATTTTTCGTGGGTGTAGCCTCGCCCCATTGCTTTCAGAATGTCATTGTCGCCCGACTGAAACGGGATATGGAAGTGTTCGCATACCTTAGGCAATTCCGCACAAGCGCGAATCAGGCGTTCCGTAAAGTAGCGGGGATGGCTAGTGGAAAAGCGCAGGCGATCGATCCCCGCGACATCGTGAACGAAATAGAGTAAATCCGTCAGCGTGTGCTGATGGCGACCTTCCGCAGTGACTCCCGGCAAATCTCGCCCGTAGGCATCAATATTTTGCCCCAACAGCGTCACCTCTTTGTAGCCTTGCTGGCCCAATTCCACCATTTCCGCCCGAATCGCCTCTGGAGTCCGCGACTGCTCCACCCCGCGCACATTGGGAACCACACAGTAGGTACAGCGCTCGTTGCAGCCATAAATCACATTCACCCAGGCCGTCACCGTGCTATCTCGTCGGGGTTGGGTGATGTCTTCTAAAATGTGCGCCGCATCGGTGGCCACTACTTGATTGCCATTAAATACCTGCTCCAGTAAGTCTTGGAGCCGATTGGCATGTTGTGGCCCCATCACCAAATCTAGTTCAGGCACTCGCCTAAGCAGGGCTTCCCCTTCCTGTTGGGCCACGCATCCCGCCACCACGAGGGTCAAATTGGGTTCCTGGTGCTTGCGCCAAGCTTGCCGACCCAGGTAGGAGTAGACTTTTTGCTCGGCGTTGTCCCGAATGGTGCAGGTGTTGTAAAGAATCAGGTCTGCGGTTTCGGGTGCATCTGCCCACTCAAATCCCATGCCCTCCAAAATGCCTGCCATGCGCTCGGAGTCGGCTTTGTTCATTTGACAGCCGAAGGTAACAATGTGATAGCGGCGGTGTAGGGCGTTCATTTAAGGCAGTAGTTCCAGACAAGGATAGGGAAATTGGGTAAGACCTGTTCCTTAACCTATCGTACACGTCTCTACATCGGGCATTCTCCTGACACTCCACCAACCAATTAGGCAGTCTTGAAAAAGCGGATGATCTCGCGCACATGGTCGAGGAATTGTCCATCGGTGCTGAGTTGGGCGATCGACTGCTCCGTCTCGCGGGAGAGGCGAACATGGGCCGCTTGGTTCAGGGTGCGTTCTTCTTCCAGAGCCGCCGCCAATCGCGTCAGATCACTGCGGGTCGCCTCCAGTTGCCGTTGCTGTGTGGTCACCCACGATCGCGGATCTTCGGGATCAAGCTGGGCCGTCAATAATTTCACCCCTGCCTCTAATTCCGCTACCCGTTGTCGTAGTTCCACCACATCCTCTCTGGGATACTTGAAGCCTCCACGAATCAGCGTCAATCGTGCCGCCAAGTAGCCATAGGTGCGAACCGCAGGCCGGAGAACAGTGAGCAGCAGGGCAGCCCCAGAGCCAATGTAGCCGATCGCACTGATGCCCGTTGCCGAGAGGAGGTAGAGTCCGATCGTAGACAAACTGTGTAACATGATGGCAACCCAGAGCGATCGACGTGCCACCATATTCACATACTGAATCTGTTGCCGATCGACTGGGATATTGGCGGCTTGGGACTGCGCCGCTTCTGCCAGGGTTTCCCGCGCTTCAAAATGAATATTCCAGGGCACGATCGTAATCGCCAGTAACCACCAAAAGCTGGCCAAGCCAATCACCCAATCCATAAAGCTGCCCGCAGGCACATGAAACCATTGCAATACGCCAAATGTGACCAGCGCGGTCACCACCAGCCCAATTCCTAACCCAATAAAATTGAAAGACATAGGACTTCTGCTCACTGCGATCGTGTTGCCTCGATCGTGGGCAAGCAACGGAGTTTTGTTGGGTTAAGTGTGCTAGTTTCCCAAGCTTCATAGTTAAATTGAATCTAGAAATGAAACCTTGTAGTTCACCCCCAAACGTTGATGTCGCAGTTATCTACGGATGAAGTTGCCTCAACTCAATCCGATCCAGTGCTGCACTACTCCCCTCCCGACAGTGCCACTTATCCGATCGCCCTCCAACACTACCGCTACTCCAAAACCTTGCCTTCTGTGGGTAGCTTGGGTGATTTGCGCCTGCTCCAGTACAAATTTCTCGCTTGCTTCTGTTCTCCACAATGCCCAGAGCGACTGATTCAGCCCACCTACGAAGTTGCTCAAACCCTCTGCGATGCGGCGATTCCAATCATCAGTGGCTTTCACTCTCCTATAGAACAAAAAATATTGGCTCTGCTCTTGGGCGGGTCGCAACCCGTGATTCATTGCCCGGCTCGTAGTTTAGAAAACATGCGCTTGTCTCCTGAGTTAAAGGCTGCGATCGGGCAAAATCGTTTGCTGTTGCTTTCCCCCTTTCCCGTCAGCCAGAAGCGAGCGACGGCTGACCTGGCTGAGCAGCGCAACCGCTTTGTCACCGCTCTCGCTACGGCTGTCTTCGTTGTCTACGCTGCACCCGGCGGCAAAACTGAAGCGTTGGTACATCAAGCCTTGGCTTGGGGTAAACCTGTACTAACCCTGGCGAGTTCAGAAAATGAGGACTTGCTTAAACTGGGTGCCAAACCTGTGCAACTAGCTGCGGTTGCTGAGTTGCTAGCATAAATACTTTTGTAAGAACCGCTATAAGCTATGTTATGGGGCAAATCAGAGACTCTGCGTGATTACGCCAAAACGTTAATCCCTGAAACCTATGAAACACAAAGACAAAGATCAGCACGAAGAGAATGTCCATGCTGCTGTTTCAGATGAGGCTTGTGAGGAAATGGGCAAAAAGTACGGATGGGAGTTAATTGAAACTAGGGATAACGGTGACAAAATTCTTCCAAAAGACTGTGTTTTTGAAGGTGAGCAAACATCGTTTGAGGATACACGCTATGGAGATTGAAACTTACGATCCTTTGGCAGGAAAAGAAACGTTGATTATCTACATGACCAAATCGGGAGAGGACAGGATTACTCTCTCTGGCGGAATGCTCACCCAAGACCGCAACACTCGAATTTTGAGGGATTCCTACGACTATCGACCTGTCCACAAACGCAGGGTGGACGTGGGTGAACGATTGAGGTGCAGTGCGGTGGTTCCAGGACAGACGTTGCCATCTCGACGCACGATCCCCACTGACTGGGTTGTGAGTGAGGTTGAGAGCTATGAGCCAACCATTGATATTCCAGGCTTTCGCGAGATTGTCATTGCTTACTGTGAGCGCAAGCCTCTCAGTCTAGAAGAGTTCAGAGACTCAATCTACGACAACAACGTTAAAGTTTCGGTTGATTCATTTGGTGGAGACGAAGAAGCCTGTAGTCAATTCTTGAACAGCGAGAAAGTTAAGGGGTACGTTCAGGTTTAGTAGCTCGGTGAGGTAAATTGCTGCTCTCTAGCCCTTCCAGCCCCCGATGTAGATTGCAGCCAAAATTGCTGTGCCAAAGAGCAGCCGATAGGCCACGAAAATCCAAGTGCTTTGGGTTTGCAGAAAGCGCATCAGCCAGGCGATCGACAAGTAGGAAAAGATAAACGCTGAGACCGTGCCGACAACAACCAGGGCAATGTCTGTGCTGCCTCCCCCGCTATCCTTCAAAGATTTGATGAATGAGTAGACCGTGGCGATCGTCAGCGTGGGAATGCCCAGTAGGAACGAAAATCGCGCCGCAGTTTGTCGCTCCAGTCCCAAAAACAGGGCTGCCGTCAACGTTGAGCCAGAGCGGGACACTCCAGGCACCAACGCCAGCATTTGTCCCAACCCAACCAGCAATGCATCTCCAATTCGTAGTTTCTCAAAGCTGCGAGTCCGACTACCAAAGCGTTCGGCGGCTCCCAAGAGTAGCGCCATGACGATCGAGGCTAGGGCGATCGTCGTGGCGCTATTGATCACCGATTGCTCGTCGCTAATTTTACTTTTCAGCAAAAAACCACCGATCAAGGCCGGTAACGTGCCAACTGCGATCCCCAGGAGCAGCCTGAATTCTTCCTGTTGCCAGTTTTTTTGCTGCACTGCCCGAAGGCTCTGGGTCAGCAGGCGACTAATATCTGTCCAAAAATATAGCACCACAGCGATGACGCTACCGAACTGAATGGTGACCACAAACGGCTTGGTACCAACAACCTCCCACCCAAAAACTTTAGTAAAGATTTGTAAATGAGCCGTGCTACTAATGGGCAGGAACTCTGTGAGTCCTTGCACGATCCCCAGCACAAAGGCTTGAAAGAACTGGGAAGCACCTGTCGTTTGAGCTAGATACAGTTGCGCTAAATACATTGTTCCCAACCCCAAAATAGATGCCAGCAACAGGCCGATGACAATCAGCGATCGAACAGAAATCCTACCAAACATTGGCAGCAAGATCGCGGATTGCATCCCAGAGGTGCGATCGTCCAGCTTGCGGAGCGCCTCCAACATTTCCTGGGCGGTTCCATACCGTTTGCGGCAATCCAGACGCATCGCCTTATTCAACACTTGAGCGAAATCGGGGCTAACATCAGGAGCAGCCGATCGCCAAGTCACCTCCGCCGTCTCAGGATGGGTGCCCAACTCTTGGGGTAATTTTCCTGTCAACAAATAAACCGCTGTCAACGCCAAACTATACAAATCGCTGGAGTAGACAGGACGACCTGCGCTTTGCTCCGGGGGCATAAATTCGGGCGTACCAATGACGATCGAGCTAGCACTGTGATCCTGCGGCCGCAACACGGCCCCCATTGCCTCTTTGACTGCCCCAAAATCAATCAAAACTGGGCGTTGATCCCGCCGACGCAAAATCACATTTTCGGGTTTAATATCGCGATGGATCAGCCGCTTTTGATGGACGTAATCTAGTACAGGCAACAAATCTATCAAAATTTGCTTCACCGTCGCTTCACTGCTGGTTCCCTGTGTCTCGACGGCGTGCTTCAGGGTCTCCCCCTCCACCCACTCCTGCACCAGATAAAACTCTTCACCCTGAGTAAAATAGGCGTACAAGGTGGGGATTTGGTCACTGCCCGTTCCCAGCGCTTCCAAAATAACAGCCTCTCGCTGGAAACGCTCCTTCACAATCTGATACAGCGCCTTGCTCTGGGTGGTTGGCTTAAGCTGCTTGATGACACAGCGGCGACGGGAGGGCAAATGGGTATCTTCTGCTAAAAATGTTTTACCAAAGCCTCCTGCCCCTAAAACTTGAAGGATGCGGTAGCGGTTGTTCAGGAGCTTGGATGACATGTTGCTGCTAGCTGCTCAATGAGTGGGGCCGATCGCCAGGACTACTTAGCTGAATACGGCTTGATTTTACCTAATCAGCACTAGTGGAGCATGGCAGCAGTTTCTCACTTGTGAAGAGACTTAGTTTTAGTTTTGAGTTTTGAGTTTTGAGTTAATAGCTGCTCAGTTATCAAAACCAGGTGGCGCTAGGCGATCGAACGACCCGATCATCCCCGGCAAAGCGAAGCGCTGTCTTCCTCCCGCAATTAACACCTTCGGAGGGGGGCTGGGGGAAGCGTCTCGTCACCCAGAAGGGGGTTTGGGGGATCACCCCCAAGGGTCGGATGGCTCGGAACCCAGACTGACGCGGCATCCCCAATGCAGCATGGCAGCCGTTTCTAACCTGGGAGGAGGCTTGGTTTTAGTTTTTAGTTTTTAGTT
>JARCMD010000300.1 GCA_030248885.1 Leptolyngbyaceae cyanobacterium MP9P1.79 | reverse complement strand
GCAATCAAGACTCCTCGAAACCGGGTTTTTCACCTAATCGCGTTGCTCCAGCGAAAGATTTTCGTAAAAAAACCCGGTTTCCGACAAAAATAATGCAACAGTAGGAAAGACCCAAACCCATATCTAGTAAGTCATTCCTCATCTCAAATCTCAAATCTCAACTGTCAAATCTCAAATCTCAAATCTCAACTGTCAACTGTCAACTGTCAACTGTCAACTGTCAACTGTCAACTGCTATACTTCCCCCTATGTCTCAGATTCCCGTTGCGGCTCTTGCTCAGGTTGCTGACTATTTCAAAGTTCTATCAGAACTGAGTCGGCTGCAAGTGCTGTGTGCGCTTAAGAATGGTGCTAAAAATGTTACTGAAATTATTGAAGAGACAGGGCTAGGACAAGCCAATGTGTCCAAACACCTGAAGATTTTGACGCAAGCAGGTATTGTGCAACGACAGCCCCAAGGAATCAGTGTTTACTATCAAATTATCGATCCCATGATTTTCAATTTATGCGAACTGGTTTGTCAGAGTCTTGAAATTCGATTGCAAGAACAGTCGCAACAGTTGAAAGAATTGGACGGGTTGCGTAAATCCTAATTGAACTATTGCTGTCAAGGGTGATCTCTTGACCAGAGGCGATCGCTCGCAACCTTACATTTCAGATGATTTTGTGAGATAAATGCTTTCGATTTCAGCCGCCGGTAGGGGCTTAGAAAATAAATAGCCTTGCCCAAACTGGCAACCGAGTTGTTGTAGCCATTCGAGCTGCTGAGTCGTTTCAATTCCTTCAGCAATGACGGCAAGTTCGAGTTGATTACTCAGAGCAATAATCGTATTCACGACTTGATAGTTGCGATTTTCTGCTTGGATCTGATTGACAAAAGAGCGATCGATCTTCAGAGTATCTACCGGAAAATGGTGCAGATAACCCAGGGAACAATACCCCGTACCAAAGTCATCAATGCTGATCTGAATTTGCCGCGATCGCAATTCTTTCGTCAGGGCGATCGCCATTTCAGCATTGTCCATAATCGCACTTTCCGTAATTTCCAGTTTCAGGTACCCTGGGTTAATAGCGGTTTCTGACAACACGCGATCGATATCAGCAAGCAAAGTCGGACAAGCAAATTGCCGCACCGAAAGATTAACACTCATGGTGATTTCTGTCCAGCCCTGTTGCTGCCAACTACGAAGTTGCTGACACGCCTGCTTGAATACCAGCATCCCCACAGGCACAATCAACCCCGTTGTCTCCATGCAGGGGATAAACTCTCCCGGAGAAACCATGCCCCGTTCAGGATGTTGCCAGCGCAACAATGCTTCAAATCCAGCAAGTTTTTGGGTTTGAAGATGCACAATCGGCTGGTAATAGAGGACAAACTCCTGCTGTTCTAGCGATCGCTGTAGATCGTTCTCCAGCATCAAGCGGTTGAACATGGCTAGGTGCATCTGGCGATCGAAAATTTGATAGCTGCCCTTACCGCGCAACTTCGCTTGATACATCGCTGTATCTGCATCTTGCAATAATTCTTCAGATTGCCCGGCCGCATCATTGCTCAAAGAAATCCCCATACAGGCAGTCATGAATATTTCACAATTCACAAGGGAAAACGGTGCATTAAAGCTCCGCAGAATAGTTTGGATAAATGGCTCAAGGGCAACGGCATCCTCAATCTGATGTAGCAAAAAACAAAACTCATCCTCACCCATGCGTGCCAACACATCGCCAGGGCGAAGATGCTGCCGTAAACGTTCGGCAATGGCGATCAGTAATTGATCACCAATAGCATGACCAAAGGAACCGTTGACCAGTTTGAACTGATCGCAGTCTAGACACACCACAGCAAAGGATGATTCACCAGATTGCAAGAGCTCAGCCAATTTCTGAAGTAAGAATGTCCGACTGGGTAATGCGGTAAGCCCATCCTCAAAAATCATGGTTTGTAACTCGGCTGTTCGCTGTTGCACCGTTGCTTCTAAGCGGGCGTTGAAGGTTGCTAATTGCTGATATTGTTGACGGATGCGTAACATCGATCGCACCCTTGCCGTTAGCTCTAAGGAATTGACAGGCTTACTGATAAAATCATCGGCCCCAGCGGTCAAACATTGGGCTAGATCTTTCTTGGTTGTCAGGGCTGTCACCACAATAATCGGTACAGATTCCCATTGTGGCATGGCTTTAATGCGCTGACAGACTTCAATGCCATCCATACCCGGCATCATCACATCTAGCAAAATGAGATCGGGCTCAAATGTGTCAAGAGATGCGATCGCCGATTGACCACTAGCAGCGTAATGCAACTGATAGTTTTGAGCGCTCAATAGAGTTTCAATCACATCAAAATTATCGGGTTCGTCATCTACAACAAGGATGGAAGACATTTTTTTCTGATAGTTTGTAGTTTTTATTATCTTGAAATAATCCTGTAAAAACCCATGCTAACTGTGAACAATCGGCAGGGTGAGATGTACCGTTGTTTCCTGTTGATAGATACTGGTAATCGAGAATTCACCTCCGGCTAGTTCGACAATTTTATTGACAACTTTTAAGCCCAAACCGATCCCCTGTTGCTCATAGCTCTTGCGCTCAAACTGCATGAAGGCACCGATTTTAGCAATTTGCTCTTCTGTCATGCCCCGCCCTGAGTCATGTACAGATAAATTCAGCATCTCCCCCACAACTTGACCATTAACTTTAATTGTTGTCTCTGGTGGGGAAAATTTCAGCGCATTATCAACTAATTCAAGCATAATTATTGATAGATATCGTTCTGATAGAGCGATCTCCGCTTCCTCAATTGCAAAGCTCAGGTCGTTGCTACGGTTGACCCTCTGAGCATGGAATTTCAACGCAGTTTCAATGGCGGAAGCTGAGAATTGAGTGGGGGCGGATTTGATCTTGTGCTGCCGATTTGCGGATAATTCTAATTCTAAATAAATCAGGAATTTTTTCGTTAAATTTTCTAAGCGACGGGCAGATTGATCGATCCAGCCTAACATCTCATTGATTTCGGCGAGATCCATCTCTTCAAAATCCTCCTTAAGCAACCCGATAGTACCTAATATCCCATTCAGGGGCGTATTCAATTCGTGGGATAGACTAGAGGCTAAGTTGCCACGCAGTTCATTGAGGGTGCTTTCTAAGATATTAATCGTATTTTCTTGGATGTGGGATAAAGTCTGGATATTGTCATACTGTTGCTTAATTCTGAGCATGGAATGCACGCGAGCACGCAATTCAATTCCATTTACTGGTTTACTAATGAAGTCATCGGCTCCGGCGGTTAGACAATCAGCAAGGTCTGATTTTGAGCTTAATGCTGTCACCATAATGATGGGAATGGCTTGCCATTTTGAGATAGCTTTGATTTGCCGACAAACTTCGATCCCATCTATTTCTGGCATCATCACATCTAGCAAAATTAGATCGGGATTGAAGGTGTCGAGGGTGGCGATCGCCTCTTGACCATTGGCAGCATAATGCAATTGATAGTCTTGAGCGCTCAAGAGGGTTTCAATCACATCAAAATTATCGGGCTCGTCATCAATGATCAAAATAGATGGTATCTTCATGGGTGCTCCTGCTGGGGAGTTAAAAGTTGCTGAATAGTGGTTGCCAATTGCTTCAGCTTAACAGGTTTGCTGAGATAGTCATTGGCTCCAGCGGCGAGGCAACGATCGCGATCGCCAGTCATAGCTAGGGCGGTGAGAGCAATAATCGGTACCTGAACTAACTTTAGATCGCGGCGGAGCTGCTGCATAGCTTCTAGCCCATCCATCCCCGGCATTTGAATATCCATCAGAATCAGATCGGGGTGTTCAGATTGAGTCAGGGCGATCGCCTCCAGTCCATTTTTAGCTACAATCAGGCGATAGCCTTTAGCTCTTAGGTAGCTGGAAATCGTACTGATATTGGCTTCATTGTCCTCTGCTAGCAAGATTAAGGGAGATGCAATTTCGGACTGGCTCGATTCGATACCGGGTTGGGGTTGGGTTTCTGGTGCAAGGGAGGAAGTTGTAGAAGTAGCGCAGGGAAGATCGATCGTAAAGCAACTGCCTACCCCCACCTCGCTAGTTAGCCCCACCTGCCCGCCGTGGAGTTCGACAATGCGTTTCACCAAGGCAAGCCCTAAGCCTGTGCCCTGGTATTGACGATTCAGGGCGCTATCAATTTGGATGAAGGGCACAAACAGTTTGTTGATATGTTCTGGGGCGATGCCGATACCTGTATCGATCACGGCAATTCGCAGGTAGTTTTGGGGTGGAGAATCGGCAGTTTCTAGGTGGGCGGCGGCTTGTTGTTGGCGGCTGACTTCTAGGGTGATGTGTCCTCCCTCTGGGGTGAATTTGACGGCGTTGTTGAGCAGGTTGATCAAGACTTGGAGGATGCGTCGCTCATCTACTAATAAATCGGGTAGATTGTGCGGCAGTTTAGTCTCTAGCTGGATGCGTTTTTTCAGGGCTTGTTGTTTGACAAATGCCAGACTGGATTGGCAGAGTTGAGAAACGGCGGTGGGGGCTAAATCTAGCTCTAGCTGACCTGATTCAATTTTGGCGACATCGAGAATTTCGTTAATTAATTCTAGCAAATGGAACCCGCTGCGCTCGATGGTTTGTAGGGCTTTGATTTGCTCCTTGTTGACACTGCCAAAGACTTGCTCTTGTAGCCCTTCGCTCATGCCTAGGATGGCGTTGAGGGGGGTGCGGAGTTCGTGGCTCATGTTGGCGAGAAATTCGTCCTTGAGGCGGGTGGCGCGGGCAAGTTCTTGGTTAGAAATCGCGAGTTGTTGATTGCTGGCGGTGAGTTTCTGCTGGGCTTGTTGTCGTTCGCTGAGTTCTGACTGCAATTGTTCAAAGAGTCCAGCTTGTTGAATGGCGATCGCTAACTGGTTGGCAGTTTGTTTGAGTAAATTGATTTCCCAGTCTTCCCACTGGCGTGGAAGATCGCATTGATGGATAATTAGCAATCCCCAGAGAGTGTGATTCTGAACAATTGGAACTACGAGTTTAGCTCTCACCTGAATTTCTGCTAGGAATTGAATCAGACAGGGTGAAACTGGCTGGTTTTCATCTTCGCGATCGCTGAGGGCATACACTCTTCCTTGGATATAGCGCTCATAATTCTCTTCTGGGAAAACCTCTTGAGGAAAGACGATATCCAGAATTTTGGGCCATTTTGGCAAGACAGATTCAGCAATGGCAGCCCCCGTTCCTCCAGGAAAAACCCGATAAATCAGCGCTCGGTCTGATTGTAAGACCTGACGGATTTCCTCAACAGTGGTATTGAGAACTTCGTCTAGATTCAGAGACGATCGCACCCGTTGAGTAATCGATCCCAGCAAACGTTCCTGTTTTGCCTGTTGTTGCAATCTCAATTCGGCTTCTTTGCGATCGCTAATATCAAAATTTACCCCGATCATGCGCTGGGGTTTGCCTTGGGCATCCCGCACTAGCACCCCGTAGGCTTTAATAAAGTGAAGACTACCATCGGGATGAATAACTCGAAATTCAGTATCATATTCTGCTTGTCCTAAAAGAGCTTGCTGGATCAAGGTTTCGGTGGGGATGCGGTCATCGGGATGCAGCTCATTCGCCCAAGTGTCGTAGACTATACAGGTATCCAATTGTTTTGTCAGCCCATAGAGTTCATACATCCGCTCATCCCAAAGGATGGTGTTCTGCACAATGTCCAATTCCCAACAGCCGATATCCCCAGATTTGAGGGATAGGCTTAAACGTTCGGACACTTGTTTTAGTTCGGCTTCTACTTGTTTGCGATCGGTAATATTTTCCACAATGCCTTCGATCGCGATCGGGTTGCCAGCTTGGTCTCTGACGGGATGCTGAGAGACGCTGATTGTGCGCTGCCCCCCATCTGGGTGAATAAAACGCATATCGAACTGCTGAAAATCGACCTGGTTTTCAATCATCTGAATCACCGAGGAATGTGCTATTTCTACATCTTCTGGCAGCCAGTCGATCAAATCCATCCAAGGCTTGCCGATGATATCCTGTTTTCTGAGGCCAAAAACCGAAGCGACACCATCACTCACATAGGTCAATAGGCCACTGGTACCCCTGTGACTGAAGACAACGAATTTGTCACCGATATCATCCACGAGTCGCTGAAACTTGGCTTGGCTTTCCTGTAACTCTTCTTCTACTTGTTTTTGATCGCTAATATCCGCAAAATAGCCAACAATCTCAAGGGGGTTGCCTTCTCCATCTCGCACCAGACGCATCTCATCCCGTAGCCAAATGTAGTGACCATCGCGATGCAAAAATCGATATTCGTGATTATGGATGTCGTGATCAAATAGAGCGGGGATATTCGCAAATATTCTGGGGGCATCGTCTGGGTGAATATGGCTAGCCCAGAAGTTAGATTTTGTTAAAAATTCCTCTGGCTGGTAGCCCAAAATGGCTTGGATATTCTCGCTCATAAAGGTAGCCCCATAGTCCCCATAGGGTTTACAGCTATAAATCATGGCGGAACTGGAAGCCAGGAGAAATTGGAAGCGTTGCTTCAAGAGGCTATTTTCTTGCTCTGTTTGTCGGCGATCGGTAATGTCTTGGATCAGGGCAAGTGTATATGTCTGCCCATTGTTACTCGATAGGACAGAGGTGGAAATGGCGATCGTGCGTTGCTGTCCATCTTGACGCTGGATTTGCCATTCTTCGGCAATCAGGTTGTCTCCTTGCCGCATCCGTCCCGTGCGGGCGATCGCCTGAGCTTGTACCTCTGGGTCGGGGTAAAGCCTTTGATACCACCCCAGACGGTTAATGTCTTCTAAGCTGTAGCCCGTAATCGCTTGCATTTGCCGATTCCAGACTGTGAAGTGGACAAAAGGAAACTCCTCAATTTCATCGCAAACGCATAGCCCTTCTGCCATGTTTTCGACAATTTGCTGACGGAAGCTATTTTCCTGCTGGAGCGTTGTTTCGGCGAATTTGCGATCGGTGATGTCGAAGCGAATGGTTAGATACTGAAAAGGTCGCCCTTGTTCGTCCACAAAGGGAACAATAGTGCTGGCTACCCAGTACAGGCTACCGTTTTTCGCCCGATTGCAAATTTCACCGCGCCAAACCCCGCCGCTGGCAATGGTGTGCCACATATCTTGGAAAAAGCTGGGGGGATGGTAGCCGGAGTTGACAATACGGTGGGTTTGCCCGACGGCTTGATCGCGAGAGTAGCCAGAGATTTCACAGAAGCGATCGTTGACGTAGGTAATTACTCCTTCGGCATCGGTGATGGCGACAAAGGCAGACTGATCGAGAGCTGACTTGAAAGCGGATAATTCCTGAACTAATTGCTGTCGTTTCTGTTCGGCGCATTTGCGATCGGTAATATCTTTGGCGATGCCTACAAAACCGATAATTTGCTGATTGGCATCTTTGAGGGCGGTGATGGATAGCAATACCGGAAAGCGTGAACCATCTTTGTTGATATAAGTCCACTCTTCTTCGGTGACAACGCCTTGACGGACTTTGGCAACAAAAACCTCAAAGCCGGGGGTGATGTTTTGCTTTAGTTCTTGTGAAAGAGATGTTGCCCGGTTAATCACTTCTTGGCGATCGTGGATCAGTTCGGGCGTGGCTTTGCCGACCATTTCTGCGGCACTGTAACCCAGCATCCGTTCGGCACCGGCATTAAAGGTCTGGATAATGCCAGTTTGGTCAGTGGAGATGATCGAGTAATCGGCACCATCAAGGATGGCGCGTTGCAGGTTGTTGACTTGCCAAAGCTCTTGGGTGCGTTCTGCGATTTTGGCTTCTAGTTCTTGATTGAGTTGCTGGAGTTGTTGTTCGGCGCTTTTGCGATCGCTAATATCTGTCACCGTGCCTACATAGCCGACTACTTGCCCCTCTGCATCTAGTTCAGAAACTGACTGCCCATAGACCCATGTCACCTTACCATCGGGACGTTGAAAGCGATATTCTAGCTTGAAGGGACGATTTTCTTCGATAGATTGCTGCCATTCGGTGGCGATCGCGACGCGATCGTCGGGGTGTAGCCCTTCTCGCCATCCGTCTCCGAAGGCGGTTGTTGGGGTGAGTCCGCTAATTTGACACCAGCGATCGTTAACATAAATGCAGTTACCGACAGCATCGGTGCGAAAAATCCCCACTGGAGACGCTTCTACTAGGGTGGCGTAGCGTCCTTCGCTCTCTTGCAATTGGGTTTCAGTTCGCTTGCGATCGCTAATATCTGTAACTGTGCCCAAATAGCCGACTATTTGCCCATTGGCATCCCATTCGGCAACAGACTGCCCATACACCCAGAACACAGTACCGTCGAGATGTTGAAAGCGATATTCGAGCTGAAAAGGGT
>JARCMD010000044.1 GCA_030248885.1 Leptolyngbyaceae cyanobacterium MP9P1.79 | reverse complement strand
CTTGGCAGGATTAAACGGCTTGTAGGAGGTTGCCCAAAGCCTAACCCTGTACCAACTGGAGAGGTCTTTAATGACCGCCGCATCAGGTCTACATAAACCTGCTCCCGTCGCTCACCTGCGAGGTAAAGAGTTTGTAGTGCATCGGCAACAGTTTTAGTGGAATATTCAACGGTGTTAAATGCTCCTTCTAAACTTTCGGCTTTGACTTGAAGATTTGAAATCAACTCGTTTTCAGATTGCCGGGTGAGTTCGCGGTATGACCAATAAGTGGTGCCTAACAAGCCAATTAAGGAGCCACCCACCACGGAAAGGAACAGACGCGATCCCACCGATCGCAACATAGAAAAACCCGAACTGCGAGGCGGTGGGGCAGACTCTGGCGGGGTTGGCGGTGCAGTGGTCTGCATAGAAAAGCTCCTGGATTGAACAGGCAATTTTGCCGACTATGATTACGTTAGACAAGTATGCCCAGCTTAAAAAGGATTTCTTACAAAGTACTCTGTTTTGGCTAGATGGGCACACAATTGCTGAAGGTAGGGAGCAGGGACGCATATTTCGCTCTTGCTATCGATAAAGTCTTGTAATATGTCTCGCAGGACAGTCTGATTAGAATTGATGGAGGCGTTGCAAATGAACTCATTTACTCTGGAGAGAGTTGTTAGATTCACTAAAAAACTTGTCAGAAAAGCGATCGGCTGTTCTTGTCTTGAGGATTACTCAGTTAAAGAACGACGACAGATATGGTCGATGGTAAATCCTCTGGAAAAGAAACATATTCATAACTGTCAATTGTTGGAAGACCGACTCAAGATGCTGGAGTATATGCCCAAAAATGCTGTATGTGCTGAAATCGGCATCCTGCGATGTGAGTTTTCGCAGTCAATTCTTGAGATCACCCAGCCATCTAAACTTCATTTGATTGATATTGACCCCACTGCTGTTAATATTGCCAGAGAAAAATTTAAAGACAACATTGCTAGTGGTCAAGTTGAAGTGCATCTTGGAGACTCAGCAGCAACCATAATGGCAATGTCTGAAAATTACTTTGATTGGAGCTATGTGGATGGAGATCATAGCTATTCGGGAGCTAAAAGGGATCTGGAGGCTACACGCTTGAAATTAAAGACTGATGGGCTAATCGCTGTGAATGATTACGTATTTTTCTCTGTGTCTGATTTCAAGAAGTATGGAGTTCTTGAAGCTGTCAATGACTTCTGCATTAATCATCATTTCGAGATGCTGTTCCTCGCTTTTCAAGGCAGATCTTACAACGATGTTGTTCTTCGGCAAATTACAGAGAATGTGCAATCTATTTCTTAGACCTTAATTTGCAGCTTTCAATGGGTTAGGAGTTGGATAGTAGCAGGTGAGGATGGAGTCGATCGCTGCTTTGCCATCAGCGATCGCGGTTACTTTTTCACGATGCATTGAGTCAATCAGGTGCTTTAGAGGTTGATCTACATAGTTAAAACACTGCATTGCTTCTGAGGCTTTACGATCCCATTCAGGATAGTAATGCAACATGTCATCGGGCATGACTCTGGTGCGGGTCGTGTTTGGCTCAGGAAAGCAATGAAAAGGTTTATCTAGGTTGAAGTAGCCGTAGTCATCAGTGATTTCATCGCCAGGAAGAATATCTCTAGCTGCAAGTTCAAATTTGTAGGGGGTGGCGATTAGGGTCGAGTTGAAACTGTGGTTGACATAACGGGCAATATCCCAACACAGAATGTATTGCCCATGTTCGTCCCGAAAACAGTACTTGAGCAGGCGATCGCGCAGCAACAAATCCAGAGACATGATATAAGCTTCGTCAAATCTCTGGTCTAGCTCATCCAAAACCCAAGTAATGGTGCCTTTCGGAATGAATTGAGTTGCAAACACACCATAACCAATGGATTCGTCAATGAATCGAAGTTCTGTATGTGGATGCATCATTGCAGCTAGTAGCCTTCCTCTTCGTATTCAGGAGTTTTTGTTTTTTCAGGAATATTCACACGAGGCGCGTCATAGCCACCCGATTGTTTATCTGCCCAGGCATCTTCTTCCAAATCCTCGAACGGCGCGTCGTACTGATCGTCATAATCATCGTCATAGTCCCCTTCAGTGTAAGGCTGGGTTGAGGCTTGGGGTTCACGCTGGTAGCGATCGCCAGCGGTTTTTTCGCTCCAGTTATCGCCTTCGTCCTCATCGTCGTCTTCGTCTTCGTAATAAAGCGGTTCTGCACGCCGCTCTTGCTGACGGATTTGGCGGGGTTCTGGTTGTCCCCAGTTATCATCATCCCAACTTTCTTGAACTACAGGCTCCCGCTGCCGAATTTGGGCATTCACAGGGGTTCGTAAGCCCGTTCCAAGCTGATTTTCAGACCGCATTGGGGCAATGTAGCCATCTTCGTCGTCTCGTTCCCAAGGTGGGCTACCGATGCCTAATCGCTCTAATACACCGACAGATAGCTGAATCAAGCGGTCTTCTGAACCTTCAAACACAATCAGGCGATCGGGTCCGCTACTAACAATTTCTTCAATCGGTAGTTCGTAGGTGCTAACAACTTGATCGGGAATTAGAGGAACGCCAATAGAGGCAATGATTAAAGACGTAACTTTGCCATCGTCTATATCGAATTTGAAGCCCCGCACTTTCCCCAAAAGCTCACCTGTTTCTGTGATCACCTCGCAATTAATCAAGCTGCTGTAAATTTCTGTGTCGATTTCTTCGATCACATCTTCGTCGTCTACCAAAAT
>JARCMD010000299.1 GCA_030248885.1 Leptolyngbyaceae cyanobacterium MP9P1.79 | reverse complement strand
TCCCTAGGGAGAAGGGAGCCGGAATTCAAAGTCCCTCTCCCTAGGGAGAGGGATTTAGGGTGAGGGTGGATCGGGCGGTTACAAAACTGGGATGCACCCTCTGGGATTCCCTGAGCTACCTGAACATGAGGGATTGGCAATATGCAACGTTCCCGAACCGCCCTCACCCCAACCCCTCTCCCAGAAGGGGAGAGGGGCTAAAACCGGGATCGGCTCCCCTTCTCCCCTAGGGAGAAGGGGCTGGGGGATGAGGGCAGGCTTTAAGTTGCACATCGCCTAACTCTTGTCGGACACACGCCTAAATTCCCCATGCTGCGATCGGCACATGATGCCCGCACCGCCAACGTTACAAGATTTCAGTACAAAACTTATCGTTTCATCTACTAGCTTCAGCAACAAATTATGCAACATCGACAGCGCTCCCTTTTGCTCATCAGTGGTTTAAGTGTCTGCTGGTTCACAAGTGTGTTCAGGGCCTATGGTGACACCCTACCCAAATCTTCCATCGGTTTAGATGGCATTGAAGCAACAAAGCTCCACCAAGCCCCCTATAACTTGAAGGGGCGGAAGATTGCGATCGGACAGGTGGAAATTGGTCGTCCAGGGCAATTTGGACTGGACAAAGCAGTAGCTAAAAATCGCTCCACCTCCGTTGCCCAAGTATTTTTTCGCAACAGTCCTCCCCGCCAGAATGCCAACGTTGACATCCATGCCCAAAACGTCGCCAGCGTCATGATCAACTCCGACAAAGCGTTTGTCGGCGTAGCACCGGGAGCGAGGCTCTATTCCTCCGCAGTGGGTTTATTGAAACGGAACGGACAACCTGAAGAATGTCTGTCTGCCCAGCACATTGCCTCACAGAATGGGGGCGACGTGCGGGCGATCAATTTTAGTTTTGGGGAATCCCTGGAAGAAGATCCCCGCCCCGGGGCAATGCTGGATGGGAATGCGCTGTTGACCCAATGCATTGATTGGTCATCGCGAGTGCATGACACGCTCTATGTCGTTGCAGGCAACCAAGGACGGGGGGGGATTTCGATCCCTACCGATAATTTCAATGGGATGAATATCGCCTTTAGCAGCCGCTTGAAGGGAATTTTTGCCAAGGTTGATTTGGCTAACTTGGGGGATGCCGCCTCTGGGATGGCGAGTCGCATCTTGGGTCTAGAGAATAATGTGGGCGATCGACGCGCCATCAGCCTCATTGCGCCCGGCAGCAATGTGCCGATCGTGAATCCCGATGGTAAACTGACGCGGGGCAGTGGCACCAGCTTTGCGGCTCCCCATGTGACGGCAACAGTGGCCCTGATCCAGGAGTATGGCGATCGGCAACTCAGCCAGCGTCGCCCCAACTGGACAACCGACTCACGCCGTCACGAAGTCATGAAGGCTGTGTTAATGAACGCTGCTGACAAACTCCAAGACACGGGAGATGGCTTGCGCTTAGGAATGAGCCGCACGATCGTGGATAAAAGTAATCAGAATTGGTTGGGATCAGATGCGTACAAGAACCAGAAAATTCCGCTGCATATCCAAATGGGAACTGGGCAACTCAATGCCTTTCGAGCCTACCAGCAATTTAGCCCAGGGGAATGGAATTCGTCCGCCCCTGTGCCGCCCATTGGTTGGGATTACCACACGATCGGAGTCAATGCTGCCCAGGATTATGTTCTGGAAAAACCGTTGCCAGCAGGGAGCTACGTTTCCGCCACCCTGGCATGGGATCGCCGTGTGGAACTGAAAGATACCAACCGCAATGAACTGTATGACCTGGGTGAAGAGTTTAGCGATCGGGGACTCAATAATCTCGACCTTTACCTGATGCGGGACGAAGACAACGATGTATCGAACAGCATTTGGTCGTCTGTCAGCGATGTGGACAGTGTAGAACACCTCTTTTATCCCGTGCCCACCACCGGCCGCTACAAAATTCGCGTCGTTTATCGTAGGCAAGTGAACGATGCCGCTCAACCCTATGCGTTGGCATGGTGGACAAAGCCAATTCGGTAAGGCGGCTCGTGAATTTAATAAGCTTGAGTTCGGGCAAAGGAGAAGCATACCCTTCGGGAAGCAAGCTACGGGCAAAAGCCTTTGAAGCTCAATTACATCCTTTTGCCGAATGCTAAGTGCAAAGCACATGCTACGCGAATGCCCCTACAGCAGTAGCATTTTTCCCAGAAATTTTCTTAATTCTGCTCCTGTGCTGAAAAATAGTCTTCTGGAGGGCGGGTGAATTTCTTTCTAATTCCTTCCTCTGCCACCTCCAAAATCGTTTCCATCGGAGTCTCTTGCACAAACTTCAGGGCTTCTGCTAAGTGCTGTAAATGGGGACACTGATCACCCAAAATGCAGCCATTCACACAGGTTTCAGCGCAGTTCATCCCATTCCTCCTCTAAATCTTTAATTCTGTGGCGTGAATCTACTCTATCCAGCATAAGAGGTTGTTTTAAAAGGTGTGAATTGTTGCCCGAACCGCCCCCCAGCCCCCCAATTCTGAGCTTGTCATTACCAACATTTTTGAAAAATCGAAGATTTTTCAAAAATGTGAATTCTAAACCTCTCAGAAGGCTCAAGTTGTCGCCCGAACCGCCCCCCTACCCCCCCAATTCTAGGCAGGGGCGATTCATTGAAAAACGAAAAAGCTCGAAAGCCTCATTCTTTCGTTCTACTTCGCGTTATGCCTAATCTAAACCAAACGAGATAGTAG
>JARCMD010000298.1 GCA_030248885.1 Leptolyngbyaceae cyanobacterium MP9P1.79 | reverse complement strand
TAATGTTGTAGAACCCACCACATAGCCACCCAAGGTGCGATCGCGCTTGGTCGGCACAACTGTCTGCATCGCAAAGATGGCAGTTGTCAGTTCACTCGCTCCCCGCACTTGCTGCACTACCAGTGATTCGACATCGACCTCAGTTTTTGATTCAGTGAGAGTAAAGAGCGATCGCAGCTGTTCAACAAAGCGATCGCCCCCACGCCACCAGCCCCAAGTAACCAGCAGCCCCGGCAACAGCAGACTACCCGTCGCGATCAGCAGCAAATTGCGAACAAAGCGGCTAACGGCATGCTTGCGCGTGTCCTGAGACTCATCGCTGCCCATTTTCCATCTATCCTGAACAGATATCTTCCTCGTTTTAGCTCAAAACGACTCAACTGTGGCATTCTAAAACATCCCCCTACGCTCCCTTTTATTTTCTCTACCCGCTACTCTACCCGTTACTCCATGCGCACCATTGCCGAAATTAACAACAAAATTCAGCATCAAACAGCCGTTGTGTGGACGGTAGAAGAGCTGAAGGCTAGGGTTCAGGCGGTCGGAGTCTCGCAGGTGGCAAAAGAAGTAGACGTGATTACCACTGGAACGTTTGAGCCAATGGAGTCGTCGGGGGCGATTCTCAACTTGGGACATCCCGATCCGCCGATCAAAATTCGTCAGTGCTGGCTAGATGGGGTGTTGGCATATGCTGGCTTTGGTGCCGTCGATTTATACCTCGGTGCCAGTCAAATGGTCGAATACTCAGGCGCATGGGATGTTTCCGATGGTGATGAAGGGCGAGACATGCGACTTCGCAGCCCAGCTAGAGAACGGGGTGGTGGGCATGTGATTGCCGATTTGATTGCAGGCAAAGCAGTGCGGCTACGAGCGCTGGGCCAAGTCACCGATTGCTACCCTCGGGCATCAATGGAAACCACCATTACCCGCGATACGATCAACCAGTTTTATCTGTTTAACCCGCGTAACCTTTACCAAAACTTTATTGTGGGAGTCAACGGTGGCGATCGCCCTCTCTTTACCTATCTAGGGCCACTACAGCCTCGCCTAGGCAACGCCGTTTACGCTAACTCCGGTGCCCTCTCGCCCCTACTCAATGATCCCGATCTGCAATTGGTGGGGATCGGCACCCGCATCTTTATGGGTGGCGGCATCGGCTATGTTTCATGGGAAGGCACCCAGCACTTTCCGCTGCAAAAACGCTTGCCCAACCACACGCCGATTGGCCCAGCTGCCACGCTAGCGCTGATTGGCGACGCCAAGCAAATGAGCTCCCGCTGGGTAAAAGGCTGCTACTTCAATAGCTATGGCCCTTCACTCATGATGGGCATTGGTGTTCCGTTTCCCGTCTTGAACGAAGAGGTAGTGCTCCGCTGCTCCGTCCAAGATCAAGATTTGGTGGCTCCCATTGTGGACTTCTCAATCCCCCGCCGGGTGCGCCCCACCTTTGGCTTAGTCAGCTATGCCCAACTCAAATCAGGGCGCATCACCATTGAAGGCAAAAGTGTCCGTGCCGCCCCCCTAGCCAGCGTATTCCTATCGCGCCAAGTTGCTCTAGAGCTAAAGCAATGGATTGAAGCCGGAACCTTCACCTTGACCGAACCCGTTGCACCTCTGCCGATGGACAGGAACTTTGTGGCTCAAGATCGGCTGGGAGCACAAATTAGCTTAGATTAACGTCAGGCTGGGCAAGGTTTATCCTCCTTCCTTAGGGCGCTTCACTGGCTTAGTAATGGGTTCGCGTTGCGTCGGTGGGGCACTCACACGAGCCGCCGCATCAGTCCGACGCGCTGGACGCGGCGGCCCACCTTTAGACTCCCACTGTTTTTTGCGATTCGGTGGGCCGCTGCGAAACCCGCTCAGTTTGACTTTACGCTTTCTGGGCGGCACCAGGGCAATCATATTGCCATTTTGGAGCAGGAGGTCGTTGCCCTGCCGCTGGACATTTAAATCCCAAAAATAGCCGACAGCTTTACCTTCTATTGTTCCCTTGAGGATGACCTTGAACGATTTGTCCTCATCTTCCTCTGGCTCGGTGCTTTTTTTGGCACCTTTTTTAGCGGCCTGCTGCACTCTAACGATCAAGCGTTTGTCTTCAGCAGAACAAAATAAGACTTCTCCTCGAATAGAAAAATATCCATCCTCTAATTTAGGAGCCGCGTCTGGCACTTGAGCCGCCGCTTCTGGCACAGGCGGCTGAGGAGTAATGCTGTCGGTGTGATCAACCTCAACATCGCTCACTGAGCTATTTTCCAGATCCCCTGGAGTTAGCTTTTCAGGTTCCCAAACGCCTACAATTTGGACATGCAGGTCTTGAAACTTTTCGCGCGTGCGGGGATACACGACCCAAAGGTGAGATGCTGTTAAGTCCAGATGCTTCCTCACCAGGCTCATGACACGACCCAGCAGCACCGCATCAATCAGGGTGCCATCGTCCGCCGTGATGCTGCCTCGGGTGAACTGGTCATCGGATGGCGTATACCTACCGCGCACCATGCCAATGGCTCGATATTGCATCGGCTCGCTGGCGGGTGGAATGGGATGCTGCCGAACCGATGGTTCAAGCATCAGGGGAAACTCTGTGGGAGCAGCGTCTGTCGGCGGTTGGGTAGAAGATTCCACCCCGTCCAAAGTGGTTGGGTTAATCGAGGAGTCCATTTCAAGAGTTGAAGCTGAGGGCTGATGCATATCGATCTCTGCTGAGGATACTAACTCAGGGGATGGTGTACTCTG
>JARCMD010000297.1 GCA_030248885.1 Leptolyngbyaceae cyanobacterium MP9P1.79 | reverse complement strand
TCATCTATTGGCTGCGTTGCTACGTGCCAATCAGATTCCAGCAGGATTTTGCTATCAGCGATTGAGCATTGATGACCAAGGTGCGCCCTACAGTTTGCATGGTTTCAATGCTATCTACTTACCAAAAATAGGCTGGTATCGGGTTGATGCAAGGGGCAATCGATCGGGGATTAATGCTCAATTCACGCCGCCCCAGGAACAGCTAGCCTATAAGATTCGGTTGCCTGAAGAAGCAGATTTTCCAGCCATTCTTCCTAAACCGCTGCCTGTAGTGGTGGAAGCGCTGCAAGATTGGAATACATGGGATGAAATGCTATCCCACCTTCCAGATATTTCCCTGGAGTCAGCAAAGAGTTACAGCCTATTTATGGAATAAGGCATACAGTCAGGTAGCCAAAACCACTCAAATAAACACTTACACTGTGTCCTTCAATGCCCAAACAGGCTGTAGGGTAATTTCCAATGCAACTTTCGATCCTAGACATCGATCGCAGGGATTGGAGTACCATTAATTGCAGCCGTTCTTACCTTCGTTCGATGAACTCAGACTCTCCCCTATATCTATTGCAACGAGGCTTTCACGTCACCTTGGGGGCAACCGCCTCATTGATTGAAACGCTGCAAAATCCCCAGAAATGGGAGGAAAACTTCAACCGCTTAGGTTCAGATTTCAACCGCCTCACTGAAGAGTGGGAGGAAAAAGGAGTTACCACCGAGCAGGAAGCACGAGACTTCGTTGATCAGGTGATGGCTCAACCGCCTACCCAGCCGCACTCCGATGCTCATGGAACTGCAAATCCATCCCGTCCTGATGGGACTCCACCACCGAGTTCGCCCAACCCCACAGAGCAGGCAGAGATTGAGGAATTGACCGATCGCCTCGCCGCCATGCAGGCAGAACTAGCGCAATTGAGGAACCAAGAACACCCAGAACCACCCAATCCATAAGCAGGGCTGTGACCAGTCATTTAATCCACGATCGCAGAGGCGTTAGGATGGCCATTAATGAGGAAGGGACAGCTAAATGATTACAGACAATCGTCCTATTGTTCGACGGGTGCTGGTGATAACCCTTCTGTTGAACTTAGTAGTTCTGGGACTCAAAGCTTTAGTGGGCTTGTGGACTGGATCGTTGAGTTTGTTGGCAGACGCGTTGCACAGCGTCACAGATAGCGCCAGCAATATTTTAGGCTTAGTATCCATCCATTTCTCGGCTCCCCAACCCGATCGCGAGCATCCCTACGGACACCAGAAATTTGAGGCGGTCGGTGCATTGGGCATTGCAGCATTTTTGGGAGTCGCGTGCTTTGAAATTTTGCAAGGGGCGATCGAGCGCTTAACCAAAGGCGGTCACCCTGTCAAGGTTTCTGGGGTGGAACTGTGGCTCTTGATTGCTGTCCTAGGCATCAACATCTTCGTGACCTACTACGAGCGCCATGTAGGGCGGCGCGTTGGCAGTGCTATTTTAATCGCCGATGCCCAACACACTATGAGCGATGTGTGGGTCACGATTAGCGTGTTGGCGGGGCTGATTGGAATTTGGACACTGAATCTGCAATGGCTGGATATCGTCTTAGCCTTCCCAGTGGCAATGTTGGTCTTTAGCAGCGGGTGGTCAGTGCTGAAAGCTAATTTGCCGTGGCTGGTAGATGAGATGGCGATCGCCCCCGAAGCTATTCATGCGATCGCCATGCAGGTTCCTGGGGTCATTAATTGCCACGACATCGCCTCTCGCGGCATCATGGGGCGGCAAATTTTTATCGAAATGCACTTAATTGTCGAAGCAGCAGATGTGGAAACAGCCCATCGCATCACAGAGGACGTGGAAGCACGACTAGAGGAACGCTACAACCCTGTACGGGTCAACATTCACATTGAGCCGCCCACCTACAAATCTGACTACATCAGTTACGAAACCCATTCACCATCCTGATTTAAGGAGATTTCCAAAAAAGGTTATACCAGGCACTGGGAGGGCGTTCGCGTAGCGTGTGCTTTGCACTTAGCCTCCGGGCAATGACCTTCTGGTCGATTCAAGGGACTATCTGCCGGATGCTTCGCCTCTACAGGGGTCATCTTTCTCAGAAATCTCCTAAGAGGATAGTTTTTACTCCCGCAATTTCAGGGCCAATTTTTCAGTGCCGATTGCGTATATTCTTGACTCAGTGCCCCAGTAGGGTTGAGAACATCATGTGGGCAAAACTCAAACAACAGCTTTGGGAGTGGCGAGGGGTGTGGATTACGGCTCCTAGCGTGGCTGCGCTGCTCCTCCTTCTGCGCGCTGCTGGAGCGCTGCAATTTTTGGAGTGGGCAACCCTCGACCAGTTTTTCCGTCTGCGTCCCCCGGAGCCGCAAGATTCGCGCATTGTCATTGTCGGCATTAGTGAGCCAGACCTGAAAGCCCTGGGAACCTGGCCCCTTCCCGATGGCACCCTAGCAAAGGTCTTGGAGACAATTAAGCAGCAACAGCCGAGGGCGATCGGACTGGATCTGTACCGCAACTTTCCCGTTGAACCGGGGCATCAAGCACTGGTGCAGGTGTTTAAGACCACACCCAACCTGATTGGCATTCAGAAAAAAATTGAAGATGGCAGTCAGTCTACCGTCCCCGCACCGCCCGTTTTAGACCAGCTAGGGCAGGTCGCCGCCAATGATGTCGTCGTGGATCAGGACGGCAAAATCCGGCGCGCCATGATGTATGTCACCCCCGACAATGAGGACGCGATCCCCAGTCTAGGACTTAGCCTTGCTCTCATTTACTTAGAGAAAGAGCAGGTCACCCCCCAAGAGTCAGCGGTTAATCCAGATTACTTGCAACTGAAGCGAGGTGTTTTTCGTATCTTCGAGTCAAATGATGGGGGCTATGTTCGCGCCGATGCCCGCAGCTATCAGGTGCTATTAAACTATCGGGGGCCAGCCAAAACGTTTCAAACCATTCCGCTCCGAGACGTGCTAGCGAATCGCATCCCGCCCCAATTGATGCGCGATCGGATTGTGCTGATTGGGGCCACTGCCATTAGCCTTAACGACTTTTTCTATACTCCCTACAGCGGCACCGCCCGCACCCAGCAGACTGCCGGAGTCGAAATTCAAGCCAACCTTACCAGTCAAATTCTCAGTGCCGCCCTAGACGGACGGCCCCAACTTTATGTCTGGTCAGAGCCTATAGAGATCGCGTGGGTTGTGCTTTGGTCCTACATCGGTGCCATTTTGAGCTGGCGGCTCCGATCGCCCCGATTCACCACATTGGCGATCGTTCTCACTGGGGGACTTCTGCTTGGCGGCTGCTATCTGGCCTTTCTCTGGGGTTGGTGGCTTCCCGTTGCCCCTGCTGGCTTGGCCTTAGTTGGCTCCGCCGTTGTCCTCACAGGCTACATCTCCAGCCTAGAGCAGGAAGAACGGCAGGTGATGATGAACCTCTTTGGGCGACATGTCACCCCTGAAATTGCCGAAGCCATTTGGCAAGACCGCGACCAACTCCTAGAGCAAGGGCGCATTCCAGGGCGCAAACTAACTGCCACAGTGCTGTTTACCGATTTAAAGGACTTCAGCACGATCGCAGAGCAAACAGAGCCAGAAGAATTAATGCTCTGGCTAAATGAATATATGGAAGCGATGGTGCAAATTGTGCTAGACCATGGCGGAGTCATCGACAAGTTCATTGGCGATGCGGTGATGGCCGTCTTTGGGGTGCCAATTCCGCGCACCACTGAGGAGGCGATCGCCCAGGATGCCTATCAAGCGGTGAGTTGTGCCTTAGTGATGGCAGAACGACTCAAATCACTCAACCAAACTTGGCTGACCCAAGGCCGCCCCACCGCTACCATGCGCGTTGGCATTTCCACAGGAGCCGTAGTCACAGGTAGCCTGGGGGGGGCGCAGCGCATGGACTACACCACCATTGGCGACAGTGTTAATGTGGCTGCCCGCCTCGAAAGTTACGATAAATCGATCGAAGGAGGAATCTGCCGCGTTCTCATTTCTGAAGCCACCTACCTGAAGACTGAAGGAAAATTTCTCACGCAACCGATCGGCTCTGTTTTCTTAAAAGGACGCGAACAACCGATCGAAATCCATCAGGTTTTGGGGACATAATATTATTGGCGGGCCGTTGATGTATTGATTTTCTTCTATACCAAGCGGAATTTTCCTGTGCTGAGGTGATGTTAATAAAGTTTGCCTGCATCTCCCAACTATTTTCTTATGGTGGGAAAATGTCAGCCAATTTTGGTTTTAGCCCTCTGCCGCTTTACGAAGAAGAGCATAGCTTGCTTTCTGAAGGGAGGGCGATTTGGGAACATTGCACATCGCTCGCACTCAACTGTCTGTTGAACTCTATCCACACCACTTAAAAATCCACAACACCTAAAATCCCATGAATACTCCTCGTCTACTTACCCTCGGCAAAATTACTTTGGCTGCTCTCCTCGTTCAGTATGTTAGCTCCCTAGCATTGACCACGATCGCTGCCCCCCTTCCCAACTCGTTTCTGATCGCACGCTACACCCCACCTAGACGGGGCACCCCGACCAAAGGCGTGCAGGGTAGCGGGGCCAGGGGATGTGAAGCGCAGCCCAGCGCCAGTACCTCCAATGCGGATGTCAAAGCCCTTCCTCTAACCCTGTTGGTTCCCAAAGACCACATTGGTCAGACCACATCCGGTCGTCCCACCTTCGTCTGGTACATCAACAGCACTCAGCCCACCTCCCTAGAGTTTTCTCTGGTGTCACCTGGCGTTGCTAAGCCAGTATTGGTGCAAAAAATGCAGGTGCAGAAGCCAGGACTGGTTCAGCTACAACTCCCCAAGGCAAATCCAGAGTTGGCGATGGGCAAGTATCGCTGGTCTGTGACGCTGTTGTGCGAGTCTGCCGATCGCTACTCTGCCCGTCCCTATGCCCAGTCCTGGATTGAGCGAGTGGCAGCTTCCCCTGAGCAAGCCAAGCAAGCCACGGCTGCCCCATCCGATCGGGCCCTGGCCCAAGTCTATGCAGAGTCGGGGCTGTGGTATGACGCTCTGGCAACCTTGGTCACGGCTCGCTCTGCCAATCCCAGCGATTCGGCGATCGGTGCAGACCTCTCTGCTCTGCTTAACCAGGTTGGGTTGTCCCAAGTCGCTAAGCAAGCGCAAGCTAGATAGAATCTAATCGATCTTCTGGTGTCGGGGCATTGGATTGCAATGCCCCGACATAGAACTAAAATCCATCCTATTTCTTCTTGAACAAAAAGTTGGGCAACGTTTGATGTATTTCAAATGATTTACGAACTACCTGCGATCGGCTATTCTCACACCATCCTCCCTACTCACAAAGATAGAGATAGGAAAGGTTTGCTCTAGAACGGAGATAGCCTATGCGATCGTGGCGAAGATTTTTAGGACAAGTAGCCAATGCAGGCAGTGATGAAAACTTTCTTCGTTTTCTAGAGGGGCTAGAAACCTTTGTAGCCAAGGCTCTTTCCCTGACAATGGTGGTTGTGATTTTGTTCGCCATCGTTGATCTAGGGGTTTTTCTAGTAAGAGAAATTGCCGCTCACCCCCTTGATATTGTTGGAAGACGATTAATTGAGCTATTCGGACTAATTCTAAATGTCTTAATTGCTCTGGAAATCCTGGAAAATATCACGGCTTACCTGAAAAAGCATGTCATTCAAGCCGAATTGGTCATCGTTACGTCTTTGATTTCCTTAGCTCGTAAGATCATTACCCTTGAGTTTGAGAAAGTGGGTAGCGCTGAACTCATCAGTGTGGCAGTTGCTATCCTTGCCTTGGCGATCGGCTATTGGATCATCCGCCACGTCAACCGAAAAGCATAACTCCAACGAGCAGGAGAAGAACTTGCTTACCCAGGAGGCATCGCAGATTCCTGACTCTGGCTGGCTTCCGGCAATTTCTCTCCGATGCGTGGCTCCACTCCTGTCCAGAGCCGTTGCAGATTGGCCCGATGGAGCCAAACGACATACAATCCTCCAGTCAGGGACAGCAATACGTAGGGTAAAGGTTGCTGCATGACTAACATTAGAACAGAGGCACCGATCGCCGCTGTGATGGAGCCAAGGGACACAATGCGAGACACCCCTAGCACCAATCCAAAGATTCCCAGTGTCCCCAAGCCAACCGATGCATTGAGCGCCACCAACACTCCCAGGCTTGTTGCCGCCGATTTGCCTCCCCTAAAGCCCAGCCAAATGGATTTGCTGTGCCCCAGCAACACTGCCAGCCCTGCTAGCACCGTGACCCAGGATAACCAGAGGTCGAAATTCGTCGCCATAGGAGCCAGGTTAGTGAAAGCGGGAAGGGTATAGAGCCAGCGAACGAGGACGATCGCCCCAGATCCTTTCAAAACATCCACCAGCAGCACCACTAGGGCGGGGATCTTGCCCACCGTCCGCAAAACATTGGTTGCTCCCGTGGAACCAGACCCATGGTCTCGGATATCAATGCCCTTGAGTAAGCGCCCCGCCAGATAACCGGGTGGCAATGATCCCAATAAATACGCGGCTCCCAGTAGCCCTCCATTTGCAGCCAGCCAAAACATTTGCACCACCTCTAAGAAATGTTGATGTAAGCCATAGTAAGCCGCAAAGGGGTTGTTAGTGCAAGCTGGTAGAAATAACGATTTAACTCGATTGCATATTATTTAATCTACGATCCTTAGAGTTATTAAGTCATCTAATTCTGCAAAGCATAAACCTTGTTGTAATACTCCTGGTACTCCTGGGATAGCAACGATCGCCACCACTCTTGGTGAGTTAAATACCATTCCACTGTCCGTCGGAGTCCCTGGTCGATCGTTTGCGTAGGAGTCCACCCCAACTCCGTTTTGATTTTGGTGGCATTGATGGCATAGCGCCGATCGTGTCCTGGGCGATCGGGGACAAAGGTCATCAAACTGCGACAGGGGCGCACGGGTAAATGAATCCCTAACTCAGCCGATCGTTCCTCCATTAAATCGCACAACAAATACACCAAATCCAGGTTTTTGATTTCGCTATTGCCACCAATGTTGTAGGTTTCTCCAATCTGCCCACGGCTCAGAACAGCATCCAAAGCCAAGCAATGATCCTCCACAGACAACCAATCTCGAATATTTTGCCCATCGCCATAGATGGGTAACGGCTTGCCCAGCAGCATATTGATGCACATAAGCGGCATCAGCTTTTCAGGAAATTGGTAGGGGCCGTAGTTATTTGAGCAATTTGTAACTAGCGTTGGCAACTGATAGGTGTGATGATAAGCCCGCACCAAATGATCACTGCCTGCCTTGGATGCAGCGTAGGGACTGTTGGGGGCATAGGCTGTGGTTTCCGTGAAGGCGGGATCGCTAGCTCCCAAGCTGCCATACACTTCATCGGTGGAAACGTGGAGAAATCGTTGGGTGGGCAAGCGCTCCGGCTCCCAATGTTGCCGAAATGCTTCCAGCAAGGTAAAAGTGCCAACGACGTTGGTGCGAATGAAGGCATCAGGGGACAGGATCGATCGATCGACATGGGACTCGGCCGCAAAGTGAACCACGATGCTGATGGCTTCTTGCTGCAAAAGCGCATCGACTAAGGCCCGATCGCAAATATCTCCCTGCACAAAACGCATCTGGGGATTTGCCTTTAAATCTGCCAGATTTCCTAAATTTCCGGCGTAGGTTAGAGCATCCAGCACCACAAGGCGATCGTGTGGGTGGGCATGACACCAATAATGGACAAAGTTTGAGCCAATGAACCCTGCGCCTCCTGTCACTAACAGACAGCGGGATAAAACAGCGGGATCAGGTTGACAAGGGGACAGATTTTCCATAGGACTGATAGCTAGGTGTGAACGAGTGGAGGAGTGGGGTTATGCAAAAATCGTGGGCATTAGAGCAAGGAGAACCCCAAGCGATCGCGGCTTGGGTGAGCCAGCAACTGAGAGGACAAATCAAAGGACAAGGAGTTGTGGCCATGGCTTGGCGCGATGGCCCAGAGTTGCGGTTAGCGCTCGTATCCGCCAAGGTGCCGCAGGTTTCTTGCATTGCGATTTTTTGGGAGCAACTCGTAAAGTTGCAAATCAAATCAATTGAATCAGTTTTGGTTACCGGACAGCAAATTGGGTTTACTGAGGCTGCTTGGACCCAAAGCTTGAGCCTGAACTCAGGGATCTCTGCACCCTCCACGACCCAGAGTCAAACGATCCAAGGGCGATCGTCCTTTCCCTCCAAACTGTTCGATCGTCCATGGCACGTCTTAGCGTGGGCCAGTGCCTTCACTCTAGGGGTGAGTGCAAGCTTTTATCTGTTGTTGAATGGAGCGCGCGACCACGAAGTACCGGCTTCGATCGCCCCTCCGGTGACCATTGCTCCGCCAAAATTTCGCCGCCTGCCATTTCCCCGATTCCGCAAGACTGCGATCACCCGTGAAGCCTCATTCAGGTTGGTGCCATCAGTCCTGCCCCTTGCTCAGGCAGACCCAGAAATGCCCATCGCAGAAACACCTATCACCTTGAAAGCCGTGGGGGACATCATTCCTGGAACTAATTTTCCTGAAAATAGATTAATTTCAGGAAATCCAGCAGCACTATTTGCGGCGATCAAACCGTCGCTGCAAGGCTCAGACATCGTTTTCGGTAATTTTGAAAGTACCCTCACCAACTATCCTCGATCGGCTAAGGATGTGAGTCGCGGCATGACCTTTGCTTTTCGGACTCCGCCTTCCTATGCCCAGCTTCTCAAAACCGTAGGATTTACTATCCTCAGCGTGGCGAATAATCATTCCTACGACTTTGACCAGCAGGGATTTGACGATACAATGCGAAACATTGAAGCAGCAGGAATGCGCGCTGTGGGACGCAAGGGGCAGATTTTGTATACAAAGGTGAAAGGAAAGACGATCGCCTTTATTGGCTTCAGTTACCTGGACTACCACAACTCGGTCAACAATCTTACAGCCGCCAAGGCCTTAATCAAAAAAGCTAGGTCGCAGGCAGATATTGTCGTCATCTCCATGCACGTTGGCGCAGAAGGAACAGATGCTACTCGTACCTTCAACGAACCAGAAATTTTCTATGGGGAAAATAGAGGCAACAGTATTTTGTTCTCTCGGACTATGGTTGACAATGGGGCTGATCTAATTTTGGGTCACGGCCCCCACGTTCCCAGAGCGATCGAACTCTACAAAAACAAACTGATCGTCTACTCCTTGGGCAATTTCATGGGCTACCGCACCCTGTCAACCGTTGGAGCCTTGGGCTACTCTCTGATTCTGAACGTGGAACTGAATGACCAAGGAGATTTTCTCGGTGGTCGAGTGATCCCCATTTACTTAAACGATGCAGGTATTCCCTACCCCGACAAACAATTCCGCAGTGTCAAGCTGATGCGAGAGCTAATGCGATCGGATTTTCCCAATACCCCCCTTGTTCTGGACGCTGCGGGACGATTGACTAAAAAGTAGGAGTACATAAGGGAACATCCCCTATCCGTTGTATATCTGCTGCCACGAATTTAGTAAAGGTAGGTCCAGACATATTTTTTATTTCGTCTATAAATTTGGTAGACTCACTTTCACAAATATCCTTCCTTCGTTGAGACTATAGTACTGACGATCGCACTAGTGACGGTTCCTAGTGGAGTGCGTATATCATGTAGAAGATGTTGCATATCTTAAAGATTGTTCATGCTTGAATCTTCTAGTGCAGACTCCAGCCACTCCAAAAAGCTCTCAATTAGGGCTTTCTTGACGCAAAAAGTCTTCTTTGGTCACGAGCCTACTCCAGAACTCCTAGCGATTCTCACCGTTTACTTTGTGCAGGGAGTCTTAGGATTGGCACGGCTAGCCGTTAGCTTTTTTCTCAAGGATGAGTTGGGGTTGAGTCCCGCGCAGGTTTCGGCGTTGATTGGGGTGGCTGCTTTGCCCTGGATGATCAAACCAGTTTTTGGGTTTCTCTCCGATGGGTTGCCCATCTTTGGGTATCGGCGACGACCCTACCTAATTCTGTCTGGGATACTGGGTACATTGGCGTGGGTGGCCATGGCCACAGTGGTTCATAGTGCTTGGGCTGCGACCACCGCCATTGCCCTCAGTTCTCTGGCGATCGCCGTCAGCGATGTCATTGTGGATTCGATCGTTGTGGAGCGCGTTCGAGGCGAATCCGTTGCTGCTGTCGGCTCACTGCAATCCCTTTGTTGGGGAACCTCTGCAATGGGCGGATTGATTACCGCCTACTTCAGTGGCTCCCTGCTACAACATTTCAGCACTCACACGATCTTTGCGATCACAGCCGCCTTTCCTCTCATTGTTTCGGCGGTGGCTTGGTTAATTGCCGAGTCTCCAGTCAGGGCCCGTCCTGATTGGGCTGTAGTTGGAGAGCAGTTGGGCAAGCTGCGCCAAGCGGTGACCCAAAAGTCAATTTGGTTGCCCACAGCGTTTTTGTTCCTCTGGCAAGCTATGCCCACATCAGACTCCGCCTTTTTCTTTTTCACAACTAATGAGTTGGGATTTACCCCGGAGTTTCTAGGGCGCGTGCGCCTAGTGACTAGCCTTGCTTCGTTACTCGGCATCTGGATCTTTCAGCGATTTCTGAAACAAGTGCCCTTGCGAATATTTTTTGGCTGGACGATCGTCATTTCTGCCTTGCTCAGCATGACGATGTTGCTCTTGGTCACCCACGCCAACCGAGCGTTGGGAATCGACGACCACTGGTTTAGCCTGGGAGATAGCCTGATTTTGACGGTGATGGGGCAAATTGCCTACATGCCTGTGCTGGTGCTGGCGGCGCAATTGTGTCCTCCCGGTGTGGAAGCCACACTCTTTGCCTTGCTGATGTCGGTGGCCAACTTAGCCAGCTTGCTGTCCTACGAATTTGGGGCAGTGCTGATGCACGGACTAGGCATTACGGAGACAAATTTCGATCGCCTCTGGCTCTTGGTGACGCTAACCAATCTGAGTGCCCTGATTCCCCTCCCATTTTTGGGCTGGCTGCCAGCGGCTAATGCATCTGAACCAGAGGTTGAAGTTATTATTGCTTTGGAGAGAGAATCCGATCCTCTGGGACAACCCTTTTTACCCAATCTACTTTCCCTGGTATCTCCATCACTGAATTCAAAACCAGTAGAGAAACCGATTGACTAAGATATGGACTTTTCCCAAAACTAAAAGGAACATCCGAACCAATTCCCTGATTACATCCTCACTTGTCAAACTATTCCTATGCCAACCCAAATCGACGATCGCCCCACCGCGTCTCAGTCCTATACCTTAAACGATTGGCAGCAAGGCTATCGATCGCTCAAGCAAGAGTTTGATTACTGGATCGACGACATTGAGGGCCAGATCCCGCCAGAACTCCACGGCACCCTATTCCGCAACGGCCCCGGCTTGTTGGATATCAACGGCCAGCGAATTCACCACCCCTTTGACGGGGATGGCATGATCAGCGCGATCGCCTTTGCCGATGGACGCGCCCACTACCGCAATCGCTTCGTGCGTACCGAGGCCTATCTGGCAGAACAGGCAGCAGGCAAAATCCTATATCGGGGTGTCTTTGGCACCCAAAAGCCAGGGGGCTGGCTCGCAAATTTCTTTGATCTGCGGATTAAAAACATTGCCAATACCCAGGTAATTTATTGGGGGGAAAAACTCTTGGCGCTGTGGGAAGCCGCCCAACCTTACCGCCTCGATCCCCGCACCTTGGAAACCTTGGGGCTGGATGATTTGAATGGTGTACTGAGTCCTGGGTCTGCCTTTGCTGCCCACCCCCGCATTGATCCCCACGCCCTAGCCGATGGCGCTCCCCGCCTAGTCAATTTTTCGGTGAAACCGGGACTGTCTACGACGATCGCCATTTATGAACTTAACCAAGCAGGGCAAGTGGTGCAACACCATACCCACGCTGTCCCTGGTTTTGCCTTCATCCACGATTTCGCAATCACGCCCAATTACTGCATCTTCTTCCAAAACCCCGTCACCTTTAATCCCTTCCCGTTTCTCCTGGGCTGGAGTGGCGCGGGGGAGTGTGTCGCCTTTAAACCCGACCAACCGACGCGAGTGCTGGTGATTCCTCGCGATCCCACGCAGCCGCTACAAACCTTGGAAACCCAATCTGGCTTTGTCTTCCACCACGCCAACGCCTTTGAGGAAGCTGGAGCCATCTACATTGACTCAATTTGCTACCAGTCTTTGCCTACGGTGGAACCTGGCTCAGATTACCGAGAGGTGGACTTTTCAGCCCTCCATCCAGGGCAACTATGGCGCTTCAAGCTAGACCTGAACGCTGGCACCACGGAACGCCAACTGCTGGAAGGTCGCTGCTGTGAGTTTCCCGCTATTCACCCCGCAAAGGTGGGTCGATCGCACCGCTATATCTACATCGGGGCGGCCCATGCAGCCGAGGGTAATCATCCCCTCCAAGGCATTCTCAAGCTAGATGTGGAGACGGGCGATCGGCAATTTTGGAGTGCGGCTCCCCAGGGCTTTGCCGGGGAACCTGTGTTTGTGCCTCGCCCTGATGCCACTGCTGAAGACGATGGGTGGTTACTCTCTCTCTTCTACAATGCAGCGACGGAACGGTCTGAGTTAGTGATTTTAGATGCCCGCGATTTAACCCCTGGCCCGATCGCCCGCTTGCACTTGCGGCACCATGTCCCCTATGGTTTGCATGGAAGCTTCACGCCTAAGTATTTTGAGGCAACACCTTAAACAATAGTTCGGACATATTGCGATCGCTAGCCCTCATCCCCTTCTCCCGTTCTGGGAGAAGGGGAGCCGGATTGAAGTCCCTCTCCCCTTTTGGGAGAGGGATTTAGGGTGAGGGTCTATATTGCCTGTACACAGAGTTTCCAGCACCTCCACAAAAATCCAAAGTATTGATCCTAAAGGAGTTCTGATGATTCGATTCAGTATTGTGATTACTACTTACAATCGACTGGATCTGCTGAAGCGATCGATCGCTTCAGCCCTAGAACAAACCCTCCCTTGTGAAATTATTGTTGTTGACAATGCTTCCCCTGATGGCACCCAAGCTTACGTCGCTGAGCTAACTCAAGCTGGACACCCGCTGATTTACCACCGCAACGAGTCCAATCTGGGGCACTCTGGAGCCGTTAATGCCGGGGTGCAGCGGGCCACAGGCGACTGGATCAAGCTGGTTGATGATGATGATTACCTTGCCTCTACCTGCCTTGAGGCGATGGCACAGGCGATCGAACTCCACCCTGCTGCCGTCATTTGTTCCTGCCAAGCTGCCCAAGTTGATCCTGAGGGCAAAGAAATCAGTCGCACTCGGCAAACGGGCCCCGGACAAGCTTTTTGCATTCCCCAACCTGATATTCATTACGGCATGTTACTGGAATGTGTTCCGTTTGGGACACCCATTCAGGTTGCGTTTCGGCGCGATGCGTTTCTCCAGTCCGGTGAGTGGGATACGGGCATGACGCTCTGCGATGACATTGACTCCTGGATTCGGATTGCTCAGTTTGGTGATGCGATTTTTCTCAATCAATGCTTAGCTTACCGCACCGTTTGGGAAGGTGGCTTCAACCGCCAATCTGCTTGGCAGGAACGTCTCGCAGTTAATGTGCAGATAAAGGAAAAAATTCATGCCCTAGTCAGCGAGTCACACCGCGCCCATGTGCCCCCGATCGCCCACATCCAGGAATACCTGAAACTGCACTGGGGTTTAGCAGCACTCAAGCAAAAAGCCCTTGCCCCTGCCTTCGCTCTAGGCTTTCCGGCGGTTCTCTCTCCCACAGCTTGGCAGCTATTACTCAAAGCTCGTCGGCAACAGGACGCAAATCCTCCCATCCAACGAGTGGTTTTGATGGCATCCCCTGCTAACGAGAAATCGGAGCCAGTGGCCGCCGATTTGTAAAGGAGTGCGATCGGGTTTGTGTTGCAAAATCTTAATAGAAAGCTTGAGGCGAGGACTCTGACGAGATCCCCGGATTCTTAACCAAAATCTTTAGCGAGATTCTCAAATTCTCGCAAAATCCGGGGATCTGAATTGTTAAGTCATCGTCGCGTGTCTGTTTCTACGAAGTTTCTAAAGAACTAAGGTGATTTCCAGAGAAGGTTATACCCAGAAACGTAGGGGCAAAGCAGTCGGCAGATTAGCCCTTAAAGTAATCAGCAAGTTTTTGCCCGACTGCTTCGCCCGTGCAGGGGTAACATTGCTCTCAGAAATCTCCTACGTTCCTGGCAAAGACCGAAGCCGCTCATCCAGGTGAAGGCGATCGGCCAAGCACTTCAGCAATGGCCCGTGGGAACCAAACTCAACAATGCTGACAGAGCCGACAGGACAACCTAAGCGAAAGCGAAAGCGCCCCACATCAATTCCCAAGAGGCTACAGAGCATAATGCGAATGGTGGCTTTGTGGGAAACCAGCAGCACGTTACCTGTGGTATAGCGCTGTTTGATTTCTTCGATCACGAGCAGCGATCGGGCAGCGATCTCCCTGGCTGTTTCCCCCTCGGTGGGCGCATACCAGGCGGGGTCAGCCGTCCAGCGCAGATAGTCATCGTGGTAATCGCGGCTCACAGTTTCCACGGATTGCCCTTCCCACTTGCCATAATTAATTTCCTTCAACCCCTCCCATAATTCTGGCTGCATTCCCACTGCTTCACACAGCGGTTGAGCAGTGGCCATCGTTCGTTGCATCGGGCTGGAAAAGATCGCAGTCCAGGGGAGCGATCGATAGAACTGGGCGAACGCCTCGGCCATTTCCACCCCATCGGTTGTTAATTGCGGATCTAACCTTCCGCAGAATGCATTTTCCCGACTAAACTCAGTTTGCCCGTGGCGCAAAAAGTAAAGTGTGACGCTCACAATACCGGACTCCGCTTTACTACAAACTCACTCTGCCTTGAAAATCGCCAACAAGCAAGAGGGAACCTGCCGCAGTGTGCTAAGTGGTTGACCGAGTGAATCAGGCGATTCTTACGTTAGGTGAACGCGGTAACGCATCTATGGTGTATGGATTTGCCACGGGGTGCATCTCACTTTTGCAGATCTCCGATCCGCCCACCCTTCGGGA
The DNA here is from genome assembly GCA_030248885.1 of Leptolyngbyaceae cyanobacterium MP9P1.79. GTDB lineage: Bacteria > Cyanobacteriota > Cyanobacteriia > JARCMD01 > JARCMD01 > JARCMD01. The sequence goes on along the minus strand of JARCMD010000297.1, from coordinate 42 downwards.
AGCAAGCTACATCCCCAACCCTTCTCCCTAGGGAGAAGGGAG
>JARCMD010000296.1 GCA_030248885.1 Leptolyngbyaceae cyanobacterium MP9P1.79 | reverse complement strand
TTCCAGGAGCAGATTAAAAAATTACACTCCAATCGGCGCTGCAACAAAGTAGCAGCATGAGCGCTTAGTCAAACAGTGATCTATTCATCTATGACCTAGAACTTACACAACGCCTAAATAAATGCGTAGAATATATGTTCCTTAGTGTCTCTAATCAGAACTTGATATTTTTACGATTAACTACCACACGATTACAGGGAGTAGTTTAGCTATCTATACACGTCCTTTAGCTCGGTTAATCGAGCAACTACAACACTTACCTGGAGTCGGCCCTAAAACTGCCCAGCGGCTAGCTTTGCACATCCTGAAGCGCCCCGATGCAGAGGTGCAGGCCTTGGCCCAAGCTTTAATTGAGGCAAAGCAGCAAATTGGTCTTTGCTCAGTTTGTTTCCATCTATCTGCTGAGCCAATCTGTGAGATTTGCCGCGCCCCTAGTCGGGATAGCGCTACTGTCTGTGTAGTAGCAGAATCTAGAGATGTGATTGCGATCGAAAAAACCCGTGAATACAAAGGAAAGTATCACGTTCTAGGGGGACTCATTTCCCCAATGGATGGAATTGGCCCCGATCAGCTACACATATCCCCACTGATTCGTAGGGTCAGCAAAAATAATACCCAGGAAGTAATTTTGGCAATTACTCCCAGTGTTGAGGGGGAAACAACTACGCTTTACGTTGGGCAACTCCTCAAACCCTTTACCAAGGTAACTCGCATTGCTTTTGGACTACCCATGGGCGGTGACCTGGAGTATGCAGACGAAGTCACCTTAGCAAGAGCTTTAGAGGGAAGACGAGAACTAGATTAGCCGATCGCTACTTTAGTTTTTGCTTGATGAACGTCATGATCTGACCCATCTGCTTCTTCAGCATTGTGATTTCTGCTTGCATAGCAGCAATCTTAGCTTCCATAGCTTGGATGTCAGCAGAGCTAGCGCCTTCTCCCAAGCTTGGTGCAACAGGAGCGACAGTAGGGCGAGTCAGCTTTTCCCGTTGCTTCTCTTGCTCCTTCTGTTTCGCTTTCACCATCGCTGACTTGATGGCTTCGATGAGTTGCTTCTGCTCAAAGGGCTTTTCAATAAATTCAAAGAATTTAAAAGGCTCTGGCAGTTTTTCAGTCACCTCTTCCTTTCGCCCTGACATAACGACGAGTGGAATGAGATCTAAATCATCCTGACCTTGAATCTGCTGGTAAACTTCCCAGCCACTCATCTTAGGCAGGATAAAATCCAACATGATTAAATTTGGTCGCTCTTGGCGAATCAGATTTAATCCTTCCACACCGTTTTTGGCTTCAAGGACTTCAAAGTTACCCTTGGGCAACATTTCTTGAACCTGCTTTCTAATGGCGATGCTGTCATCAATGACCAGAATCTTATGATTTGCCACGATTGACTCCTCTAGAGGTAACTGAATGAAACTACGAATTACAGTGGTCGATTGTATCGCTGTAGAGTAGATCTACAAAATGCAATGCAATGCAATTTCAAATGAAAGTGAATCTGGATTCTCAGAATTTAAAGCGTGACAAAGAAAAAGTATGCACCCAAAACTCACAGATGGACTAATCTTGGATGCAAGCTAAGCTAGGGAAGTGAATAATCTTACTTAACCTAGGGTAACTTCTGTTGCCAAACTTGAACTAATTTTAGTTTGAAATACAGCATTCAAGTTAAATAATCACTAAAAATATCAGTGAATGTTTTCTCTGAGTTACGAGACTACAGCATGATTTCGCAAATTCAGAATCTGAATCAATCTAACTCCTCAAGAATTTTTGTTTGCTTTAACTCTATTAACTCAGCAAAATGAATTGAATCTGAGGAAGAACAGATAAGTTGAATTTGCCTCTGTCATAAAACTGTTATGAACAGAGTATTCAGTCTTGGATCTGATGATAGCGGCTTTTATCCAGTTTCATGACTTAAATTTACAGGCCAATGAATTTTCATAAGTAGATTAGGTGTTTATGGTTCAACTCTTTCCTCCCTCTGGCAAAGCACCTGTCGCAAGTTTACCCCCCTGGCTGAAGCGTCCGATCGGCAAGGCAAGTGAGCTTTCCACAGTGCAACAGGTGATTAAGCAACGGCAAATTTATACAATTTGTGAGGAGGGACGCTGCCCTAATCGAGGCGAGTGCTATGCCCAAAAAACGGCAACCTTTTTATTGATGGGCCCAATTTGTACTCGTGCCTGCGCTTTCTGCCAGGTGGATAAGGGTCATGCGCCCATGCCCCTAGACTCCCAAGAACCTCAGAAGGTGGCTGAAGCAGTCCAGTTACTCGGCTTGACCTATGTTGTGTTGACTTCTGTTGCGCGGGATGATCTGCCTGACCACGGTGCAGGGTGGTTTGGGGCGACGATCGCAGCAATTACTCAACTTAACCCCCAGACGCAAATTGAAGTGTTGACCCCAGATTTTTGGGGAGGGCAGAGTGATGTCTTGGCGGGGGCTACTGCCCAGCGGCAGCGGGTTGCAACAATTGTGCAAGCAAAGCCTGCCTGCTATAACCACAACATTGAAACGGTGCGCCGTCTCCAAGCCCCTGTGCGCCGGGGAGCAAAGTACGATCGATCGCTCAGTGTTTTACAAATTGTTAAGGAACTAGACAGCAGCATTCCCACGAAATCGGGGTTGATGTTGGGGCATGGTGAAACTGAGGCAGAAATTATTGAGGCGATGACAGATTTGCGATCGGTGGGGTGCGATCGGATCACCCTAGGGCAATACTTGCGTCCCTCCCTGGAACATTTGCCTGTGCAGAACTATTGGACTCCAGCGGAATTCGATCGGCTGGGAACAATGGCGCGGGCGTTGGGCTTCAGTCATGTCCGCTCTGGCCCCTTAGTCCGAAGCTCCTATCACGCCGGAGAGAATGTTTAGCTGGGCCCCATTTGTGCTATCTCTGTCCTAGGAGATGCGATCGTTCCTCAAAAATCTTTCATTTAAACCATGCGTTGGGGATCACCGTCTGGTATCTCTTGAATAGAGTTGTAGAGGCATGAAATGAGCTTAGTGTTGACACCCCTACAAAATCTTTTCTAGCAAATTTAAATTCTTTAGCCCTAGGAGATGACCTATGACGACCCAAGCTAAAAAGCCAGCAACAACAAACACAGGCGCTGTCACTAAAACGGGCAAGCCTCCCTACCCCTTTCGCACAATTACTGCTCTTGTACTTTTGGCAGGCAACGTTGTAGTTGCTGCCATTTATTTCCATGTATTGAATCCTTAAAAGCTCTTAGTGAAAACTACCAACTACCCGAAGTCCCTTACTCCGGTTCTGGGCTTGTCATTACCCATTGAAAAGCTTGCACAAGCAGGCTGCTAAGCGTTGTTCTTAGCCTCAACAGCTATAACTTATTAGGTGATGTGCTACTTAAAGTTTGCCCTCATCCTCCAGCCCCTTCTCCCATTGGGAGAAGGGGAGCCGATCCCAGTTTTAGCCCCTCTCCCATGCTGGGAGAGGGTTGGGGTGAGGGGGTTCGAGAAAGTTGCACATCGCCTACTTATTGGTAACGAGTAACAAAGGCATTGGATTTTAGAATTACACTTTTGAGAAATCGAAAGTTTCTCAAAAGTGTTAGTGCTGCCAGACAGAAGTAGGGATTAAGGGTAGTTTCTCCGCAAAACAATCTTCTTGAATTGCAGAGTTGTTTGAGTAAGATAATTTGTGTCTGGAATCATTAATGTTGCGGAATATCCCTATGACATTGCATCTAAAGGTTCCCAGTATGGCTTGTGCTGCCTGCGTGGAAACGATTACTAAGGCTGTGAAAGCGGTTGATCCGACTGCAAATGTTCAAGCTGATCCGAAAACTAAGCAGGTGGATGTAGAGACCCAAGCTCCAGAAGCAACCGTTAGACAGGCGATCGTGGGATCTGGCTACCCGGTTCCTTAGATTTATTTCTCTAACTCATCTGGAAGTTGGATTTTGAGGCGTTAGCTTGCCGTTGTTTGAATAGCTAAACCAGACAACGGCACTTTTTATGGCTATATAAACCTGGGGAGGGGCAGCCACATAATTCAATGCGGTTTGAAGGGGACAGACTTAGAATGACTGCAACCCTAAAATTTCGTTTTTATTAATTTTTGTATGACCCTGGAAAAAGATAAATCAAAGAAAAGTTTTTGGCGTGAGAATCTTCAGATTTTGAGCATTGCGCTGACCCTGGCCTTAGTGATTCGGTTTTTTATTGCAGAACCTCGATATATTCCATCGGATTCGATGCTACCGACCTTGGAAGTGGGCGATCGGCTCGTTGTAGAAAAAGTTTCCTACCGCTTGCATCCTCCTCGGACGGGAGACATTGTTGTGTTTGATCCACCCCCTCAGCTTCAGCTTCAGGGGTATGACAGTAGACAAGCGTTTATTAAGCGGGTGATTGGGCTGCCAGGACAAACGGTACAGGTGCAAGATGGCAAGGTTTATGTGGACGATCGCCCCTTGCAGGAAAGCTACATCGCCGAGCCACCGGAGTATCGTTGGGGGCCTAAAACGGTTCCTGAAGGACAACTCTTTGTTATGGGAGACAACCGCAATAACAGCAATGATTCCCATGTTTGGGGCTTTTTGCCAAAGCAGAATATTGTCGGGCACGCATGGCTACGCTTTTATCCCTTCACCAGAATTAGCCGAGTTTAGGGAACTGTAGCCATGCCATAAAGTCCACAGCTAAGGTGCATCTGGATCAATGTTTAACTGCCGCAGTTTCTCAGCAAGTTGCTGCGATCGTTGCTCTGCCTGCAACCTGGCTTGCTCCGCCTGAAATCTATCTTGCTCCGCTTGCGCCTGGGCTTGCTCTGCCCAAAATCTATCTTGCTCTGCCTGCGCCTGGGCTTGCTCTGCCCGAAATCTATCTTGCTCCGCCTGAAATCTATCTTGCTCCGCCTGCGCCTGAGCTTGTTCTGCCCGAAATCTATCTTGTTCTGCCTGAAACCTATCTTGTTCTGCCTGAAATCTATCTTGTTCTGCCTGAAATCTATCCCGCTCTGCTTGCAACCTGTCTTGCTCCGCCTGCAACCTGGCTTGTCGCTCCTCTTCGTGGGCGAGTAGCACTTGTCCAGTCAAAGGGTCGTAGAAGCGCAAATCCCCGTCCTGTAGGCGCAGTTCCAAACCCAGTACTTGACTCCTAATCGATAACATTCCAGAAACCACTGTCGCCGCCATGGACTGATACACTCCATTCACCAAACGCCGGCCTTGCAATTGGGGATGCAAGTAATCGCCAGTGGGATCGAATTGGAAATATTCTTGGACTCCTAGAGCAGCGTAGAGCGTTGGCTTCGTAACTTGGTCTTCTTTCTTCGTGCTTTTGGACGTGATTTCTAGAGCAAAATCTGGTGTTTTGCCTGCTTCTCGCCAAACCTTGTAAGAATGACGCTTGCCACTCGCTACGCCGAACACCACAAACGTATCGGGAGCAACAACGGCTTTGGGGTTGCCCTGTTCGTAATAGATAAATAGGTTGCCTGCCACATACACATCGGGGCGGGATTGGAAATGAATCCTTAATGCTTGGCGCGCGTAAATTAGGTAGTCACACTGGATATCGCCCTCAGCCATGGGTTGCCCGTCCGAGTCTGGATATTCAATCTCTTCAGTTAAGAGTTCTAGGGAAGTTGTCATGGACACGTCCTCGACTCAAATAAATAAAATTACAGTAGCACATTTGAACTAGGATTGAACTAGAAGCGTTGTTAATGCAATGACTCTTTTTCGATCGGAATCGACTGGAGTAAGCGGGATACGATCGTCTGGGTTTTTTGTCCTCTAGCCGGGATCAGGCGGTGTGCCAGGACGTGGGGGGCGAGAAGCTTGACATCATCGGGAATGGTGTAATCTCTACCGTCTAAGAAGGCCAGGGCTTGGGCGGCGCGTTGCAAAGCTACGGTTCCCCTAGGGCTAGCTCCCAAAAGGACTTCCTCATCTTCACGGGTGGCGCGAACCAGTTTCAGAATATAGGATTGCAGCGATTCCTCGACCTTTACCTGAGTACACAGCTTCCGTAGCTCTTGCACCTCTTCCAGGGAAATACAAGGGGTTAATTCGTTCACGGTGACGTTTTCCTGCAAGCGCCGCAACATTTGCAGTTCATCTGCCTCACTGGGATACCCCAAGCTCAGGGAAAGGGCAAAGCGATCCATTTGGGCCTCTGGCAGGGGAAAGGTACCCTGGTACTCGACTGGATTTTGGGTGGCAATCACAAAAAATGGGCTGGGCACGGGGCGAGAAATCCCATCGATCGTGACCTGTCGCTCTTCCATTACCTCTAAAAGCGCCGACTGAGTGCGCGGAGTGGCGCGGTTAATCTCATCCATCAACAACACGTTGGCAAAGATGGGCCCGGGTAAGAACTCAAATTTACCCGTGCCTGGACTCCAGATATTGGTGCCAGTGATATCTGTAGGCAATAGGTCTGGGGTACATTGAATGCGCTGAAATTTACCATCGATCGAGCGGGCGAGGGATTTGGCGAGTAAGGTTTTACCAACGCCGGGAACGTCTTCTAGCAGGACATGTCCCCCGGAAATCAGAGCAACTAGCACTAAACGAATGGCATCCGTCTTACCGACAATTGTTCGACTCAGATTTTGGGTCAATCGTTCAACACTTTCTCTCATGGGTGACTCTTAGGGGTGACTCTTAGGGGTGACTTTTGTAGGTGACGATCGGTGTTGCAAGCATGGCTCTGGCTACTTCACAGTCTGTTTGAATTTGAGCTTTGAGTTCCATTAAAGAGCCAAACTTCTGTTCAGGACGTAAAAATTGTTCTAGATCCACAGTTAGGGTTTGCCCGTACAAGTCTCCGCTCCAATCTAGCAGATGCAATTCGATCGTTTTACCCAGTTCCGCTTTGCCTATGCTGTCTATGGTGGGACGGTCGCCCAAATTCATCACCCCAGAAATTGGAGCGATCGAGGTGGGCAAATTCACCCGCACGGCATACACGCCATCTCGTGGTAGGAATTTTTGTGGAGGTAGTTGAAGATTGGCAGTAGGAAACCCGATCGTCCTCCCAACTTGTTGCCCATACACGACCTGCCCAATCAATTGATAACACCGTCCTAGGAGTTGGTTTGCCTGATTCAGGTCTCCGGTCAATAGGGCTGTACGAATGTCTGAACTACTGATGCGGCGGGGCTGGGAGTCTGACGTATCGTTGAGGGAAGTTTGGAGGGGCACGATCGTCACGGCAATCTGATGGGCGTGGCACAGGGCTTTGAGGTCATCTACCATTCCCGATCGCCTGTGCCCAAAGCAAAAATCTGCACCAACACTAACGTGCTGCACCCGCAGTTGCCTCACCAAAATCTGTTCAACAAATTCTGGAGGAGTCAGTTTTGCCAAGTCACGATCGAAGGGCAGCAGGACAAGTTGTTGAACTCCCAACCGTTGCAATTGCAGGGCTTTCTCTTCGGGAGGAGTAAGTAGTTGTCGCACATTCCCAGTGAAAAATTCCTGGGGATGGGGATTGAACGTCGCAACCGTAGCATAAACTGACTCTATTTCGTTGAAGCTAGAGACCTGAGTGACAGGTTGACTTGTGGAAGAGGCGGAAGAAATTATCGCAAAGTTTAAGACAGGCAGAATTACGCGCTGATGCCCTTGATGTACGCCATCAAAATTTCCTAGGGCAACAGCGGTCGGAGTTAAAACGGTTTCAGCAGAGGAAGTGACCCACACGCTCTACATTCTGACAGAAATTCACTTGAGGGGACAAATATTGCTTAATTAGCTAGTGCAGCTTGGCAGAAGTTTCTGACCAGTTAAGTGGATTGTTTTGAGTTTTGAGTGCTACCCACTTACTTCTGCCAGCCAATACTAGTAGAAATCAAGGGATTTTATGGCAAATTAGCTGGTTTGAGGGGTTCAATCCCCTCAAACCAGAACTGACCAAGTGCTAATGATGGTGGGGATGCTCATGTCCATGGGAGTGTCCATGGGCTTGGTCATGGTGAGGATGGGTGTGTGGTGTCGCTGAGGCTAGGGCAGGGGTGACGGCGATCGACTGCTCTGCCAGTAGATCTGCAATATGGGGATTGGCCCACTCCGCCACCATCTCAAGAAATTCTGGATGGTCATTGACACAATTCATCTGGACATAGGTGACTTCGGGATGCTGACGACGCAATGCTTGGATGATGTGATCTACATCTAGCAAGGTTTCGTGATTTTCTGTGGCGAACCCGATCGGCATGAACACGAGAGAGGTTGCGCCCAAACCAATCAAATTCCTGGCCGCCAGTTCCGCATGGGGCTGCGTCCATTCAATCAGGGGAGTTTGGTGATTTAGCCAACCAACCGAGATCAGGGGATAGCGATAAATCAATTTTTCTTGGACGGCTTCGTACATGAGTTCGCTTTCCCGAATTCCAGACGTGAAGCCTTTGGCTTTGTGGGGGCACCCATGATTCATCAGCACAATGCCAGTTTGGGAGGGCAGGTGAGCCACTGCCAACTCTGCTTTGATTTTGTCTTCAACCAGTTGGCTCAATAAATTAATGTAAGCGGGTTCGTTATAGAAGGAGGGAATGTAGCGCTGACCCTTGACCCAATGCTCAGATTGATCAGGAACATTCGCCAAGGCGTTGTTGACCTGCTCTAGGGCAATGCCGCTGGTGAAGATGGAATCCACAACTAAGAGCGGATAGATGAGGAGTTTATCAAAACCCTGGGCGGCAATTTCGGCTAAAACTTGCTCTGGCAAGAAGGGAGCGCAAAAGTTGAACGCTTTGAAAACTTTTACAGAAGGGCCCCATTTAGCTTGAAGGTGCTGTTCAATGCCAGCCCGCTGCCGCTCGAATATTGCATTGTGGGGAGAGATAAATTGCCCGTGCTGATGTCCCCACTCGTGGGTGTCAAAGATTGCCAACAGCTTGGCCAGAGGAGGATAAACCCAGGTAGGTACGGGGGCAAACTTGGCTGTGAGGAGGTTTAGGGCTTGCTCGTTGTAGTTGGCAAAGTCTTCGTAGCTTTCAACTTCGCCGTAGCCCATGAGTAAAACGGCGATCGTATCTTGGGAGCCTGCACGGGGACGCTCTGTTAGGGAACTGGGAATTTGAATTTTGTTAGGGGTAGCAACCACTTAATATTCCTCGCCTTGATGAATCAATTTCTGCTAAAGGTTTTGTAACAGCGGTGGAGTGTGACCCAAATCTAGACGTAAGCTTTCCTGCACCGCGACCTTACCCATAGATTAACATCCCCACTAGGGGGATAACCTGTTTCAAAGAGTGTCTCTGTTCAAATTGGATAGTTACGATCGCCACTCGCAGCTAGCGATCGTGATTAACGTTAGATCAGCGAGGTTAAACCGATAGAATCTATGAGTGCCTTCACCCTAGACTTAAATGCTGTGGATTTGATAGACGACCAGTATTATCAACTCTGTCAAAATAACCGAGAAGTGAGATTCGAGCGCACAGCTAAGGGAGCATTGATCATCATGTCTCCTGTAGGCGGGGACGGAGGAAATCAAGAAGCAGGGTTGATTACGGACGTGGGACTATGGAATCGTCGGGCAGGAGAGCCGGGATTGGTGTTTAGCTCCTCAACCGGATTTAAGCTGCCCAGTTGAGCCGATCGATCGCCTGATGTCGCCTGGGTGAGAAAGGAGCGCTGGGACACTCTGACCCCAGAGCAGCGGCGCAAATTTCCGCCCCTAGCCCCCGATTTTGTCATTGAGTTGCGATCGGTAACGGATGACCTGAAAACTCTGCAAGACAAAATGCAGGAATACATGGATAACGGGGTGCGCCTAGGGTGGCTGATTGATCCCCAAGAGCAACACGTAAAGATTTATCGCTTGGACTGTGAGGTGGAGCGATCGAGCTTGCCCACTGAGCTATCTGGGGAAGCAGTGTTGCCAGGATTCACTTTGGCGATCGGACAGTTTGCGCGTTAAGGAAACAATAGGTCACAGTCCCACCCACTCTCGCATTTATTTAAGTCATAATCCTGAGCCATTTCTGTCAACCGTTTCTGTAGTTCATCTAAAGTTCAGTGCTGTTCTGAGAATGCCTCCCTAAGATGGAGTAAAAGGCTAATTGTCAGACCTATTAATCTTAAGGATAGAGTAAATACGAGGTCTGCGATCGTAATCCATCATGCGTCACCAGAGCCGGAGCGGATTCTGGATGCAGCTTCCGAAAAACTCGATGGTTAGCTGTATTTAGTAGCCGTTGTAAGGCTTGTCATTACCAACATCTCTTAAAAAGTTTAGAGGGTGTTTGAAAATGCCCCAGACCTTGCACTTGCCCCCTAAATCCCCCAATTCTGGGGGACTTCGATCTCAGAACCCCCCAGGATTGGGGGGCGGGGGGGCGGTTCGGGCAACAACTTGGGCCTTCTCAGAGGTTTAGAATTTACATTTTTGAGAAATCGAAGATTTCTCAAAAATGTTGGTAATGACAAGGTTGTAAGGATGGGTCTGATGAAGCTTTTCCTTGGGAAACGATCGCAGTAGCTGGTACAGAAAGTCGTTGCCAAGTTTTAATTTTGAGGTCTGAGACGCAACGCCTTAAGAGCAAACTATTTCAAAACCAAACTATTTCAAAACCAACATTAGGAGTGAAACCATAGCAATTATGACCACCAACCATTTACTAGAAATTAAAGATTACGGTCAGAGCATTTGGATGGATAACTTGACCCGTGACCTGATCCAGTCTGGAGACTTGAAACGGATGATCGATCGCGGGGTTCGAGGCTTAACCTCCAACCCAGCAATCTTTGAAAAGGCGATCGTGGGCAATGCTATTTACGATGCCGACATCGAAGCGGGGATCAGGGCTGGTACACCCGTTGAGAAGATTTACGAGTCCTTGGTATTTGAAGATATTCGCCATGCCTGCGATATTTTCCGTCCGGTTTATGACGAGTCGGGCGGCTTGGATGGCTATGTCAGCATTGAAGTGCCGCCAACGATCGCCTTGGATACAGAAGCCACCATCAGTGAAGCCCTACGCTACTACCAGGAAATCGGACGGGAAAACGTCATGATTAAAATTCCGGGCACAGTGGAAGGCTTGCCCGCAGTGGAGCGGGTGATTGGCGAAGGGATCAGCGTTAACGTCACCCTGCTATTTTCGGTCAACAGCTATGTGGAAACAGCCTGGGCCTACATTCGCGGCTTAGAAGCCCGCGCTGCCAAGGGAGAGGACATCAGCAAGATTGCCTCTGTCGCTAGTTTCTTTCTTAGCCGGATTGACAGCAACATTGATGGCAAGATTGAAACTCGGCTGAAGGAAGGCGTAACGGACATCACCCACGAGGTCAAATTGAAAACGATTCTGGGCAAGGTGGCGATCGCCAACGCCAAGGTGGCCTACCAGAAATACAAGGAGATTTTCAGTGGCGATCGTTGGCAAGCACTGGCAGACAAAGGAGCCAATGTGCAACGCCTACTGTGGGCCAGCACAGGCACCAAAAACCCGCAATACAGCGATGTCATGTACGTTGATCAACTGATTGGGGCGGACACGGTGAATACCTTGCCTCCTGCCACGATCGAAGCCTGCGCGGATCATTGCGACGTGGCTAGCCGTGTTGAAACCGATGTAGATGAAGCGTACAACATCCTGAACAGCCTCAAAGACCCTGACGTTAACATCAATCTGGATCAGGTGATGGCTGAACTGCTGACAGAAGGCATTGATAAATTCATTCAACCCTATCAATCCCTGATCACCTCTTTGGAAGGTAAAATCAAACACCTATCTCCGGTGTAGTCTTTGTAGGGTGGGCATTGCTCACCCTATTTTTGCTTTGAACCCTTAACGCACAAATCTATGGTCACACTCCTGGAAAACCCCTTACGTGTTGGTCTTCAGCAAGAGCGGATACCAGACCCCCTGATTATGGTGATCTTTGGGGCTTCTGGAGATTTGACGCAGCGCAAATTGGTGCCTGCGATTTATCAATTTAAACGAGAACGGCGATTACCTGCTGAGATTACGATCGTTGGGGTTGCCCGTCGTCCCTGGAGCCACGATTACTTCCGGGAGCAAATGCGGGAGGGAGTAGACCAGTTTGCTGAGGGGGGATTAGGGTCTGAGGAAATTTGGAACGACTTTGCTCAGGGCTTGTTTTACTGTCCCGGAGATGTGGACAAAGCTGAAGATTACCAAAAGCTCAAGGAATTTCTCAGTGAATTGGATGGCAAGCGCGGGACACGGGGCAACCGCGTCTTTTACCTATCCTTAGCACCGAAGTTCTTCCCGGAAGCGATTCGGCAACTAGGGGCGGCTGAAATGTTAGTTGATCCCATCAAAACTCGCTTGGTGATTGAAAAACCCTTTGGCCGTGATTTAAGCTCTGCCCAAGCTCTGAACCGGGTCGTGCAACAGACTTGTAAGGAAGAACAGGTCTACCGCATCGACCATTATCTGGGGAAAGAAACAGTTCAGAACTTACTGGTCTTTCGGTTTGCCAATGCCATTTTTGAGCCATTGTGGAATCGGCAGTTTGTGGATCACATTCAAATTACGGTGGCTGAAACCGTGGGCGTAGAAGACCGGGCTGGCTACTACGAAAGCTCTGGTGCCCTGCGCGACATGGTGCAAAACCACCTGATGCAACTCTTTTGCTTGACCGCAATGGAGCCGCCCAATTCCCTAGATGCAGACAGTATTCGGACGGAAAAGGTGAAGGTGATTCAGGCAACCCATCTCGCCGATGTGCATAATCTGGAACTCTCAGCCGTTCGGGGGCAGTACGGTGCAGGGTGGATGAAAGGGAAGCCTGTACCTGGTTACCGGGAGGAAACTGGAGTCAACCCAGAATCCCTGGTGCCCACCTATGTGGCGATGAAGTTCCTAGTGGATAACTGGCGTTGGCAAGGCGTGCCATTTTATCTCCGCACAGGTAAGCGGTTGCCGAAAAAGGTGTCGGAGATCTCGGTACATTTCCGGGAAGTGCCCTATTTGATTTTCCAATCCGCTGCCCAGCAAGCCAACCCCAACATTTTGACCCTGCGAATTCAGCCTAATGAAGGAATTGCGCTGCGATTTGATGTCAAAATGCCGGGATCGCAACTACGGACGCGATCGGTCAACATGGACTTTAGCTATGGGGCTTCCTTTGGCATGGCCACAGCCGAGGCCTACTCTCGCCTTTTGCTAGATTGCATGATGGGAGACCAAACTCTATTCACCCGTGCCGATGAAGTGGAAGCAGCTTGGCGTGTCGTTACCCCTGCCCTCACTGCCTGGGAAGCGCCCACTGATCCCGCCTTGGTTCCTCAATACGAAGCGGGTACCTGGGAACCTGGGGAAGCAGAACTCTTAATTAGTCGCGATGGCCGTCGCTGGCGCAGACTCTAAGGATTTGACGGCAACGCTGGCAGCATCGTGCCTTTCCCCTAAAACCATTGCTCTGGCAACAAACATCCCTCTCCTTAACTTCAACTCAATTAAACCTATGGTTACTCAATCCGCTCCGTTGGTCTCGCTGCAAGCCCCCAAGGATGTCTCACTGGGCGAAATTGAAGCAGAATTAGGTAAGATTTGGCATAGTTACGGTGCAGCGAGTGAAGATGGCTCCTTTCCCGCCGCAACTAGGGCAGCGACGTTCACATTGGTCGTCTATGAGCCGGAGGAAACCCAGCATTTGCTAGCTGCTTTAGGGTTCTACACGGGTCCGATCGATGGGATCACGGGCCCACGCATGGTGGCAGCCGTGAGAGCCGCTCAAGAAGCCTATCATTTGCCGGTAACGGGCAAGGTAGACATGGAGACGATCGCCAAACTGCGCGGAGAGTTCTTTGCCAAGCAGGGAAAAGCAGGAGGCACCCCTGACAGTGGCACCCAAGCTCCCCAATATGTTCCAGATGCCAGAGGATCGGGCATTGCCGATGCCATTGCGGCCCAGAATCCCTGTCGGATTATTGCCCTCTGTCCTACCTCCGGTGAAGATGTGGGCGTAACCGCCCAAGTCTCTGCTTACTGCCCCATTCAAAAGCAAAGCCGCAACACTTTAATTTGCTGCGAATATATTACTCTTCGAGGCACTGAAGAGGCCCTGTCCCGCTCCAGCGCTCTCGTTGAGTCGCTCCTGATTGGTGACTTGCCGAAGTTTCTCTGGTGGAAAGCCAGCCCTGACGCTGATCAGGAGTTATTCAAGCGTTTGGTGGACACTTTCACCTGTGTGATTGTGGATTCTAGCTACTTCCACGACCCTGAAGCTGGGTTGTTGCGATCCCAAGCGTTGATCGAGGAGGGAGTCAATCTGGCTGATTTAAACTGGCGGCGGTTGGCTCCCTGGCAGGAATTGACGGCGGAGGCCTTTGATCCCCCGGAGCGTCGAGCCGCCCTGAGGGAAGTCGATCGCGTGACCGTAGACTATGAAAAGGGTAATTCCACTCAAGCATTGATGTACTTAGGCTGGTTGGCGAGTCGTATGCAATGGCACCCCGTTTCCTACCATGATGAGGGCGGGGACTACGAACTCAAACGCATTCAGTTTATTAACGCTGAACAGCGCCAAATTGAGGCAGAAGTGGCCGCGATCCCCACCGCTGATTCGGGGGATGTGGCAGGGGATCTGGTGGGACTGAAACTCACATCTACTAACTTGCAAGCCGACTGTTGCACGGTGCTTTGCTCGGAAACTCTAGGCTGTATGCGGATGGAAGCGGGGGGTGGCGCTCAATCGTGTCGGGTGCAGCAAGTGACCTCTCTATTTGACCAGAAGGCAGAATTTTTACTGAGCCATCAACTTCAGCATTGGGGACAGGATGTGCTTTATACGGAAAGTTTGGCATTGACAGCGCAGATTCTGAGATTAGTGGGGGCAAAGGGGGAATCCTGAAGTCTTAGGAACTTGTTTACGGAGTTATTAATGGAATATCCCCTGGAACTGACGTTTAAGATGTGGACATTTGCCCCCCAAATCTCGGTCACGGATGCCAAAGGAAATTTAGTTTTCTACGTCAAGCAAAAAGCTTTTCGGTTGAAAGAAAGTGTGACTGTATTTGCAGATGCCCAGCAGACCCAGCCGTTGTATGAAATCAACGCCGATCGCATTATCGATTTTTCGGCCCGTTACAACTTCACCGATCGCAATTCTGGGATGCCAGTGGGGGCAGTAAAGCGACAGGGATTAAAATCGATCTGGAAAGCCCGGTACGATATTTTTGAGGGTGAGACTAGTAACTTGGCAATCAGTGAACAGAATCCTTGGGTGAAGGTCATGGATGCCTTGTTCCAAGAGATCCCGATTGTGGGCATGTTCAGCGGCTATGTGTTTAATCCCGTGTATTTGGTATCTCGGACTGAAGGGGCAGTAGTGATGCGCTTGGAGAAAAAGCCTACTTTTCTTTCCAGAAAATTCATCATCAAGCAAGTTGATCAACTAAGCGATCGGGAAGAAACCCAGTCTTTGTTGGGACTACTCATGATGATTTTGTTAGAGCGAACCAGAGGTTAAGCGTGACGGGGATGCTGGCTTACCCAATGTCTTGAATCACAGGATGAAAGTAGAAAGCCAGCCCCAGCACTGCATAGGCCGCCAGCAACAGGGTTCCTTCCAGCCAGTTGGAGCGGCCATCGGAGCTAATGGAGTTGGCAATTAGCACAGCGACAGCGACGGCAACTAATTCAAAGGGGTTGAAATTGAGATCCATGGGTTGTCCTAGAAACCAGCCTGTAATGACCAGCACAGGGGCGACGAATAGGGCAATTTGCAAGCTTGATCCCACCGCCACGGAGACGGAAAGATCCATTTTGTTCTTCATCGCCACGGAAACTGCGGTAGCATGTTCGGCGGCATTGCCTACGATCGGCAACAAAATCACCCCTGTAAATAGCTCTGTCAGCCCCAGCCGCGCCGTTGCCACCTCCAAGGTTTCCACCAATAGCTCAGATTCGATCGCTACCAGGAGGGTCGCTCCTAACAGAACAGCGACCCACAGGCGAAGATTTACTTTTTCCTCAGGATCATCATTATCAGGTGCCAGGTTTACCTCAGCTAACTCGGCTGGCTCTAATTCTGCCAGGCCTGTGTCATAGAGGTAGCTGTGGGTTTTCATGGAAAATAGCAGGGTGAGTCCGTAGACCAAAATCAGCACGACCGCCACCGCGATCGACAGGAGTTGCAACGTCTTCTCATCGATCCCCGTCGAGGTGAAATTCACAGCCGTTGGGAGCAGAATGGCAATCACCGCCAGATTCATCGAGGATGCGTTGACCCGAGCCACCGTGGACTGAAATTCCTGTTCTCTGTACCGAATTCCGCCCAGCAGCATCGAAAGCCCCATCACGAGAAGCAAGTTGCTGATGATGGAACCCGTGATGCTGGCCTTCACCACGTTTACCAAACCTGATTTAAGGGCGATGACCGCAATAATCAATTCGGTGGCATTGCCAAAGGTGGCGTTCAAGAAGCCGCCGAGGGAAGGGCCCAAAACGACAGCAATTTCTTCTGTTGCTGTCCCCATCCACGCCGCCAAAGGCAGAATTGCCAGTCCAGAGGTAATAAAGACGACCAACGATCCCCAATGCAGAATGTGAGCTAGCAGGGAAATGGGAATAAAGACTAGCAGCGCAGTGAAAATGAAATCTTTGATTGTCATCAGGGATAGTTCTACAGAGCGGGCTAAGGAGGAAAATTGACAATGCCATGTCCTCCGTTATCTTACAGAATATTGCCTGAGGAACACTTTCCTTAATCAGAGTCAATGTGTTGCCTCGTGAACCGAACCTGAGCCGATCGCCCGCTTAGCGCCCTAAAGCGATCGTAAAGTCCACGTCACAAGTCTTAACTTGGTATTAAGTTGAGCTGGCTTGGGTGATTTGATCAAGTAAGCTGCATTGGCGTGGTTATTTTCTGGAGTATTTATCGTATCTGCCTTAGGGTCATAGGCTGCAATCAATTCCAGTGAGAACTTTAACCTTTAGCCAGATTCTCATCGATCGCGCCTAATTTATAGTTCTTAATGTGTTGTCTTAAGAGGATGTCTGAAGAGGTAGGAATTGTTGCCCGAACCGCCCCCCTGCCCCCCTTTCTGGGATGCCCAAAGGGCTATGTTCTGAGGTCAAAGTCCCCCAAAATCGGGGCCTTAAAGCCTTGCAAGCATACATACAAAGGGGGCGAGTGCAAGGTTTCTAGAACTTCTCAGACATCCTCTAAGTAAGTGATGGTCGCCTGAGGGGATTGACCAGATTACCCGCTTTCTAAAGGCTTAGCTACCTGGTGATTCCATACCCACCTACAACCCGATCGCTGGGATCACACGAAATTTTGCATTCTGATTCTGACTTCTATAGAGCAAGCAGGAAAGGCTGTTAGAGATTCAAGCTGACCCAATTGCCTTGCTGTTTTTCCCATTTTGGATAAATAAATGACTTCATCCGCTCAAATGGAACCGTTGCCTGCTTTCCCGCTGCTATCAGAGTGGGGATCACTACAACAGCATCCATCTGTAACCCGTGCGATCGTCCCCCACAGTTCCCCCGCCAACGATCCCCTCCAAACTGCGGCAGGAGTTTACGTGACCGTTCACGGGCATTTTTATCAACCTCCCCGTGAAAATCCTTACCTAGATGCGGTGGAGCGACAACCCAGCGCCTATCCCTCTCATGATTGGAATGAGCGGATTCACCACGAGTGCTATCGTCCCAATGCCTTTGCCAGAGTGCTAAATGAGCGCGGAGACATTGTGGGGATCGTCAATAACTACGAATACATGAGCTTCAACATTGGTGCAACGCTGATGACGTGGTTGGAACGCTATGACGTAGAGGTGTATCAACGCATTTTAGAGGCAGACCGCAGGAGTTGCGATCGGCTCAATGGTCACGGCAATGCGATCGCCCAAGTTTACAACCACATCATCATGCCCCTGGCGAATGAGCGGGATAAATACACCCAAATTCGCTGGGGCAAGACAGATTTTCGGAGTCGCTTTGGTCGTGATCCCGAAGGCATGTGGTTGGCGGAAGCGGCGGTAGACTACGCCACTCTAGAAGCTCTGATTGCTGAAGGGATTAAATTTATTGTGCTGGCTCCCTCTCAAGCGCTGCGCTGTCGGTCGTTGTTTGAATACGATGCCGATCGCGCTTGGCAGGAAGTAGGCGGCGGGCAAATTGATCCCACCCGACCCTATCGGTGTTTTTTGGGAACCGATTCAACTGCGTTTATCGATATTTTCTTTTACGATGGGCCGATCTCAGGCGACATGGGGTTCAGTGATGTGGTGTACAATTCCTATCATTTCGCCGGTCGCATTGCCCAAGCTGTGCGGGGGGATCACCGATCGTGCCAATTGATCTCCGTGGCAACCGATGGCGAAACCTTTGGGCATCACAAGCGCGGCACCGAGAAAACCCTCGCCTATGCTTTCCTGAAGGAGTTTCCCCAGCGCGGTTGGACGGTGACCAACTATGCTCACTATCTGTCGCTGAATCCGCCCAGTTGGGAAGTGGAATTGAAGCCAGTCACGGCTTGGAGTTGCGCCCACGGAGTCGATCGCTGGCAAGAGGATTGTGGCTGCGGTGGTGGAGGTGGCTGGCATCAGAAGTGGCGGCGGCCGCTGCGGGATGCCTTGGACTGGTTGCGGGATCAATTGATCAAAGTGTATGAAGAGTCTGGCAAGTCGCTCTTTCGTGATCCCTGGTTAGCCAGAGATGAATACATTCAGGTGATGGGCGATCGTTCTCCTGCCCATGTTGAAAAGTTTCTCGCTCGGCATCGATTACGAAAGCTGACTGGAGCAGAGCAAGTCGATGCCCTGCGGCTATTGGAAATGCAACGCCATGCCCTGTTGATGTACACCAGTTGCGGCTGGTTTTTTGAGGAACTCTCTCGGTTAGAGGGGGTGCAAATTCTGCGGTATGCGGCGCGGGCCCTGGAATTGGCGGGGGATGTCGCTGCGGTGCAACTAGAAAAAGGCTTTGTCCGCCGCTTGAGTCTTGCGCCCAGCAATGTGGAATCCTTCAAACATGGGGCAACGGTCTATAAGCAACTTGTCCTGTCGGCACAAATTAATCTAGAACAGGTTGCTGCCCATTATGCCATCAGTTCCCTATTCACCACCTATCCCCAACAGCACCAAATTTATTGCTACACCGCCCGCCAGCAAGACTATCAGCTTCAGCGAGTCGGTGCATTAACCGTAGCCATGGGACAGTTACAATTGACTTCGGAAATCACTTGGGAACAGACTGAGTGGAGTTTTGCGGTGTTGCACTTGGGGGGATGGGACTTCCACTGCTGCATTCAACCCTTTGGCGGGCGGCGCGGCTATGGACGGATGAAAGAGGAGTTGTTTAGCGCTCTGCATCAAGGAAGTGCGGCGCAAACGATCGAAGCGATGAATCAAAACTTCGATGGTTCTTCCTTTAACTTGCAAAATTTATTTGCGGAGGAACGCTACCGCATTATGGGATTGCTGACCCAGGAGACTTTGCTGCGCCTGAACCAGCTTTATAGCCAGGTTTACCGCAACAACTACAGCGTCCTCATGGCTTTTCGGCGGGATGGAATGCCCGTACCCCAGGAGCTACAGGCGGCTGCGGAAATTACGCTGAGTCACCGGGTGCTGGCGATCCTGCGATCGTTGGAACAGGAAACCGCTTCTCCTGCTAACGAAACCAGTGTGATGCTCCGTCCCACGTTGATTAATGAACTGGAATCCGTGGCGATCGAATCCCACCATTTGCAGTGTCAATTGAACCTGTCGGAAGTCAAGCCAGCTTTGGAAAAACTCATTTTGCAGTCGCTCTGGCAGATTCTGCACGATTTCAACCCCCAGGTAATCGTGACAGCGGTGCAGCAGCTAGAGCGCCTGATCGACATCGGTCACCAACTCAATGTCAGTGTTTCCCTCGATCGCGTGCAGGAATTATACTTTCATCGGTTTCATAGCCGAATTGCGCCACTTTGCTTAGGCTGGCTGCAACGGCAGATGCAACAAAACCAGGAAGCATCCAGTTCATGCAGTTTGCTAGAAATCTCCAGTGTGAAGCAATTGCTGCGCCTGGGACAAAGGCTGGCGATCGATGTCAACCCATGGCTACGGCACTTGGAAATGAGTTAACAGATCTGAGTCACTTTTTCACTTTTTTATGGGATTAAACGACGAAGCCCCGTAGGAAGTCCACCTGCGGGGCTTCGTTGATCTACAAAGGATTTGCGGTTAAATGACATACCGATCGCAAGATGTGCCAGGCAAATGCCATAATACACCACTTGAGGAGATGTCTAGAAAAGTTTATACCAGGCACCGGAAGGGCGTTCGCGGAGCGTATGCTTTGCACTTAGCATTGGGGCAATAAGGAGTCCAGAAACGTTTATCCCAGGCACCGGAAGGGCGAAGCATCCGGGCAATGACCTTCTAGTCGATTCGAGAGCTTATCTGCCGGATGCTTCGCCCCTACAGGGATAATATCTTTCTCGGAAATCTCCTTAACGTGTCGCAGTAGCCCTATTTGCTGTATCGTCTCAACCAACAAACCCCAAGCAACACGAGGGCAACCACCACGATTACTTCTGCCCAAAAGAAAGAAATAAAATCGCTAAAGGTGCCGACGGGAGGAACATTGGGTTGAGCGTTACGGATGGCGGGAAAGGCAAACAACAGCGCCGTTAGCCAACCCAGCATCCCAAACTCCGGTAGTTTGCCCAACATTACCACCCGAATTGCGAGCAGCAAGGACAAAAGAGATAGCACCCACATAATCACCATCACAATGATGGAGAAAAACTTGACGGTATCAGAGCGGGAGATACTAACGGCATTGGCCACCACTTCTGATGTGTTTTCTTTTGTGGGAGTAGAGGAAATGTCAAAGCCAGGGAGGTTGCCGTAGAACTTCAAACTGAGGGGAACAGAAGTCACAGAAGTGCTTCCTGGCTGGTTTTCAGTGGGTAGCGCATCCAACTCCATGTAGACTTCGACACTATGATTATCGAAGGGATATCCATTCGGATCGCCCTCGATGGCTGTGAACTTAACACTAGAGGCATCCATGGGCTTGCCCGCTTTGAAGTTAATCTCCGAGCCTTGCTTATCAACACTGTTGACCGTGAGGAGGAAGTTTTGATTTGGATAGGTACTCTCATTTTGACTATATTTCCCTTGAGGGATAAATTCCAGACGGGCTTCCAACTCTCCTTTCACCGGGTCAAATCCCAAGACTGTCATCCCAACTTCCACCAGATCTTCGGAGTTGGTGGCTGGGTTGGTTGCTCCAGGTGTTGCGGGAGTATCAGCGGATGTTGTTGCTTCGGGGGTTGCGGGCGAACTGGTAGGCGAGTCAGTTGCTTCCGGTGTTGCACTGGGTGAACTGGCAGGGCTTTCTGTCGCTTCCGGCGTTGGGCTAGCAGTATCTTGGGCACTGGCAGACTGATAGAGACCTGAAGTCCCCAGGCTTAAGGTGCCAAAATGAATGACAAGAACCAGCAGTAGGCTACCTAGGGCAACACAAATTTGTTGGAGTCGATTTTTGGTGGGAATTCTCATAGATGATTGTATGGAATAATTCTTCTGAGTGGGATGGGTTAGGGAGGATTAATTTTCACAGCGGTGACAGGGCGATCGACGCTAACTGTAGCGATCGTGAAAATAGCCTTGGTTGGCTAATCATTTCACACTTCGATATCCTAATTGGACAAATTAGAATCAAACGAAATGCTAGGGTCGGCGCATCATGCAGCGCTTCTGCCTCGCAACGCAGAAATTACGGAGTTCAGCTTACGATGACAAAACGGCTGGTAGGAGCGATCGGTCTCAGGCTAGAAACCGGGGTTCTGCGTAGATTGGGGCGATCGAACTTAATCCTGGACAGAACCCCGGTTTCTTATGCTCTGCATCCCAGAAATAGCACCCCTTTCTCAGAAATCCTCTAAAGGAATCACTGTAATTAGGGTAGAGAAGCGATCGAAATCCTTCACATTGTGGGTCAGTAGGCGATCGATCCCAGCGGTGAGCATCGTGGCTACAATATTCGCATCATGAACCTGACGACCTGCTGTTGGAAACTGCTGCAATAAGTTCAACAATTGAGCAGTGACTTGAGGATTATCTTCTGCCAATCGAAATTGTGCTTGAAAGGTTTGAACTCTTCTGACAACAACGTCTATGGGTTGAGGATTGCCATAGGTTTGAGGACGAGTCACAGTGGCAATGAATTCACGCAAAATCTGCCGACTAAGCCAAACCTCAACAACAGCATCAAGTAATGACTGAATCCGCTCTGCGGCTATTTGATGAAGCGGATAGGCAAGAATATTTGCATAAACCAGAATATTTGTATCAACAAAAATAGGTCTATCGGCCAAAGTCGTCATACATATCCTCACGCCGTAGCGAAAGCTCAGTTAACAGCGGGCCATAATCGTCCACTGGAAATTTCCAGGGCTGGCGTTGTGCCTGGGCAGGCTTTTCTTCCATAACCAAAACAATTTGGTAGTCGCCAGCAGAAACATCTGGAGGCAGTTGGACAGTTAATTCGTGGCTAGAAGTAACCGTAGCTTCAATCTGTAGGGTTCGCATCGTTGGTTGGCTCCACACTCATTTGTCTTTCCCAATTATGCACCCCAACTCTGGCACCATCCCCGGATTCTGGCTCACAGGCGATCGGAGGATACATTTTGGAGACTTTATATTTACGCAGATCCCTTATGCCTCTGGATCAACGCCCAACTCCCGCAATTTAGCGGCTAAGCGATCGGCCCGTTGGCGTTCCTCCTCGGCCCGTTGGCGTTCCTGGGCGGTTTGTTCCGCACTCCACAACAACAAATTGCCTTGGCGATCCCACCAGCGCAACCAGTGCGTCGTTTGTTGCAACCGTTGCCCTGCCCAAATGCCTAGAAATAGCTCTAACTCTGGAATCCAAATTCGTCCCTGCTCATCAGCGTTTTGCAACTCATAGCTGCCTGCCTGCAAATGCCACACACTCATGCCTGGTGTGTAGGGGTCATAGGTGACGTAGGTCGGTACCTGTAAAATCTGTTCGTAGAAGTAGAATTTGCCGTAGGGGGGAGTGGCGCGAATCGACAGTTCCCCATAGTCTTCATCTGACAGAAACTCCATCACCACGGCGACAGGGGAACCTTCTAGATGGGAGGTGTAGCTGCGACGAATCCAATTCTCGGCAATGGGGTGGACGTGGGGCACATAAAACCAATCGGGGGCTTTCACCACAATCTTTTGATTCACGGTGGCCACTAGCCCAAAGTTGGAGCCAATCAACATGGCTGGCTGAATTTGTCCATTCGCTCCGAGCGCATCGGTGAGCGCTG
Organism: Leptolyngbyaceae cyanobacterium MP9P1.79; assembly: GCA_030248885.1. Taxonomy (GTDB): domain Bacteria; phylum Cyanobacteriota; class Cyanobacteriia; order JARCMD01; family JARCMD01; genus JARCMD01. The sequence goes on along the minus strand of JARCMD010000296.1, from coordinate 1,498 downwards.
CTGCTAAGGCGGGTTGTTGGATGTTTTCCACGGGGTCATCGGGTAAAACAAATGATTGAGGGAGGGGTTCCCAGGCGATCGTGGGTTGGGTCGGTTTGAGTTGAACAACCATATACGATCGCCTCCCTATGGGATAGAAATAGTCGGTGGAAATCCAGGTATCGAAATTGGTTCTGCTATCTTAGCATTCAGGTTTTCAGCCAATCTCTATCTTGTTGCTATGGTGTGGAGCGGCTCTACGCGATAGTGTGAAAACAATCTTTTGTGGGAGTTCATTAATCCCAATAAGTGAGTTATCAAATTTCCAAGTATCTCCTTTGACTAAGATTTAAGCTGTTTTTCATGTTCAATGGTGTCATCTTCCTACCCCTTCACTTGGTTCGATCGCTTCTGCCTCTGGTATCCTCCGGGCTGGCTGATTTTATTTAATCGACACTGGCAGCACTATCACGATGACCCCGATGGCTGGATAGGGCTGGAGTATGCCTTGTTTTTGCTGCCGGGCGGTTTTTATCTAGCTATTTTGATTCGGTGGATGCGTTTGGGATTTCGATCGCCCCGCGCCCCCTTCAGCCCGATCGCCCCAGAGTATCAGCACGCCTTTCGCCAAGAGGTGTTGATGCCCATTTTGCAGCACCACTTTCACGCCGAATTACTTCAGACTGAGAACTTGCCCGATCGCGCTCAGCCGCTCCTCGTCGTGATAAATCATGCGGGCATGTGCTTTCCCTGGGATTTCCTCAGCTTGGGCACCCTCCTGAGCCTAGAGCGAAATTGGGTCGTGCAGCCCGTCGCCCATCCCCTGTTTTTCGATCATCCCTGGCTCAAGTGGTGGCTGCCTGCGGGGTGGCCCCAGACCTTGGGAGGCGTGCGAGCAGAGCGCAATGACTTGGAAACAGCCGTTGCCCATCTGCCTGAGCAAACGGTTTTGCTCTATGCCCCAGAAGGGTGGCGGGGTTTGGCGAAGGGCTGGCCCCAGCGACACCACCTTGCCACATTTGATCCCAGCTTTGTGCAGTTGAGTAACCGCTATGAAATGCCAATTCTGCCTGTAGTATGCCTGGGGAGTGAGTATTTGCATCCCTATGCTTGGAATTTCAAACGCCTAGCTCAGGCGCTGAAATTGCCAGTTTTCCCGATTTCCCCGCTGGTGATTCCGTTTATTCTTTTTCCATCAATGGGTGTTTGGGCCAGCCGATCGCACCTCCGCTATGTGATTCAGCCACTCTACCAACCTTGGCAGCTTACGGATGGGAAACCTGTGGGGCGATCAGAGTCCTACGCCTTGTCCCAAGGCTTGCGATCGTCGTTTCAGGCTGAGATTGACGAGTGGAATCCCAAATCGATTGCAACCTTCAACAGCATAGGTCAACTGCCGCAGACCCCATCTTGAACTCAGCAAAATGTGTTATTCCGATCGGCTCCATCCTACTGTTGGGTTACTGAAGAGGATTTAGATATCCAGGAAGATTCTGTGTAAACCTGATAGAAGCATTGG
>JARCMD010000295.1 GCA_030248885.1 Leptolyngbyaceae cyanobacterium MP9P1.79 | reverse complement strand
TGAACTTGGTAGAGGCAGTACGTTTACCATTCGCCTGCCCTTAAAATGATATGAATTCGACAACTTAGGGGTAAAGTTAGCGAGTCCACAACGAATTGCTATGCGACAGTCAGACCCTTGAGGCTTAATTTAGCAACGGTCACATTTTAGCAGCAATGGCGGCGAACCTGGTACAAAATGTAGGCTGTTGGCACTCGTATCCCTTGCTCTTGTATGGCTCATGACTGGATCGTAATTGGTGGTGGGCTGACAGGAGTGGCACTGGGCTATGAGCTTGCCCAACAAGGCGCTTCAGTATTGCTCCTCGAACAATTTCCCACTCCCCAAAATGCAACACGGCTGAGTTATGGCGGGTTGGCTTACTGGTCTGGAACCACTGATCTGACCCGTCAACTTTGTACAGAAGCGCAGGAGCGTTACCCGACTTTGTCCGCAGAGTTGGGAGTCGATATTCAATTTCGCGAGTTGGATCTGCTGCTGACCATTCCCCCAGAGGCTGACCTAGAACCGATCGCCACCGCCTATGCCCAATTTGCTACAACCATCCAACGCCTAACCCCCACTGAAGCCACCGCGATCGAACCCTTGCTAAATCGGGAGGCGATCGGGGCGGCGCTCTTAGTGCGCCATGGTCATGTTTCCCCCCAGCAGTTGGTAGCAGGCTATAGCCATGCTTTCCAGCGATCGGGTGGCGTGGTGCAGATCGAGAAGGTCACCGGGCTACAGCGTGAGGGCGATCGGGTCACCGGGGTCATCACCACCACCACCACCTACCCTGGTGCCAATGTTGTCGTCTGTGCCGGGGGACTCAGCCGCGCCCTACTTGCTGCCTTTGGGCTGGCTGTCCCGATCTACTTCACCCACACCGAAGTGCTAATCACTGCGCCCGTGGAAGTGCGATTGCAGGCGATCGTCATGGCCGCAGAAATCCAGCGCTTTTCCCTAGAAGCCGCTGCAACCACGGCTGAAGTAAGCGAAAAGTGGGATCAGCCAGGCTTGGAACTTGTGCCGCCCATTCTAGACGTGGGAGCCATCCAATTTTTAGACGGGAGCCTGCGCTTTGGGCAACCCAGTCGCATCCTGACCGATCCCCACGCCCACGTTGATCCCAGCGCCAGTGAAGCTGCAATTCGTGCTGGCATTGGTCAGATTCTCCCCACACTCCGGGCGATTCCTGCATCGTGGCATTCCTGTCTTGTAGCGTTTAGTGGCGATCGGCTTCCCCTCATTGGGGCCCTGCCAGCGTTAACCGGACTCCATCTCTTCTCTGGCTTCAGCAATCCCTTTGTCCTTGTGCCGCCCCTTGCCCAGCGCTTCGCCAAACACGTCACAGGTAGCCCAGACCCAATCCTGGCTCCCCTCTCCCCCGATCGCTTTGTCAGGTGCATCCCAGTTTTGCAACCGCCCGATCCACCCTCACCCTAAATCCCTCTCCCTAGGGAGAGGGACTTTGAATTCCGGCTCCCTTCTCCCACGGGGAGAAGGGTTGGGGATGTAGCTTGCTTCCCGAAGGGTGGGCGGCTCGAAGATCTGCAAAAGTGAGATGCACTCATCGCTTTGCCTCTGCCAGTAATTCCACTCTGATAGATTCATCATCAAAGTTACTATGATTAGAAAAATCGCAGTTTATTCTCGATGCTGCCCACACTCCTGAACAATCGTTACCGAATTGTCCGCACTCTCGGTTCTGGAGGGTTCGGCACCACTTATCTCGCTGAAGACACCCAGATGCCCTCTGGCCGCTGCTGCGTGGTGAAGCAACTAAAGCCCTTAAAGCAAAGTGCCCATCTTTATGAATTTGTCCAGGAGCGGTTTCAGCGAGAAGCCGCCACCCTAGAAGAACTGGGACAACACGACCAAATCCCCCAACTCCACGCCTACTTTACAGAAAACTACGAATTCTATCTGGTGCAGGAATGGATAGAAGGGCAAACGTTGTTGCAGAAGATGCAAAGTCAAGGACTGCTGAAAAGTGAGGCTGTGCAGTCGATTTTGGTAGATCTGCTGTCTGTGCTGGACTATGTTCACAGTCGGCGGATGATTCATCGGGATATCAAACCCAGCAACATTATTCTGCGGCAACACGACGGTAAGCCCGTGTTGATTGATTTTGGTGCGGTGAAGGAAACGATGGGCACGGTCATCAATATGAATGGCGATAGCAGTAGCTCAGTCGCGATCGGCACTCCAGGATTTATGTCCTCAGAGCAGGCTGCCGGGAGACCTGTTTACGCTAGCGATCTTTACAGCGTCGGACTCACAGCTATTTATTTGCTCACCGGAAAGCTGCCCCACGAGATACCGATTCACCCAGAAACGGGGGATCTGCTGTGGCATGAGAATGCGTCGGCGATCGATTCTGTCCTCAAGGATGTGTTGGATCGAGCGGTTCAATCCCACCCCCGAGATCGATATCCCAACGCTCAGACCATGCTACTAGCCCTCGATCCAGCTACAGTGCTGGACTCAGTTGGACTGATGGAAACCATACTGGCAGAGACGATCGCCCCTCCCTCCTACAAAGTGAGCCAGATCAAAGAGAACCAAGTCAAACTTGCAGATACCATTCCCTTTCCTGTGGTTGTAGACAAAGCAGCAGGAATGAGCCTATGGCAAAAAGTACTTTTAGGCAGCAGTTTCCTGGGGGCATCGGTTTTAGTTGGCTTAGTGCTATCCAGCCCTCCCCAGCAAGCGGAACTGGCAGCAGAGACAACCGTGCGCCAGTCTACTGTTGCCTCAACCGCTCAGCCAGTGACCACTGTGGGCATCCCCCGTCCCTTGCCTCCCCAAGCGCAACGATTGAGCTTTGGACTTGGGTCAACAGGGGCGATCGTCCGTGGCAAGGTATTGCCAGATCAGCCCAAACGTTACGTAATAAGCTGCAAACGTTCCCAGCAAATTACATCTAAGCTTTCAGGTGATAATGTTAGCCTCACCATCACCACACCGACGAAGAAAATATTAGCAACTCTAGTTAACCCATCCTCTCAATGGCAAGCTTTACTTCCTGAAGATGGTGATTACTTGATAGAAATCTCCTCCAAAACAGGGTCTGCCTACGTACTTTCCCTAGAGGTGTTGTAGTTCAGTTCAAATAGACGCTTTCTCATGTCACTACATGGAACAAGAGGCTTAAGCCCCTTGCCTGCTTAAGCCATTTGTTTAAAGAAACTATTTGTCGCAGTTTCAAGAGAACCTTATTCTGCCCAAGAATTACCTAATAAGGCATCAATAAAAATGCCGTACACTTGGGCTTGCTTTTCTTGCTTTTCCTTTGCTGTCAAAGGCTGCTTCCTTTGCTTAGTGACAACTTCAGAACCACAGACCTTGCTGGAGTCAAGTTTAGTAGGCAGAGTCTCACACGCCACATCGATCGTCTTGACCTGACTTTTTGCCGAAGAACCAGGTGGATTTAACAATGGGTGATACTTCATTGCCAGCGCCCGGTAAAAGCTTTTAATGTCAGCTACACAGTCTTTTTCACTGACTTTGAATGTATTGCAACTGTTCGCAAAATTGATAATTAAAGTAGGCATGATTGATAAAGTTCCAGTTTTCTAAAATTCGTTCATTCACAACTGTATGAGTTGTAGAAGTGACGCAAATGTTGATTTATTTCCTAAACTTATCAGTTCATCATTATAAATTTGCCTACCTAATGACCTAATGAGCGATCGTACCTCTGCATAAATAGGAAGAGAGTTGCAATTAGCACGTCATCAATGGAGAGAGATTGGACTGTAGGTATCATGAGTCATAGGCAGATCATCGCGGCAGAGAGCAACCACCATGACTCAGCTTTTAGAGAGACCAACCGAACAGCGATTTACCCAAACTGGAGTCAGTTGGGAAAGCTTCAAAGCAATTCAATACGGCTTTGTTGACTCACCCGGAGTTCGTTTGTTTTATTACGAGGGAGAACTAGAAATTTTGTCCCCCTCGTCAGAGCACGAAATTGTGAAAGGTAATATTGGCTACCTGCTTGAAGACTATATGCTCAACCAGGGATTAGACTTTGTTGCCACTGGCTCTTTCTCTCAAGAAAAGGAAGCGATAGCGTCAGTCCAAGCAGATGAATCCTACTGTTTCGGTGAACGGAAGCCGATCCCAGACTTAGCGATTGAAGTTGTGATTACTAGCGGCGGCCCCAGCAAGCTCAGACGTTACAAAGCCTTGGGAGTCCAGGAAGTCTGGTTTTGGGAGAATGGCGAGATCAGTATCTATCAGTTAGTGTCCACCGACTATCAGAAAGCTAGTGAAAGCCAGTTCATCAAAGGCATCAATGTTGCTCGACTGGCTCAGTGTGCGGCGATCGAGTCCAGGTCACAGGCAGTACGAGAGTTCAAGCAAGGTATGTGAAGTCTTTAACCAGCTTAGCTGTGGTGAGACGCTGAACTCGTGAGATTCGACCTTCACCATCGGATCTACACCATTCTTTTGGATAAATTTGCTGAAATTCTTGCCAGACTCCACTTGTACTTTGTGGACATGACCGCAAAGTACATTCATAAACATTGCACATAAAGTGGAATTTTTGTACTTCTCTCTCATGAAGTTTTTTGCTTATGAAGTTCTTTAACGAAACGTGCTTAGCTTTGGGCTAATGAGCGCGATGTGTTATTCAACTCGGAGCATCTAAATGGATGATTTAGATTATCGATATACAATGGCTGATCCGCGTTACCCAAGTCCAGCATTCCTTGAACCCATTCTGTCTCAGCAACTACTAGAGACCGCAGGCATTTTACCAAAGCAGCCCACGATTCAAGGTCGCCCGATTCCGAAATTGCTTTGATCTCCGTGAGTTCGCCTGCATCTAATAGTAATGGCTGAGCCAGTTGTACACAGTAAGGCGATCGAAGTTCTGCCGTAAAGCTGACAGCATAGCTTTTGGCAGCGCAGGTCTCATCTGCCCGACTCAAAACGCGAACAATAGATGTCACTTGTGACGCGCCAAGCGGTTTATTAGTTTTCAAATTACACAGGTGGTTGGGAGAGATGCAGATATTTTCTTGCTGGCTAACCAATTCACTATCGGAGAAACAGACCAGGGCGTAATGGCTCTCCTTTTTTCTACCGGAAGGCAAGGACGCACGGCTTGTGACAAAGCAGTGAGCGGGTAATGGTTTTATTTGCCCACAGGCATCAACCCAGGCGTTCCACAAAACCACGCCAGATGGTGCAACATCAATTGCCTTTGGCTTGCTGGACATGGGCGAAAAAACCACACGCAAAGATGCAAGGTCACGGGCGGCAACCTTGGCATTTTCCCCTAATGACTGACCCACTCCCCAAAAGAAACACCCACCCCCTAGCTGACGTTCCCATTCCTTGCGGCGAATAATTGCCGACAGCTCTTCACCAGACTCCGTTCCCATCTTGGTCCAGCAGAATGTTGACGGCAGTTGGTTTGTTGTCATAAGCGTCTCCAAGTGGTTAGATTATACCATAGACTATTCATTAATTGTTAATGCATTGCTCTAATGACTAGGAGCCAAGACGACCCAATCCAATCAGTGGTGCAGCAGCTACTATCTTGTCTAAAAGCAGATAGCCGCTCTACAAGCGCGATAGCTCGCCTGGCTGCTGTCAGTCAGCCAACTGTTTCACGCCTGCGTCGTTCAGATGGGAAACGTCAGCGCGTTAGCAAATCATTCAATAAGCTATGCAGTTTCTACAAGGTGCCGACTGCCGCAATGAACAAAGCCAGCCACGGGTACGATGAATTACTTCAAGCGGCTATTATTGATGCATGGGATGGGACAGAGGCAGGTGGACGAGCGTTGCTCGCGGTTATTGAGGGATTAAAAGAATTTAAAAACAAGCAGATGACCTAGCAGGAGAGGCAGTTGACTACACCTGATCGCCAGATCGACAAAATCTTCGGAGCATTGGAGTCTGCTGGTTTTCCGCGCAGCCTACAAAATATGCTGCTTCCTGAATGGGTAACACCGGAAGTGTTGTCAGATGCCGCAGTTTCATCAGAGATCGCGGTAATTCTTGCAAAGCGTTTGGGGCTTCGTGCGAGTCCTCTTTTTACTGTAAGCCCACGAGTTGAATCGCTGCGGCGGCGTGACATAAAGTACAAGCGCTCGATTCCGAATAAGTCAAAAGATTTAACGGCTGCAACATCAATCGCTGTTAGCATTGCTGAATCGATTGCGTCGGCTTGCCGAATAGAATTCAGTCCGCTTCCAGATAGCGCTGACACTCTTCGCAGAGAGGTGCTTGCTTCTCCTGGCTACTGGATAGGGCTGAGAAATTTGCTAATGACCTGCTGGTCTCATGGCATCCCTGTCGTCTATCTAGCAGGGCTAGGGCAAGGTGTCGCCAAAATGGATGGCATGGTGGTTTATACAGGCGATCGACCAGTCATTATTTTGTCAAAAGCGTCGCCGCTGTGGGCATGGCAACTTTTTATCTTGGCTCACGAAATCGCTCACATCGTGCTTGGACATGTAGCTCCTGGAGAAATACTGATCGACGAGGAATTAGGTGAAGACTCCTATGCACTAAAGGACCCAGATTTAGACGAACGTGCCGCAGACATGTTCGCGATCGAGATGTTAAACGGTATAAAAAATGCAACCTACACCGTATCAGGCGATCAAATTAATTCCCGGGAGTTGGCACATACTGCACATAAATTTGGAAAAGCCAATCAAGTCGATCCTGGGCACATCGTATTGAATTTTGCGAACAAGACTGGGAAATGGGACATTGGTATTGCTGCGGCAAAGCTTCTGGAAAGTGAGGGGCAACCTGCGTGGGCAGTCATCAATGACGCAATGTGGGGCGGTATCGATCCTAAAGCATTACCGTTAGACACCGTTGAGTTCCTTGATAGAGTCACAGGTTCATCCCCTGAGTAAGACAGCACATGGGTCAACCGCTTCTAATTGACAACGATGCCTTACTCAAACTTGCACGTTACGGGCTTCTCAATGAGTCGATAGCTTTATTTGGGTGTACTCCTGCTGATGTGCGTGTACTTGCAACTGCGAAATACTCACTCTTGCCTGCTAAAGATCGCTTGTGCCTCTGCGAGGATGAAGAGAGTGCCGCTAGATTAGAAGAATTCCTTAGATCCTCTACTTCGCTCAATGCCAGTTCAGCCGACTCAGAATTATTGGATGCGTTGAACGCCGTTCAGAATATTGATGCTGGAGAATCTCTGCTGCTTGCAGTGGCGGCTACTGAGAGGAATACACTCGTAATTACAGGCGACAAGAGGTCTTTAGCAGCACTTTGCTCTGATGATTCTGTTGCTCAAGTATTTAGCGCGCTAGCGGGTCGTGTAGTGTCAATGGAAGTCCTATTCTCGTATTTAGTTGAACAACAATTTGCCTATATCCAATCATGCGTAAGATTCAAACCAAATGTGGACAAAGCGCTGAGCATTGCATTTGGCGTGTCCACTCCTGCCGACCTCAATTCAGTTCGAGAAGGGCTTTATTCATACATTAATCGCTTGCGTAAGATAACTGGAGGTTTGCTGTATGAAGAACGTGGTTAAGTTTTAAGAAGCACCGCGTAGGGCGACTTCACACGAGCAACGAGTCCAATAGAGGTTACATTCTTTTCATCCTGTGTGGTCGGAACCTGTTGAGGTGTATAGAGAAAACAACCTTTGTCAACTCGACCCATTAGATATTGATCACCCTTACGCCCTCGGCTAGGACCAACCCCGACCTGTAGTTCGCCTAAATCCAAGTCAAATTCTTCCACCCGAAGTTCGTCTAAAACCATGGCATATCGTGAGCCGCGAACTTCTATCCCCTTAGGAATGGGCTGCCAAGTGACACCATCATCAGAATACTGTTTAGCAATTTCTGGTGGGGCAGCGTGCTTGGAGTTCATCTTTTGCATCACAATGAGAACTTGGTTGCCACTTTCTTCCATCTCCTTAGCGAAGGGCTGAACCATACTGAATGGATGGCAAGTGTTGCCGCCGTAACCCCAGAAGATCGAACCTGTCTCTTCAAATTCTCGTTGCTTCCGCTTGACGATGTCTTCGATGCTTTCTTGCGCGTGCAGCCCGACTTTCATAAATATGAGACCGGATTTTTCAAGTGCGTCGCTCATTGTTCACCTCAAGTTTTTCAAGTCTGTAGAGCTGCTCAGATTCCCGATCGGGGTTTAGTGTAATCCGTTCGCGCACGTATCGAAAGCGCAATGGGTTATTCTTGCCGTAAAAATTGTCAAGTCGCGCTGGCTCAAGAGGTTGCGATGTTTTATGCATGCGATCGGGGTCAATACGGCGGAATAGACACGAGCACGAACGCAAATCAGGAGCATCATCAAGATGATAAAAATGCAACTGAGGCAGAAGCTCAGATACTACGTATCCAAGTTCAAGCGCACGATTCTGCGTATCGCGCAGCACTTCCTGGGTCCAGGGTAGGTCAGGGTCATCTGCTATAACAACAATACCCAAACTCTTTGCCTTAGTTGCCTGACCACCACGCTCGAAAAAAGCTATGACACTTTCTCCATCGTTGCTTGCTCCCCAAGGCGGATTGATATGAAACCCATCGTATGCGCCAAAGTGCTCTGGAGGCAACGCTTCCGCCACATTGTAGAGGTATGCCGACACTTCAATCTTGGGGCGGAGTTTTTCGCCAAATCGCCGCACAGAATTTACAATTCGCTCGTCAAAATCAAGTAACGTGATCGACTTTGGTCCATAGTTGATGACATCTTGAGCTTTCAAATGAGCGGCGGACAAGGCGATTCCGTCACCATCCCCTACAAATACAACATCTTTATTATCGAAAACACGAGCTACGTACTCTGCCTGGATCACCATGTCGGCGACCTTCATATATATCTGGTCGAACTCGCGAATAGGTGCCGGACGGTTCTGAACAACGTCTGAAATTGCATTGATCGCCTTTCGTAGATCAAATTCCATGCAAACCTCCCAAACGTGTTCTCACAGAAGTCCAATTGCGTGTGTTTTTCAAAGCTTTAATCCTCGTCGCCATAGGATGCGCTCCATCAAAGAGACATACAGCAACTTTCTTAACATAGAGTTGACTGCATATCATCCTTTGTCTAAAAAGGATAAGTCATAGCACTAGAAAAGCCTCAGCCATCAAACTCAAAGAAGCTTATTCTCACTAAGTTTTGGTGAAAAGAGGGCAGCTAATTTCTGCGATATCGATTCCGAAGTCTAAAGCATCCTACCGACTAGCTCACCTCCCTTGAAGACTTTCTAGTGCGTGCAAGCTCACAACCTCAGTAAATGGCATTCATTCCTCACTTGCAGATAGCACTAGGAGCTACCAATTATTTTGAGGGCTCGCAACTATTAACCTTTTACTTTCGCCAGGAGAAACATTCATTAAACAGTTTCAGTTTGTTAGTTCCGTTGATGTTTCCATTGCTTCTTATTGCTTCTTTAAGAGCTTTCAAGGCAGCTAGAACAGTTTGTTTATTGGTAGATCGAATTGATCTGGAAAGCGCTGAGTTGAGTTTGACATTCAGTTGTGTTAACTCTTGCTCGATCGTCTACAAATAGAGTTCTCGGTCTGCTCGATCGCCTCAAAGAGATTTAAATCTTGTCTTGTTGTTTACTTTGAATACATCTGGATTTCAACTACGAATCTGCACCGGCATGATCAGATATGTCATCTTCAAGCTACCCAAGGGCGTGAGAATCACCGGACTCGTTGCTGTATTCAGTTGCATTTGGATTTCCGGGGTATTGCACGCCTTCAAGCCATCCATCAAATATTTCACATTAAACGCCACATCAAGCCGATCGCCCGAAATCTGTGCAGGGAAAGACTCACGGCCGCTGCCCACATCCTGCGCTTCCACCGAGAGCGTCACCTCTTGATTCACATCATCCAGCGTCAGCTTCACCACATTATTTTTCGCATCTGCCATCACCGCAATCCGTTCTAGCGCCCCCAACAGCAGCTTCCGCTCCACCGTAACTTGGCGGGCAAACTGGCGGGGAATCAACTGGCGATAGGCGGGATACTGCCCCTCCAGCAGGCGACTCGTCAAACGCTGGTCTGCCCACTCAATCACCACCTGACCGGGGTCAAAATGCAGCGCCACGGCTTCCACAGATTGCCGCGTCCCCAGCATCCGTTCCAGTTCGCGCAGCGTCTTGGCAGGAATCGTCACCTCAATTTCCAAACCCGACTCGCCCACACCCAACGCCCCCGACTCATCCTGGTTCGCCGACTGCACCACTGCCAAGCGATGCCCATCTGTTGCGGCGAACTCCAGCCCATCTTTTTGCAGTGTCAGATGCACTCCCGTCAGCACCTGCTTCGTTTCATCGGTACTGGAGGCAAACAGCGCTCCCTGCAAGCCTTCAATCAATTGCTCCCCTGGCAAATATGCCACCTTTCCCGTATCCACCGTTGGCAACTCAGGAAACTCCTCAGCACCCATCCCTCGCACCTGATAGCGCCCCGCCGCTGCCTTCAGCGTCACCAACACACTCGTCTCTCCAGCATCCGCTCCACCGGCATCCTCGGTGTCGTTGGACAGGGTAATTTCGCCTTCTGGCAAGCGCGAAACGATGTCATTGAGCAACTTAGCAGGCAGGGTCACTTTCCCGCCAGTTTCCACCTCGGCCGCGAAACTGGTGCGAATCCCCAAGCTCAAATCAAAGGCCGTGAGGCTGACACGCTGGGTATCAGCATCGGCATCGAGCAAAACGTTAGCCAGCACGGGATGGGTGGGGCGTGACGGCACTGCGCGGCTGACGAGGGAAAGATGGGTACTGAGATCGCTTTGGGTGCAGACCAATTTCATAGGAGTGACGCGGGGTGGAGGGTTGAGCAGCGGGCGATTGGAGCGGGTGATTTGGGGGAGCGGAACCGTGGCGCGGAAAAACTGGGGTGAAAAAACTGGGTTTGGAACGACATCCTAACACCCTTGGTTTGAGAATGCACTTTGATTTGAAATCTGGAATTTGAGCTAAATTTACCTGGATTGCGATCGCCCTAAAGAATTCCTAAAGAACGTCTAATCTTAAATTATTTAAAAAAGGGTAGTAGTAGTAGGTCCTGTGGAAAATGTGGAGAAGGTAACATACCTGTTTCAGTGAAAGGAGTCCATGGCTTTCTCACCTGTGGAGAACCTGTGGAAAAAATGCCTACTTCTCCACAATGCATTTGTACTCATCACTTTCTCCACATTTACCCCTGAGTTCTGCACCGAATATCCCCACCTTTTCCCCAGAAAATCATGGGTTTTCCACAGGTACATAAGCACTTTACATTCCTTAACAATGTTTTGCAATCAAAATTATTTATCTCAAATGTGCATTTCATCTTTGAGGTAAATAATTTTGATTAGGCAAGTAGCTCATCCCTCCATCCCTCCTTAACCCGATCGACAGCGACCATAATAAGTAGACTAGAGAAAATATAAAGATATGAGGAGAGCCTAATGGAACCTGTAACAACATTGACAGCAGCAACGATCGCCACACTCATTGCCACCAAAGCCTTTGAAAAGGCAGGCGACAAGATTGGTGAGGGTGTTTGGGCACTGGTGAGCAAAT
>JARCMD010000294.1 GCA_030248885.1 Leptolyngbyaceae cyanobacterium MP9P1.79 | reverse complement strand
TTGAGGCTTTGATTTTGAGAGGGGTTTTGAGACGCTAGAAATCCGGTGCTGCCATCAAAGGGTGATCGCCGCCGCTGTTGTCTAACCAAATGACCGTTTGTTTGACAGTTTCAACCGGCACACTTCTTGCGCTGTACTATTGATGTACTGTCACGAAAGTAGAGAGTCTGATAACTTTAGATGGTGGCTAGTGCATAACGCTGTCTGACAGCCTCCACTATCTCTGCCCACTGCTTGGAGCGGTTCTGCGTGTGTCCAAATCTGGTTCTTTGTTTCCAACTGATGATAACTACACGACCTTTTTGCGATCGCTGAAGGAGCGCATTCGGCAGGCGCAAATTAAGGCAGCACTGGCAGTCAACCAGGAATTGACTCTGCTGTACTGGCAGATTGGTAGAGAGATTTTGACACGGCAGCAGCAGGAAGGGTGGGGAGCCAAGGTCATTGAGCAGTTGGCAAAAGACTTGAAACGGGAGTTCCCTGATATCAAGGGCCTTTCATCACGAAATCTCAAGTATATGAGGGCCTTTGCTGAAGCTTATCCTGAAGAGCAAATTGTGCAGCAGGTTGCTGCACAAATTCCGTGGTTCCATAACTGCATTCTGATCGAGAAAGTAAAAGACCCATCAGAGCGACTCTGGTATATACAGCAAACAACGATCAATGGCTGGAGTCGAAGCATTCTGGAGATACAAATTGATACGGGTCTCTATCGTCGCCAAGGTGGGGCGATTACCAACTTTGAAAGAACTTTGCCACAGCCACAATCGGATCTAGCGCAGCAACTTCTGAAAGATCCCTATAACTTTGATTTCCTCACTTTAGCGAAAGCAGCGCAAGAACGGGATTTGGAAAGAGCCTTAGTAGATCACATTCGAGATTTCTTGCTGGAGTTGGGAAGCGGTTTCTCATTTGTTGGCAATCAGTATCCCATTGTGGTGGATGGGCAAGAGTACCGAATCGACCTCCTTTTCTACCACTTCAAGTTACGCTGTTTTATCGTCATTGATCTCAAGATGGTTGAGTTTCAGCCTGAATTTTCAGGGAAGATGAATTTCTATGTTTCTGCCGTCAACGCCCTCTTGCGTCATCCAGATGATCAACCAACGATCGGCATTGTTCTTTGCAAATCTAAGAACAAAACGGTTGCTGAATTAGCACTTCAAGGAATGACTCAGCCCATAGGTGTCTCGACCCACAGAATTGGTTTCGATATGCCTGAACAACTTAAAAGCCTCCTTCCTACAGTCGAACAGCTTGAGATGGAACTGCAAACCATCAAGGTCGAAAGTAACGCCTCGGATGAGCAGTTGTGACGTGTGAGGCTTCGTTCATAAAATCGAGAAGGGCAGTGTGGATAGAGGTTGGAGATTAACCTAACTCAGTGGAGTTTTACTGCTTTGCAGTGAGCCAGGAACTCGAATGTACCGTAGACTATCTATGTAATTCCGATCCTACTCATGTCGATCGTTGCGATTATTAACCAAAAAGGTGGAGCAGGCAAATCGACCATTGCCGTGCACTTGGCGCGTTGGCTGCAAAAACAGAAAGCTTCCGTATTGCTTGTAGACGCTGATGCTCAATGTTCCTCCTCAAAGTGGCTGGCACGGTTGGAGCAAGATATTCCCTACCAGATTTTGCAAGCCCCAGATGAACTTTTGGATGAATTACCGAAGTTGGGTGAGTCATATGATTGGGTAGTTGTAGATGGTCCTGCAGCTCTTTCTGAAACAACAAGAGCCGTTATTTTGGCGGCTGATTTAGCACTGATTCCAAGTCAACCCACCGGGGTTGACTTGGAAAGCGCTTCTGATACCGTGCGTTTGGTTCACCAGGCTCAAAGAATTCGGCGGGGTCAGCCCAAGGCTGTAATGTTTGTTAATCGGGCAGTGAAAGGAACAAAATTGAAGGATGAGGCGATCGATGTATTGCGGCTCATGCCAGATGTGTTGGTTTTAGACACGGTGATTCACCAGCGACAAATTATCGCTGACTGCTATGGGCAAAATGCAACGGTTTTTGATCTATCTGGTTCTACGGCGGGAATCGCTAGACGGGAGCTTGAGCAATTATTTAAGAAAGCTCTGGAAGGTCTGAATGGTTAAATCAAGGCAATCACTGGCGCAAGGGCTATCGGCATCGATTGCCCAGAAATTTATTGCTGATCCTGAGAGTGTTCAAGCCTCTCAAACGGTACTGATTCAGCAAATTCAGTTACCCAAGCAACAACCTCGTCGCTATTTTGACCCTGACAAACAGGCTCAATTAGTCAAATCGGTTAAGGAGCACGGCATTCTAGAGCCACTGTTAGTGCGTCCATCTGGAAGTAACTACGAGCTGGTTGCAGGCGAAAGACTCTACCGAGCGGCTCAAGAAGTTGGGTTGCAGGAAATTCCTGTAGTCATTCGGGACTTTGACGATCGTCAAGCTCTTCAGGTTGCTCTGATTGAAAACCTCCAGCGAGAGGACTTGAATCCTGTTGAGGAAACCGAGGGAATTCTTGATCTGCTAGCGATCGAGCTTAGGCGCAGTAGGGAGGATATTGCCTCTATTCTCCATCGGGCGAACCACGCTAAAAATCGAGGTCAAGAGTTGGAGGAAAACGTTTTCCTCCAACTTCAAACAATCGAATCGGTACTGGCTGGTATTGGTCGTTTTACGGCTGAATCCTTCCGTACAAGCCGTTTGCCGCTGCTTAATCTGCCATCAGGAATCTTGCAAGCGCTACGCGAAGGGAAAATAGAGTTCACGAAAGCCAGAGCGATCGCCCGCGTAAAGGATGAGGAGCAGCGGTCTCAATTGCTTCAGCAGGCTATCTCTAAGAACCTGTCGCTGAATGAAATCAAGGCAGTGATTAAGGAGTTAACGCAAGAACCAGAGCTGACTCCTGAGAAAGTTATGGCTCAAAGGTGGAGTGAGATAGGGAAGCGTTTGCAGCGAAGCAAGGCATTGGGTGATCGCAAGAAAAAGGATCGGATCACTAAACTATTGGACGAACCAGACAAACTGACTGCGGACGATGAATGAAGCTGGATGGGTACCTATTGAGTTCTTCATGCAGCTAGCATTTTAGGTCGGATGGTTTGAATGCGCTTGATTGCCTCATTGAAAGCTGGCTCTTGTCTAGCTTGCTGTCCTAAACAGGGTTAGACCAAATCATCTAGGAATTCGGAGGCTGGATCAACTCCGGTAATGAGCAAATAGTCTCGTGCTCGTGTGCAAGCAACGTAAAGGAGGTGGCGTTCTGTGTTGTAAACCTCCTCAAGGTCAGATTCGTCGGCAATACTTTCGATGCGCTCCTGGAGGGGCAAAATCTCATCGTCGCAAGCCATGACAACAACCGCACGAAATTCCAAGCCCTTTGCCAGCTGCATGGTGCTGACAGCAATACAACCTTGAGCGGGTGCACCTTGCCTGTCCAAGGCAACAGGTGTTGCGCCTGCGCGCTCGATGGCAGCGATCGCCCGTTCCAGTTGAGGCGTATCCCGCACAAAAAGACCGATTTCCTCTGGTTGCAGTCCGGCTGTGAGCCGATTCGCGATCCACTCCCCGACAAATTCAAGTTCTGTTTCTGGATCAGCGCAAATTTCAATGGTGGGAGATGGTCCATCAAAGACAGAGACCGTGCCGCGCCGTTGTTCGTGGTTGCCATCGACATCCGCGATCGTGGTGGGAAGGAGGCGATCCGCAGACACCCGAATCTGATGCGAGGTACGGTAGTTGATCGTCAAAGCTTGCGATCGCCCTCTTATATCAACCCCTAAAGATTTCCAGGAAAACGGTTGTTGAAAAATCCGCTGCCCCAAGTCTCCTGTAAAAAACAGGCTGTCGGGGCGTTGTTTCCCCAGAGCTGACAAGAATCGTAATTCGGCAATGCCCATGTCCTGTGCTTCGTCGATGACGGCAAACTCAAACGGGTATGCCCCGGTCTCGATCAAATGTTCTGTGACCCGTCGAAAAACCCCTGACCAAGTGAGGAGTTGCTGCTGCTCCAACCAGGTGAGGAGTTGCTGAAAGACCGCCCAGAGGAGTTCCCGCTGCTTACCCCCCATACGAGTCTTCCGACCCAATCGGGGAACATCGCGGTAGGCTGCCCAGGTATTCAGTTGCCACGCATCCACGACATCATTCCACTCGCCCCACAGAAATGACTCAGTAAACCGCAAGTCAGGGATTTGGGTCGCAAGCTTTAT
>JARCMD010000043.1 GCA_030248885.1 Leptolyngbyaceae cyanobacterium MP9P1.79 | reverse complement strand
TCAGGAGCAGAGCTAACTTTGAAAAAATAGCTCAATCCTGGAACTGCAAGCCCTGCAAGCCCTGTAGAATCGTTCAACAAACTGTCCGGACTATTGTTATGGTTAATTAGTACGCCGATTGTTGCCGATCGTAGGGTGGGGTGATAGCGTAACCCAACCCGCCTTCCTACTCCAAGTTGCACTGTCTCAATGTATGTAGATTTAGTCACTGTATAGATCTAATAACAGGGAGTATTCTAGTAAAAGCAGTGGTGCAACTATATGTCTCGAACGATGCGTCTCGAAATTCTGAAGCTCAGTCTTGCGAATTGTTAGATCAAGGCAGGATAGTTTGAGGCTTCCTAATTTAATATTTAGGTGATGTGCAACTTTCCCGAACCGCCCTCACCCCAACCCCTCTCCCAAAAGGGGAGAGGGGCTAAGATTTGGATCGGCTCCCCTTCTTCCAGTGGGAGAAGAGGCTGGGGGATGAGGGCAGACTTTAAATTGCACATCGCCCATGCTTCTGATATCAATTGCACTCTTGGAGTTATCGTCGCCATAGACAATAGCACTGAGCAAACACTACTTCGGTCAAACCCAGTGGATGAGGCCCTCGCTAAACGCCAGCGCTATCTCTCCTCGCTAGTAGAGGTAGAGCGTTGCCTATTGAGCTTTAATGGTGACGAAGATTGCTACGATGGTATTTTAAAAGCCTTGGGACAGGTTGCTGGAGCCAGTTATGCCTGTGTCTTGCAGCGTTGTCTTGACTATGCAACTGCCACGATGCGTGTGTGTGCAGAATGGTGGGCACCCGATACAGACCCACATCCGTCCCCGCCATTCCTCAAATTGATTAACCAGCCGAATACGGGCTGGGGGGAGAGGCTAGCGCAGGGAGAAGTCGTTTCGGCTACTGCCTGGGATCTGCCGGAGCCAGAACGATCGAGCTTGGCATCCCAAAAAGTGCAGGCAGTGCTAATTTTGCCGCTATTGGTGAAGGGAGAATGGTTTGGCTGTCTCAGCTTTGACAATCGAGTGACGGCGCGATCGTGGGATGCAGAGGAAATTGAGTTATTGCAGCTTGCCGCAGCAGCGATCGGTTTAAACCATGAGCGAAAGCAAACCGAGATGCAGTTGCAACGGCAAGCGGAACAAGTCCGTGCCACCCTGCACAGCACCCAATTGGTGAGTACGATCGCCTCTCGCATTCGTCAATCCCTCAATTTAGACGAAATTTTGCACACGACGGTGGACGAGGTGCAACATCTGCTTCAGGTAGAGCGGGTGCTGATCTACCACTTTCACAACACCCCCAATCGCAGCGGGGTGCTAGTCGCTGAGGCAACCGCGTCTGCCTGGACATTGCCCGATGAAATCAAGCTCCAGGAAACCCAACTATGGCGACCAGGGGCAAAAATGGAACGCTATGAGCAAGGCTACATTCGGATCATTAATGATCCCCACCAAGCTGATGTCTCGATCGCAGAGCAAACGCTCATGGATTGTCTGCAAGTTCAAGCAAAACTAGTGATGCCGATTTTGCAAGGCAATCATCTCTGGGGGCTACTGGTGACCCATCAGTGTTCTGAAACCCGCTCTTGGCAAAAATTTGAGGTGGATTTATTGCAACAGTTGGCGACGCAGTTGGCGATCGCTATCCAGCAGGCCCAGCTATTTAGCCAGGTGCAGCAGCAGTCCCAACGAGAACAACTCCTCAACCGCATCAGCCGAACCCTTAGTTCCAGCCTTGACCCTGATTATATTTTGCAAGAAATTGTCAAACTAACGGGGGAGGGCTTTAAAGTCGATCGCGTCAACTTAACGGTGATAGAAACCAGCCAAGTGCGGGTGCTGTATGAGTGGTGTGTGAATGAACATATCGCTTCCATGCTAAATTTCCAGTCTCCGACTTCCAGCCCCCCTGATCTCTTGGCACCCGGTTCCGCCTTCCACGCCCGCCAGGCCTTCCATGCGCCCAATTATGCCGCACCGCCCCTCACCCCCAGCCGTCTCGCAGAGATTCAGCAAATGCAGACGCGATCGGTTCTGGGCGCACCAATTTTCATCCAAGATCGGCTATTTGGGGGGTTGGTATTGCACACGACGCTGACCGATCGTGTCTTCACCGAAGATGAAATTCACTTGTTGCAGAGTATTGCCGACCAAACAGCGATCGCCCTCTACAATGCTCAGAGCTACGAACGCCTAGAGCAACTGGTGCAAGAACGAACCCAGGAATTGAAACGGGAAAAACAGATCTCGGAAACCGCCAACCGGGCCAAAAGCGAGTTCCTGGCCAGCATGAGTCACGAACTCCGCACTCCCCTCAACGCTGTCTTGGGCCTATCCCAACTCTTGCAACAACAGGTTTACGGCCCCCTCAACGCGAAGCAAGAAGAGTACATCAACTGCATTTACAGCAGCGGAGAACACTTGCTGTCGCTCATCAACGACATCTTAGACCTAGCAAAAGTTGAATCTGGCAAGGAAGAACTGAACCTATCCGCTGTCGAAATTGCTGGGCTGTGTCAATCCTGTATGGCGATCGTGCGCGAACAGGCAGACAAGCAGGGACTAGAACTAGTGAGCCAAATTGACCCCGCCGCCGGAATTTGCATCGCCGATGAGCGTCGCTTGAAACAAATGCTCCTAAATTTGCTCTCTAACGCGATTAAGTTCACCCCTGTCGGGGGTGTGTCACTCATTGTCGAAGTCATCAACCCTACAGCAACCAGTGCCATAGGAAACGCCACAGAAGGAAACCCCACGGAAGAAAATCCCACAGAATCAGAGGGCATTTTGATCACGGTCGCTGATACCGGCATCGGCATTCCAGCAGAAAAAATTTCAGAGTTGTTCCAGCCTTTTTACCAACTGGACAGCGGACTTAATCGGCAGTTCATGGGCACAGGTTTGGGACTTTATCTCACCCGCAGTCTAGCCAGGTTGCACAATGGAGATGTGACGGTGGAGTCGATTTTAGCTCAAGGAAGCCAGTTTCACTTGTACCTGCCCCGGCGACAACCCCAGGACACTCTGGAAACAGCGTCAGTCGATGCCAAAGAGACTGCGTTACAAAACCAGAACAATTTAACGGACTTTACGGTTACCCCTCATTTTTTTCGAGCAGAAATCATTTTGCCACCGGATGCTCTCTACCCACAAAGTAGTGGTGACAAGGTGAGTTAGTTCAGAGCTTGCATGTCGGATGAAAACCGGGTTTTTCAGGAACTTGCGGCTAAATGACAAACCGACAGAGCGCTCTATGATCCCGACCGCATAGATTTCACATTTCTCGAAGATGGCGAACCTGTGATGCGAGGGACAGACCACGACTCGGACGATGCTGAAATGGCTGGGAAGCAGTGCTACCCGGCTGCGAGTTCTTGGTTTGACGCTGCGTTTTTCGTAGAGGTTGCCGGGCAAGGGCGACTAGTGTTCTGTCAAGAAAATTTTGAGGGTCTTCGACCCCTCAAAATTTTCCTCCAACTAACCTCCCAGCTTTTAGCTACCCGTCAATTAATGATTGACAGACTACTAGTCCAGTGGATTGTTCTGCGGATTGATTTGTCGAATCAGGTAGCGAACTTCGGCTAGGAGCGTGTTGAACCGTTCATTGCTTTCCGCTTGCTGCTGTTTGAATTCTTCATGTCGCTGCTTAAGCTCATTTATCTCGGACTGCCGAGCTTCTTCGCGACGTTGCTGTTGCGCTGTAGCTAGGAGCAAGGCTTGAGCCGTGATTCTTAACTCAGTAATAGATTCTCGCTGTTCAGCAGAAGACTGGCGTAGTTCACTGACTGACTCTCGCAACTCAGTGATGGATTCTCGCTGTTCGGCAGAGGATTGGCGTAGCCCACTAACTGACTCTCGCAACTCAGTAATGGATTCTCGCTGTTCAGCAGAGGATTGGTGTAGCTCAGTGGTGGATTCTCGTAGCTCAGTAATGGATTCAGCTAAACGATCGAGGCGATCGTCTGTCCAATGAAGTCTTTCGCGTTCTTGGGTCATTCCATATCCCTCAATAGCTATCGAAATCTTCTACAGTGCAGAGTCTGACTCGTCTTCCTCGATCGATTGCGGCACCAAGTCCACCGCTGCGATCGCGTCTTCCTCGATCGATTGTGGCACCAAGGCCACCGCTGCGATCGCGTCCTCGTCATCCAGGCGTTGCACCCGCACCCCAGTCGCACTGCGCGAGTAGGACGGAATAGCACTCACCAACTGGCGAATAATGATGCCCCGACTGGTGATAATCATCAGTTCATCGTCGGCATTCACGACTCGCAGTGCCACCAATTGGTCTTGGGTGGTGCGGGATTTGAACTTGGTGGCGATCGTGCCCTTACCTGCTCGGCGTTGGAGCCGGAATTGGGCGACGGGAACCCGTTTGCCGAAGCCATTGGCTGTGATGATCAGCACCCATGGCCCCTGCCCTTCAGGAACCGATAATTCTTCCGTGACCGATACCTCCTCGGCGATCGATAATTCTTCGGTTTCTGGTTCTTCCACCCCTGCATCGGTTTCTTGTGCCTGGACAATACTGGCGACGACTGAACTGGGCAGAATATCCATACTGATCAGGGTGTCGTTTTCTTCGAGTTTCATCGCCCTGACTCCCCTGGTATCGCGACCAATGGGGCGTAGTTGCTCATGATCCGTGCGGAAGTGAATCGCCATGCCTTGACTGGAGCCGATGATCACACTATCCTCAGCGCGGGCCCGGCGCACCCAGCGCAATTGATCACCTTCTTCGAGGGAAATGGCAATGAGTCCGCTGGCGCGAATGTGGCTGAAGGCAGTCAGGTCTGTTTTCTTGACGTAGCCCTTTTGGGTCAGCATCAGCAGGTACTCGTCGGCGCTGAACTCAGAGACAGGAACGACAGAGGTGATTTTTTCTTCTCGTGGAATAGGGAGCATTTGCACGATCGGCACTCCGCGCGCAGTTCGGGCGGCGATGGGAATCTGGTAAGCCTTGAGGGAGTAAACCACGCCCCGATCGCTAAACAGCAAAATACTGTCGTGGTCACAACAAGTGATGAAATGATCTACGCCATCATCCTCTTTCATCTTGGTGCCAGCCTTGCCTCGCGTGGCCCGGTTTTGCGCTTCAAAGGTGCTGACGGGCATCCGCTTGATGTAGCCCTGCTCTGTCACCATGACGATCGACTGCTCATTAGCAATCAAATCGATATCTCCTAAATCACCATCTGCCTGTTCAATCACCGTGCGCCGCTTGTTGGCATGGGCTGCTTTCAATCGAGCAACTTCCGTCCCCACAATTTCTAAAACCCGTTCTCGCCGTTCCAGAATGTCGAGCAAGTCGATAATTTTAGTCCGCAACTCGTCGTGTTCCTGATGGATCTTTTCGGCTTCCAAGGCGGTCAAGCGCCGGAGTTGCATTTGCAGAATAGCATCCGCTTGCACTTCAGAAAATTGGTAAGACACCATTAATTCCTGTTTTGCTGTGGGCGTATCGGCGGCACTGCGGATCAGGGCAATGATCGCATCCAGATTTTCTAGGGCAATGAGCAAGCCTTGGAGCAGGTGATCTCGTTCTTCGGCTTTCCGCAATTCGTAGCGGGTGCGACGGGTGATGGTCTCAATCCGAAAGTCTAGAAAGACGGTCAGGAATTTTTTGAGGTTGAGGGTTTGGGGTTCCCCGTTCACCAAGGCCAGCATGTTCACCCCAAAGTTTGCCTGGAGGGGCGTTTGCTTAAACAGGTTATTTAGCACAACGCGGGGGTAGGCATCGCGGCGCAGTTCGATCACAATCCGCATACCATCCCGATCGCTTTCATCGCGAATATCCGAAATGCCCTCCAAGCGCTTGTCATTCACCATTTCAGCGATCTTTTCAATCAGGGCTGCTTTGTTGGTTTGGTAGGGCAGTTCTGTGACGATGATGGCTTCACGATCGGGTCTGCCGGTATACTCCAGGGTTTCGATCGTCGCCACGCCACGCATGGTAATGGAGCCACGCCCCGTGGTGTAGGCTTCCCGAATGCCAGATATCCCCAAAATCTGGGCCCCGGTGGGAAAGTCGGGCCCGGGAATGTAGCGCATCAACCCCAAATCATCGATATCCGGGTTCTCCATCAGCGCGGTCAAACCATCGATCAATTCGCCCAGGTTGTGGGGAGGAATGTTGGTTGCCATGCCAACGGCAATGCCGGAGGAGCCATTGAGCAGGAGTTGGGGAATCTGGGCAGGCAAAACGACGGGTTCCTGTTGGGAACCGTCGAAGTTGTCAATGAAATCCACGGTTTCCGATTCAATATCTTGCAGCAGGGCATCGGTGGTGAGTTGCTGCAAACGGCACTCGGTATATCGCATGGCGGCGGGGGGGTCATTGTCCACGGAGCCAAAGTTGCCATGCCCGTTCACGAGGGGAGTCCGCATGGAAAAATCCTGAGCCATTCGCACCAAGGCATCGTAGACTGAGGTGTCGCCATGGGGATGATATTTACCCAACACTTCCCCGACTACACGCACACATTTACGAAAGGGGCGATCGGGACTCAGCCCCAACTCATGCATGGCGTAGAGAATCCGCCGGTGCACTGGCTTCAACCCATCCCTGGCATCTGGCAAGGCGCGACCCACGATCACGCTCATGGCATATTCCAAGTAAGACCGGGACATCTCGTTGCGGAGGTCGGTGGGGATAATCCGGTCTTGGGCGGGTTCCTGGGAGAAGGTCATAGGGTAAAAACTCCAAAAAGGTTAGACGGTAGCCATGGGTTGGTAGCTATACCAATCACGGCGCGATCCTAAAAAATTCCTTAATACAGGTAAATTTTAACATATTCTGGATTTCATCGCTTGTACGATAAGCAGGGCAAGAGTTTTAGCCACTCCTTAATAGCTTGGCATTACCAACATCTCTTAAAAAGCTTAGAGAGTGTCTGACGAATGCCCTAGACCTTGCACTTGCCCCCAGCCCCCCAATTCTGGGGCAGGGCTGATTTATTGGAAAAACAATAACCTTGAAAAGCCTACTATCTCGTTTAGTTTAGATTAGGCATAACGCTAAGTAGAACGAAAGAATGAGGCTTTTGAGCTTTTTTGTTTTTCAATGAATCGCCCCTGCCAATTCTGGGGGACTTTAACCTCAGAACCCCCCAGAATTGGGGGCTGGGGGGCGGTTCGGGCGACAATTTGTAGCTTTTAAAACATCCTCTCAAAGTGTGCCAAAGGCTCTCCTAAAATTGGGATAGAAACTGTAGTGCAGGCTTCTAGCCTGTGTGGGCAAGAGTCCCGCACTTATGACTAGATATAGACGTGTAAATAGAATGACTGTAAAAGATTTTCTGAAAGGGACAAATGTCTACCTTGTGGGAATGATGGGTGCGGGTAAGACAACAGTGGGACGCTTGGTGGCAAAGCATCTGGGCTATCGCTTTTTCGATACAGACAAGGTGATCGAGCAGGTGACAGGTCAGTCGGTTGGTGAGATGTTTAGCCAGATGGGAGAGGCAGGGTTTCGCCAGATCGAAACTCAAGTCCTCGCTGAGCTTTCAGCCTACACTCGATTGACGATCGCCACGGGGGGAGGCATTGTCTTAAAACGAGACAACTGGAGCTACCTACACCACGGCATTGTGGTGTGGTTAGATGTGCCAGTGGAGCAACTCTATGCTCGCTTACGCCATGATCAAACTCGCCCCTTGCTCCGATCGCCTGACCCCTTGGCTACCCTGGAACAATTGCTAAGCGATCGGCAGCCACTCTATGCCCAAGCAGATCTTCGGGTTACTCTAGATCAATTAGAACCCCCAGAATCCCCAGACCAAGTTGCCACACGAGTGCTAGAAGCCATTCCCACCGTTCTCAAACCCGATAACAGCCCATGTCTAAATTAAGCGACGCTGACGTTACCAATAGCGAATATATTCAAAGAGCAGAAGCCACCCGCGTGCGAGTGCTGAGTGAGGCGTTGCCCTACATTCAGCAGTTTGCCGGGCGGACTGTCGTCGTGAAATACGGCGGTGCCGCGATGAAGGACAGTAACCTCAAAGAAACCGTCATGCGTGATGTCGTCTTTTTGTCCTGCGTTGGGTTGCGCCCAGTTGTGGTGCATGGCGGCGGGCCAGAAATCAACTCTTGGCTAGACAAGTTAGGCATTGCACCCCAGTTTAAGAACGGGTTGCGTGTGACCGATGCGGCCACCATGGACGTAGTGGAAATGGTATTAGTCGGTCGGGTGAATAAAGAGATTGTATCCCTGATTAACCAGGCGGGGGGCTGTGCTGTGGGACTGTGCGGCAAGGATGGCAATCTGATTAAGGCTCGCCCCCAAGACCAGCAAGGCATTGGTTTCGTGGGTGAGGTGAGTAGTGTGGACACGCGATTGCTGGAATCACTGGTGCAAAGTGGTTATATTCCCGTCGTGTCTAGTGTGGCGGCGGGTGAAACAGGACAAGCCTACAACATCAACGCGGATACGGTGGCTGGAGAACTGGCGGCGGCATTGGGGGCAGAAAAACTGATTTTGCTGACCGATACGCCGGGCATTCTACGGGATTACCACGACCCATCTACTCTGGTGGCGAAGTTGGATATTCAAGAGGCGCGGGGGTTGATTGAGGACAAGGTTGTCTCTGGGGGCATGATCCCCAAGGTGAATTGTTGTGTCCGATCGCTGGCCCAAGGAGTTCACGCTGCCCACATCATCGATGGACGCATTCCCCACGCCCTGCTTTTAGAAATTTTCACGGATGCGGGGATCGGCTCCATGATTGTTGCGTCAGCCAGTAGCAGTAGATTCTAGGTGCCGCTTGGCAGAAGTTTCTGATCAGTTAGGTAGATTGTTTTGAGTTTTGAGTGCTACCCACTCTGTTTAGCTTACCTTCAGAGTGTCCTCGCGGCTTCTCTCGTCGCCTCATAATCTTCCAATGATGAATTCCTGATTTTTGAGCGCCCATCTTCTCGTAAAATGCTAGTCGAGGAGTCGAAAAACCACGATCGATCGCACTTCACGCTTCGATCGTTTGCTTTTTGCTTTCAGCTTTTTTTAACTGTTGATCTTGGAGAATTTCTGTGGATTTATCACGCATTCCTGCCCAACCCAAACCCGGCTTAATCAACGTCTTGATCGAGATTCCTGCTGGCAGCAAAAATAAATATGAGTACGATAAAGACTTGCAAGCCTTTGCCCTCGATCGCGTCCTTTATTCTTCAGTGCAATATCCTTGCGACTATGGATTTGTACCCAACACCCTAGCCGATGATGGCGATCCCCTAGACGGCATGGTCTTGATCGATCAACCCACCTTTCCTGGATGCATTATTGCCGCTCGCCCAATTGGAATGCTAGAAATGATTGACGGGGGCGATCGAGACGAGAAAATTTTGTGTGTTCCTGACAAGGACCCTCGTTACACCAACATCAAATCCTTGAAAGATATAGCGCCCCATCGCCTAGACGAAATTGCTGAATTCTTTAAGACATACAAAAACTTGGAGAAAAAGGTAACAGAAATTCTTGGCTGGCAGGATGTCGATCGCGTAATGCCCCTCGTTGAACAGTGCATTCAAGCAGCAAAGTAGCGCCCCGATCGCAATGCACACTTTAAGGACAGCGCTAGTATAGAAAAACAGTGGGAAAGAGACCGTTGCACCCCCCAAAGAGTCTAAAGCTAGATTAGCTCTACAACCGGAATCAATAATTTTTTGCAGTTGCCCACTTTTGGGGCTTTTTTAGGTATGCAACGGACATTTCTTCTCGCTAAAATTCACGGGTGTACGCTAACTGCTGCGAATATTGACTACATGGGTAGCATCAGTATTGACCAAGTTTTATTGGATGCAGCGGGAATTTTTCCCTACGAGCAGGTGCAGGTTGTTAATATTGCCAATGGTGAGCGATTTATCACCTATGCAATTTCAGCCCCTGCCTACTCCGGTGCGATCGAATTGAATGGGGCAGCAGCACGCTTAGGTGTTAAGGGCGATCGAATCATTGTTATGACCTATGCTCAAATCAATGTAACGGATGACCTAAAGCCCCATTGCCCAACCTTGGTTTTCGTAGATGCTCACAATACTCCCACAGAAGTCCATCATCAGACTTTAGCGAAGGCTACCTTAACTGAAACATGCCAGACCTTGAACCATCCACACTAAATTCATCCTCCAGCGAGCATCAATCCGCATCCCCATTCACGATCCACTTTTGGGGGGTAAGGGGTAGCATTCCGGCTCCGGGGGGCGGGACAGTCCGATATGGAGGCAATACATCCTGTGTGGAAATGCGTGTGGCTGGGAAGCGCCTAATTTTTGACGGCGGCACGGGCCTACGGGTTTTGGGGAAGGATTTGATGAAACAGATGCCAGTTGAGGCCTATATGTTTTTCTCCCACTCCCATTGGGATCACATTCAAGGCTTTCCGTTCTTTTTGCCTGCCTTTGTACCTGGAAACCGCTTCCACATTTACGGAGGGATTGCTCCTAACGGAGCCACAATGCAGCAGCGCTTGAGTAATCAAATGCTGCATCCCAACTTTCCGGTGCCAATCCAGGTAATGAAATCCGACTTAAAGTTTCATGATCTTGCGCCAGGAGATGTTGTGACCCTGGATGACATTACGATCGAGACTGGGCCGCTAAACCATCCCAACACAGCGATCGGATATCGGGTAACCTGGCAAGGGCACACGGTTGTTTACGCCACTGATACAGAACACTACCCAGACCAGTTAGATGAAGATCTGCTGCATTTGGCCCGTGATGCAGACATGCTCATCTATGATGCTTGCTTTACAGATGAGGAATACTACGATGAAAAAGCGCCCCGAATTGGGTGGGGCCATTCCACTTGGCAGGCAGGTCTGGCTTTAGCAAAGGCAGCCAATGTCAAGCGACCTGTCATGTTTCACCACGATCCCAATCACGATGATGACTTCTTGGATGAGGTTGAAGCTCAGGTAAAGGCGACCTTTGCCAATAGCCTACTCGCTAAAGAAGGCATGGTGCTGTCGTTGGTTTGAGGAATTAGGAGATTTATTTCTGAGAACAGGTTGTGTCATTAAGAGAACGCCAAAGAATGATTGATCCTGGGATACTGGGACATTGTGAATCGGAAGAATCCCCCTGAACCCAGTCCCTCTGATCCAACTAACCAATA
>JARCMD010000042.1 GCA_030248885.1 Leptolyngbyaceae cyanobacterium MP9P1.79 | reverse complement strand
GGGGAGAGGGACTTGGATCTTGCTCCCCTTCTCCCCTTTTGGGAGAAGGGGCTGGGGGATGAGGGGGTTTTGGCGTATCCTCCACAAAACTGAGATGCTACCGTTTGAGGTTTGGGTTGATAACTGCTCAGTGATTTCTGCTAGCGTACACCAGTGCCAAACTTCTATTAGTTTCGCCAGTTATTTAATCTGTATTTTTTAGCTTTTAGCCGGGAAGCCCCGCGCTGTACCTGTACTCAGGTCAGCGTCGGGATGAAAGGCGCGTGAGGAGGAGTCCCTCAGCTAGAGGGCTTTTGATGCCCAAACTCTTCATCTAAAGTTAAACCGAACTTAGGGTAGTCGCCTGAGATTATCTCAGCCCCTCACCCCCAACCCCTCTCCCAGAGGGCGAGGGGAGCCAATCCAGGTTTTGTTCCCTCTCCTTCGGGAGAGGGTTAGGGTGAGGGCGTTCGGATGGGTACGAGATAATCTCACGTTTCTACCCGCTAATTTACAAACACTTTCTTATGACAATAGTCCGGACAATTTTTCAACGCCCCTGTAAGCCTTACATGGCGAGGCACGTTGTTTTTAATGCATTTTTTCAACGTTAGCTCTGGGCTTAACCCTGGAAAAATATCCTACAATACAGCCAGTCTGGGTTTCAGGCACTTTTTCAGTACCTAAATTGTCCGAAGTATTGTTATGGACTTGTTAAGTTTGATGCTGATAAACTTGTACGAGGATGTGCAAGCATTCAAGTGTTCAGCACACTATTTTTAGCACAGAGCAATCTGGCTGATGGCTTGTCTAAGTTATCTCTCGATTGTTCTACAAGGTTTGGTTTCAATGCAGTTAACTCAGGTCAAGCAAAAAGTTCACGCTCTGTGGACTGCTTTAATTTTACTTAGCGTTTTCTTTGGGGTGGAGTTAAGTGCTGGACTCTGGAGTCACAGTCTGTCCCTCTTAGCGGATGCAGAACATATGCTGTCGGACGTTGCTGCGCTGGGGCTGGCGCTCGTTGCAACGTGGGTCTCTCAATCCATATCCAGGCAGGCGAAGCTGGGACGCTACCGCTTAGACGTTTTAGCAGCTTTAGTCAATGGAATTGCGTTAGCCTGCATTGCGCTGTGGATTGTGAAAGAGGCGGTGCTGCGACTGCAATCCCCCGCTCCAGAAATCCTGGGCGTACCGATGCTGGTGACTGCACTGATTGGAGTTGCTGTCAATAGCTTCAATGTTTTCTGCCTCCATAAATGTAGTCACCACGACCTCAACATCCGAGGGGCATTTTTCCACCTCTTGGCGGATTTGGCGGGTTCTGTAGGCGCTGTGCTAGCGGCGATCGCCGTCCTGTGGCTGAACTGGACCTGGGCAGATGGGGTCATCAGTCTGGGCGTTGCAGGGTTGACAACGCTTCTGGCTGCTTCGTTGGTGATGCAAAGCATTAGCTGCTTGCATGGGCAACCCACCCAGCTTCTCGATGCTGCGTGTAACTGCGATCGATCCCCTGAGGATGTTGCCGACTGCCCAGATTTGGATCGGCAGCAGGCAGAAAAATTATTGTTTCCATCTCTACAGGAACGTGTGATCCGATGAGAGGCGATCGTTCTTCATGGAGGCGGGGAGTTCTGTTGCCCTCCTCTTGGGCTTCCTAAGCCTTCCCAGGCTGCGCCCCCTCAACCCCAGTTAACCAGAATGTAGCAAACTCCAATACTGAACCTAACGGGTGCATCTCACTTTTGCAGATCTCCGATCCGCCCTCATCCCCAGCCCTTCTCCCTAGGGAGAAGGGAGCCGGAATTCAAAGTCCCTCTCCTTAGGGAGAGGGATTTAGGGTGAGGGTGGATCGGGCGGTTACAAAACTGGGATGCACCCGAACCTAACTTCTATCTCTGATGGAAGCTAGGTTCAGTCTACGTTGGGGGTGTAGTTGGCTCATAACTGAATCTGATTTGACCGAATTACCTCACCTGTTTTGACTGACATACAGGAACTTATACATAGGAGATCCAATGATTCCATTACTCAAACAATACAAGCGCGTCTTGGCTTGGTTTGTGGCTGGGCTGGTGTTTGTTGTTCTCTGGTCTTTTGGCATATCGGGTCAACAGCCAGTGACTGCCTTCACCCAGAGCAACACTCCAGCTTTGGCGAGTTCCACTCAGGTGCAAACCCTTCAGCCAAGTGCGATCGACACTTACGCTGGGGAAAGCTTTGCCTCAACCCACCTGGAACCTAATTTCTATCAGTAACCTGCTTCGGCTCACCTAAATCACCTGAGAGCGTGGACTAAATAACCTATGTAGGTTGGGTTGAAGAATGAAACCCAACATCTCTGGGCGCTGGATTTTTGGGGGTTGGATTTTTGGGCGTTGGGTTGAGCTTTGCGAAATCCGACCTACAAATTGCAGGTTATTTAATTCCGATTCCTTAACTCCTATTCCTTAACCGTTACAACTCGCTTAACTAACGTCAAGAGGCATTGCCATGATTCAACTCTTTAGAAAGTACAAGCGATCTCTAGCCCTCTCTATGGCTAGTATGCTCTGTGCCATGTTGCTGATATTCGGTAATCCCATTATTGACTCTGCTCTAGCGGCTGGTAATGGGATTAATGTAATCATTATGATTGGGGATGGCATGGGTTGGAACATGGCCCGGGCGGGAGCCTTGGCTAAGGGTGGACAGTTTTATACCAATGGCAAAGGCTCTGGTCTAAGCTTCCAGAACTTAACGGGCTATGCTCTCGTAACAACCTACGGCACAACTGTTGAGGGTGTTACACCTAGCAAGCCAGCCCCCCAGCCTAAGCTAACGGGTAATTCCGCCTTGGATGGAACAAATGCAGTGACAGGAGCCAGCCCACTGCGTCCTGGTTTTGTCTTTGACCCCACCTTTAATCCGGGCGATCGGCTACACGGCAACAGTTTGGCACCTGGCAACCTGGCAGGCTATGACACCACCAAAGCTGGCCCTGTGCCTTGGATTCCTCTGACTCCAGCCACTCCTGGTGCTTACGATAAGGAATACATCAAATACAGCTACCCCGACTCTGCTAACACCGCGACCACCCTCTATACAGGGGTGAAAAGTTACAACAATGCGATGGGGGTAGACATTTACGAGAAAAAACTCAAGACTATCCTGGAAATTGCCAAGGAAAATGACAAATCTACAGGAATTGTGACTTCTGTCCCTGTGAGCCATGCAACCCCAGGTGCGGCGGCTTCCTTTGTCAATCGTCGCAACAAGTATGACAGTGACTACGATGCAACGAAGGCAAACCAAGACAGCATTTTGCAACAGATGCTGTTGACCTTCAAACCCACTGTGATTTTAGGTGGCGGTCATCCTTTGGATTATGCAAATGTGGTCAATGATTCCACTAAGCCTAAGTATGCGGCTCCAGGAACCTACAACTACACCTACATCAAGAAGTCAACCTATGACTACCTGAAGGCAAATCCCACCCCAGCTAACCGCTATGGGTATACCTTCTTGGAACGGGGAACGAATGCGGCTCAAACCTTACTGAAGACGGCTGCGACCATTGACCCCAATAATGGAGGTCGATTGTTTGGATTGTATGGGGCGCGGGGTCAAGATGGCAACCTGCCCATCAGTTCATCGAAAGGGGACTACAGTCTGACAGGTTTGGGGAATTTCACGCTCTTTAGTTCAGTAGTAAAGGCGGGAGCAACTTCTGCTGCTTGTGCGTCGGGTCAGTATATTCCAGGTACAGTGAATGACTGCGTTCCTGTCCAGGATGCGGGAAATAATCCGATCGCTCCTAACGCACCTGCACCAGATACCGATCGTCCTCTAGCGGCAGGTGAAACGGATGCTAGCTTCATTGCCAAAGAAGTCAATGAGAATCCAACGTTATCTGATCTGTCGAGTGCAGCGCTAACATTACTGGGTAAAGACCCTGATGGCTTCTGGTTGATGATTGAAGGGGGAGATGTGGACTGGGCTGCCCATGACAACAACATGGACAACTTGATTGGAACCGTAAATGATTTCGATCGGGCTGTGCAAACTGTCATCACCTGGATTAACAACAATGGTGGCTGGACGAAGAACCTGCTGATTGTGACGGCTGACCATGACCACTACCTAACCATCAACAACGACTTCGTTTCCAAGCTGGGTGTCAACCCTGATCCCAATCAATCCAGGGGCTTGAAGTACAACGCTAAAGACATAACGTTCAGCAAGCACAACTCCATAGATGCCGCCCATTTCTGGGGTTCTGATCCAAAGTACAAGTACCTCTGGGGTTCCCATAGCCGCCGGATTGTGCCCGTTTACTATCAAGGCGCTTACTCATCCACTCTGACGCGCTTCTTGGGCCAAGGCTACGCTATGACAGATAGTTCTGGCACCTACAATATCCCTGGAGTGCGGGGAGTCGTTGACCAAAGCCAGATCTTCCAAACGATGAAGGCAGCGGTGACAAATCCAGCCATCTGGGAATCCTTGTCTAGTAGTCTGTCAATCATTAATTGACGGGTAGCTGAAAGCCGGGAGGTTAGTTGGAGTTAAATTTTGAGGGGTCGAAGACCTCTCAAAATTTTCTTGACAGAACACTAGGAACCTATTCCTGACCCAATCTCGAACGTCTCAAATTGATTAAGGAGATTTTCAGAAAAGCACCGGAAGGGCGAAGCATCCGGGAAATAACCTTCTGGTCAATTCAAGGGCTTATTTCCCGGATGCTTCGCCCCTACAGGGATAACATCTTTCTCGGAAATCTCCTAAGTGCAAAAGCACACACTATGGGAACGCCCCTACGCTTGCTGATATAACCTTTGTTAGAAATCTGTTAGGGCAAGACAGAGGAGAGAGGAGAGCGATATCCTTTGTCGAAAAACACGCTGTCAACCTGACTAGACGCTATCTAAGCAAAAGAAAAAGCCTCTCAATGAGAGGCTTCTTGCGGAGATACAAACCTAAATTTTGGTTTAGCGTTAGTAGGACAGACTTGTGGATACCGCCAGCGCTCCGCCAAGGGCAGAGAAAGCGGCAGAGACGATCGCAGTCCCAAAGAGCCACCAAGCAGCGGATGCAGCAGCTTTACGGGTTTCTTCGGCTTGCTTCTTAGCCTGACGTTTCACATCTTCGAGGCGGCGTTGGGCTTCCTGTTGCACCCGTTCTGCGCGGCGCAGCACACTCAGCCTTGCCCCTTCAACCTGGTCGATGATGCGGTTGGCATCAGCTTCCGAGATGTCTTCACGGGAACTCAGCAAGGCGACTACGGTTTCTCGGTTGAAATGACCCAACCGATCGCGTAGGGCCTCAAATCCCGCTTGGGGATCGTGGAAGGTCGTCCGTAGATCCCGTTGGATACCTTCGTAGTTGAGTTCTGGGCGCTCCAGTCCATTTAGGTAGTCGCGGATGCGGGCAAAGATGCCATCTACCACGGATTGAATGCGGCGCTGTACCATGCGGACTTGCTCCATTGCTTGATCCCGAACAGATAGTACCTGATCGACCACGCGATTCACGTCTTCCTCAGAGATATCTTCCCGTTGGGAGAGTAGAGCTACAAGGGTCGCCCGATCGAAATGGGAGAGCCGATCGCTCAAGCTTCCTAATCCGGCTCTAGGGTCGTTCAACAGCAATTGCAAATCCCGTTTGATGGCATCCGGGTTGAGTTCTTCCCGATTGGTATTCCGCAGGTAACCTGCCAGATTATCCTGGAAGTCCCTAACTCGCTCTTGAGTCCGGGTGGCAAAGCGACGCGGTGCTTTGATGATGGTTTGAATCACATCCTGCACTTGGTCGATGATTTTGTTCACCTGCTCCTCGGTCAAGTCGTCCCGTTGGCTTAGGAGTTTAACCAACGTTTCGCGATCGACGTGGGACAGGCGCTCCCGGAGAGCCATTGCCCCTTCCTTGGGATCGTGTACCAAGAGCGAAAGGTCGCGCTGAAGCCCTTCAGGATTGAGTTCCTCCAAGTTGGTCTTGCGGAGGTAGTCGGAGAGGGCGGCCGTGGTCTTGTCGTACTGTTCCTTAGCCTTGTCCCCGACGATTTGGGGGGCATGGGTGAAGGTGTTCCAGTTCTCTTCCACTTGGTCAAGAATCCGATTCGCCTCTTCAGGACTGATGTCTTGGCGTTGGCTCAGCAGTTGCACATAGGTGTCGCGATCGAAATGGCTCAACCGAGAGCGCATCGCTGATAGTCCCAATTGGGGGTCTTGGAACAAGGTGCTGAGGTCGCGCTTGATGCCATCGGGGTTCAGTTCATCTTTGCCCGTATTGCGGAGATAATCTTCGACCCGTTGCTGGGCAGCGGCGGCTTTAGACTTGGCTTGCTCTTGGGCATTTTGCGCCTCGGAGAGTGCCCGATCGCGCACTCCTTCTATCTGAGTCAAAACTTGAGCCGCTTCCTCTGGCACCAAGTCAGATCGTTGCTTCAGAAGTTGTACGAGGGTGTCTCGATCGAACTGGCTGAGCCGATTGCGGAGGGCATCAAATCCGGCTGCGGGGTCATCTAACAATAGTTTGAACTCGCGCTCGATCGCCTCTGGATTGAGTTCTGGTTTACCTGTATGCCGTAGGTAATTTTCAACGCGGGTACGTAAATCCTGGGAGTGTTCTTGGTCTTCGCCAGACTGCACCATTGATAGCACTTCCATGCGAATGCCTTCCAGTTGGTCAGCAATTTCGTTGATGCGATCTTGGGTGAAGATGCCTCGTTGAGACAATAGAGCGATAAACTTGGCCCGATTCAACCGTTCCACTTGGCGACGAACGCTACCGGGATCAGCTTGGGGATCATAAAGCACGTCCTTAAATTCCTGCTTAATCGTCTCCCGGTTCAAGTGCCAAGAGTAGGAATTTAGCAGATAGTTCTCCACATCAGCGCCGATCGTGCCTTGGGGTAGTCCTGGAATGAGTGACATCAGTTTGCCATTACCATTGCCATTACCATTGCCATTGCCATTGGCACTCGTTGAACTGGTCAACTTCTGCTTAAGTCCCTGCAACTGACTAGTAATCTTCTCAACATCCATATTGGAGAGGTCAGTCCGATTCATCACAGTGCCGACTAGCGTGCTGAGTCCATACTGGAGCGCTCGATCCATCAAACCCGCTTGTTGTGGCTCTGGTTGGTTGGACTGATTTCCCTGACCTGCTTGTTGCAGAGCTTGGATAGCAGACGATTGGACATCAGTCACCTGCTTAGAGCTACGTACCTGTTCCAGCAAGTCATCCAATTTCTTGGTGAACTCGTCAGACTTCAGCTTTTCGGGCTTAGCAGAGCTTAAATAACCCCGGAGTTCGGTAATCGGATCTTGCTTACGACCCAAAACTTGATACCAGACTTTCTCCAATTGATCCACCACACCGTTAACTTCTTTTTTAGAAAAGTCTGTGCGGCTGCTGACCAACTTGACAAAGGTTTGGCGATCGACACTCGATAAATCTCCACTTGCTGCCAATGCCTTCAAATCTGGGTCATTCAGTAGCTTCTCAAACTCTTTGCGAATATTCGACAAATCTAGTTCCGGGAGTTTGAGGCGATCGAAATAATCTTCAACCGTATCGCGAATACTTTCAGGGTCAAAACCAGAGGTGAACTCCCTCCGCACAGCAGCGGCGGCGGCTTCTGCTGTGGCAACTACCTGATTGCTCATGGACTTAGCGCCCATGGCAGCCGTTGCAGTCCCAATGATGGATTGGAATCCAGACGTGGCGGCGTTGATGACGGAACCCACCAAAGACCCGACAGTGCTGGAGCTAACCCAGACGAGTAGGGAAAAGTAGGCACCCCAGATCACCAGGCCCAAAATGGCCCCGATCGCAGAACTGCTAACAAGGCTGAGCTTAACCGCCAAGAAGCAAGCAAACAATAATGAAATACTGACTGTAAATAATGTCCATAGTCCGACTGCTGTACCAATCTTGCGAATCGCACCGCCTAGACTCCCTGAGTCATCCTGGGAATCAGGGTCTGATTTGTGCCCCAGGTAGGAGATCCCGGCAGCGACAGAAAGGTTAGTCAGGACAAGCTGAGTCGCAAAAGCCAACACCAAACCTGAAATCAGGGTCACAAAAAATTGTGGGCCAGAAAAGATGGCGGCGGCTGTAGTTGCTCCAGTCACAGTCGGGGCGATCGGCACCCCCTGTAAGGGAGCCATGGCAGGGGACTGAGCCAGAATTCTGGTCAAGTCGATAATTTCAATATGCTGAAACATGTTACTTTCCTCGCTATAGCTGAGATCCGCGTCGCCTGCGAGCCACACGAACCGTGATGCATAGAAATAGCATCACCTTAAGTATTAGAATCGCTGACTCTAGTTGTGCAAAGCATCCCCCTCAAGTCTGAAGTGGTTGCAATTAGAGAGACGGAGTGTTCTGAGCGTTTCCCGGCTCTACCTTCAGAATCAGTTGGAATATCCTATTGATGACTTGGTAGGGGCGTAGCGATCGGGTGGTTACTCTTTGAAATCCCTGAGAAATCATCTACCGATCGCTTCGTCCTAACCGCGATCGGGTAGCCAATTTGCCCTTTCCAGCATCGTTTCCCACAAGAAAACAGAACTTCGTCCTGATCTGGTGAAAAAACCGCTGTATGAACAACGGAAACACTGGTGAGGGGAGTTTTTATGAGCGTCGCAACGCTGACACTGGCAACATTAACGGCTTTGACCACGCAAAATGGGGGTCAGGAAGCTCCGGTTCATTACACACCTGATATGCAGCGATCGATCGCCGCTACTCAACCTGTGGCTGTTGTAGAGATGGAACCGATCGCTCCCACGAGTGCCCCAGAAACCTTTGCCCCAGAAACCCTAATGGAAAAGCAATTCGCCACATCAGTTGCCCACGCTCGGCGGCAAGATGCAGAAGCAGCGATCGTCCCCAGGGCTGAATCCCATCCCTCGCAACACGCATCCACTCTGTTCTTAGCCACCGCCAAATCACTTCCAGAGGCAACTGCTGCTTCCAGCCCTGAGACACTTCTGTCTCCAGCGACGACCTTAGCAACCACAACCTTGGCGCAAACCACCCGGATTCCAGTATCGGGGTCAGCCGGGGTCAGCCGCCAACGGACTCAAACCCGGCGCTTCACCACAGTCCGCGTCACCAACCGCACATCGCGATCGGTGGAAATAGAACTGGTGGGCACCACTCGCCCAATTACCCTGTTGCCCGGACAAACCCGGCAATTACGGGTCAAATCCCGCGACTTGTCTCTGCTCTATTGGGCACCCTCAAGTCCAGGCGTATCTGCGACTCAGCTTCAGGCACAGGTCTCCCAAAGCGGCTCTCAAAGCCTAAGCGTAAATTTATTTCGCAGTGAGTTTCCCAACGACAATTTAGCGATTTACTTCCCTGAACCAGACAATCCTAGTCAAGACATCTTGAAGGTGTTTTAG
>JARCMD010000293.1 GCA_030248885.1 Leptolyngbyaceae cyanobacterium MP9P1.79 | reverse complement strand
GCCGATCGCGTTTTGGATAAGTTGGCAGACTACGCCCCGAATCTGAAAAAATCCCTCATTGCCCGACGTGTGGAAAGTCCGGCAGAGTTGGGAGAGCGGCTAGGGGCAATGAAGGGAAACTACTACCACATTGACATGACGTTGGATCAAATGGTGTTTTTCCGTCCTCTGCCAGAGTTGGCAAATTACAAAACTCCGATCGATGGCTTGTTTCTCACCGGCGCAGGTACCCATCCTGGTGGCTCTATTTCAGGAATGCCAGGACGCAATTGTGCGCGGGTCTTTTTGCAGACGCAGCAACCGATCGCTTCTGCCCTAAGCGATGCCGGAAACTCTCTTAAATCAGTCGCTAAGTCCGTACTTCGCATACCTTAGGAAATTTCCAAGGATAGGCTTCGCCCTTTCCAAGTCTTTAGGAGATTTCTAGAAAAGTTTATACCAGACACCGGAAGGGCGTTCGCGGAGCGTGTGCTTTGCACTTGGCATCCGGGCAATGACCTTCTGGTCGATTCAAGGCTCTGTCTGCCAGACGCTTCGCCCCTACAGGGATAACATCTTTCTCGGAAATCTCCTAAACTTCCGCAAGCTATTTAATTCCTGATCCTTAATGATTCAATTCTCATTTCTTAAGGTCGCGTCAGAGTTGAACCTGCTCAGAGGTTGGGGAGTCTATAACTGTGTTGACCTTATGAAAGTTGTCAGCAATGTCCTTAACACCTCAAAGGAAAATCATGATTACCAAATCATCCGTTGGTCGCGTTGCAGTTGTATTGACTGCGTTGGGTAGTGTGCTGGTCGGTGGATTTTGGGCTGGGCAAGCCACAGCGGAGCGGGAAAGTCAACCGCAAATGCGATCGGCTCTGGCCAATTTGAGACAGGCGAAGGGGAATCTACAGCAAGCTTCGTCGGACAAAGGTGGACATCGTGTGGCTGCTGTTCGCTTGGTAGATCAGGCGATCGCTCAAACTCAAGCTGGAATTGAATTTGATAACAAGAATCCAAGGAAGTAAGTCCGAAAAGTAGGATTATATTCCATCTGAACACCCCCACCCTAGGGGGTGTTTTCATATCAAGTTAAATAACAGAAGGGGTCGATCGTATTTCCATGTGGAGTCTAAGTGAGGGGGATGTTAGGGTGTACTATAGTTTGACGCTGTTAGGTTTCGCAAACCCAACCTACAAGCAGCAATTCTCATTTTGATACACTTGCACTAATTTTAGAGGTTTAACCGTGATTTTTGCCTAAATTCTTGAATGGTTGAATCGGTGTTTCAGCTAGTTAATTGGGTGGCAGCAATACATTTGCATTACAGGAATTTCCATAATGAGAATTGCTGACCTACAAGACTACGCGACGATGGAACTTCCACTCTTAAAGCAAGGTATGTGTAGAAATATGGGAATCACAGTTCATTACAAGACGATTACACCTGAAGATTTTGAGAGGCTACAATCCGATCCTAAAACTGCAAATTTGTTCTTGCTGGAGGAATCTATTTTTAGTTTAGAAAAGTCATGGCATGTTATTCATTACCTTTTAACAGATCACTTTGAATTAGAAAAAAAGCCGTTCACAGATCCCCCATTTGGCAGTGTTGTGATGGGGGGAACACCTACTCAATTCGAGTGTTCCTTTGAAGTAGTGCGTTATTTGACACCAGAAGAGGTTTCTATAACATCTGAAGCACTTAACAAGATTTCTCTTGAAACCCTTGAGGCGAAGTGTACTGCTGATAACTTCAATGATGCAGAAATTTATCCTTTGGGTCGTAGCGGAAGATGGGATGAAGAGGAAATCGAGGGTGAAATTCGGTTTTTACGCATTCTGTATCCATCTCTTGTAAGTTTTTTTCAAGAAGCTGCTAGTGATGGCGATGTAATTTTAATTGCTTGTGATTAATGCAGTGCGATCGCCCTCATAAGTTAGGTTCTTTGGAAGAGATGGAATATTTAGAGGATACACAAAAGTTGGTAAGTGAAAGCTATGCGCTTTCTTTTGAAATTCGGTGGATTAGTTCTGACTATATTGAGGCTTATAGCCACATTAAGCTGGCTATCTCATAAATGGCAATCATAAAAAATTACGCCCAAAAGTTACCTATACCTCCTATACCTAGTGTATCCATCATTTCTGCGAAAGAGCGCCAACGATTGATACCAGCATATCGGCTGCTAAAAAACCATGCTTCCCATTCACTATTGTGTATAACTAAAGGGTTAAGTAAAAGAACTTCAGAGTCTACACGCTCACTAATTTGTAAAGTTGACTGCATATACGCAACATTAATAGGCTGCTCCCATTTCCGCCAGTCCTGATCATAAGTAAAATATTCTTCACCCAAAAGTCGTTCAGGAAGCTCCTCCCAACTCTCAATCCAATTAGCGTTAAGCGTCTGAAACCATTCAATCTCCTCAACTGGCATGAGTGGGAGCATACCTGTTATATATAGCAAGCCATTTGTAACCTTTAGGAAGGACTTGTAGGAATCTGGCAACGTTACACCCAAGCGAGATTCAGCTTCAGTGATCTGAGTATCTGAAGCTCCAGATGACCATAACCATTCAGCCTCAATTTCTTCATGAGACAGATCAAACGGATGCCATCGTCTTGTTTTACCACTTCTCATTTCTTCCCAATACTCTGCAATCAATTTTCGACTCCCTGCTTTAAGAAAATCTTCCCAATCAAACTGACTCATATCTACCTTTACCTAGCAGTACGATCGCCTCATAGGTTGGGTTGAGCCTTGCAAAACCCAACAGCCTTAACCTAAAATTCACCCAAACAACATGACTGGTGCAATATATCAACGATCGGCTCAACCCACTCATACAATAATATTCCTGTAGGGACAAGCTGGCATCAGCATTTACACAAAACATACCAATCTGCAATCCCGCCCCTACACGATCGCTGACTACACTACAGCCGGATCAATTTGGTGCAACGATCGCTCCATCTCTGTGACAATCTCTGCCCCCTTCTCTGGCGTGTGGGTTTCCAGGTAAACCCGCATCAACGGCTCTGTCCCAGACGGACGCAGCAACACCCAACTTCCGTCTTCTAGATAGAGTTTGATTCCGTCCTTGCGCCCCACTTCCTTGACAGAAATACCTGCGATCGATGTTGGTGGATTTTTGGTGAAAGCGTCAAGAATCGCCGCTTTGTGGTCATTGCTCAGGTGGAGGTCGAGGCGTTGGTTATAGAGGGGCCCGCCTGCTTCTTTGATCACCTCCTCCACCAATTGGCTCAAGGGCTTGCCCTCATAGGCAATTACCTCTGCCACCAACATATCTGCCAACACCCCATCTTTTTCGGGGATATGTCCAACAATGCTCAGTCCCCCAGACTCTTCGCCACCAATCAAGACAGCCGTTTCCCGCATTTTGGCTCCCACATACTTAAACCCAACCGCCGTTTCGTAAATCTCCAACCCATACTTGTGGGCAAAGTTGTCGAGCAAATGAGTAGTGGCCACGGTGCGGACGATCGCCCCCGTTTTGCCCTTATTTTTCACCAAATGCCGCGCCAGCAACAGCAGCACCGTATTGGGTGTGAGGACATTGCCCTGCTCATCCACAATCCCAAACCGATCGCTGTCTCCATCCGTCGCCAAACCCAAATCGGCGTGATCCCGCTTAACTGCCTCCACCAATCCCACCAATTGTTCGCCCTTCGGTTCAGGCATTCCGCCGCCAAACAGCACATCGCGATAGGCGTGGAAGGACTCCAATTCACAGCCGCAATACTCCAACACTGTATCCAAATAACCACGAGACGTGGAATAAAGCGCGTCGTATTTCACCTTGAGCTTGGCGCTACGAATCCGCTCCACATCGATCAGGGTATATAGAAATTCTAAATAGTCTGGCTTGGGGTCAAAATAGGAGATGCGATCGGCATTTTTGCCACTGCCTGGAGCATCACTAGCGCTTTCAATTCCAGCGACGATCGTATCAGTGATTTCAGTCGTGGCAGGGCCCGCATAGTCAGGAATGTATTTGATGCCGCAGTAGGGCGCAGGATTGTGACTTGCTGTAAACATCAGGGCCCCGGCTGAGTTGAGGTGACGGGCGTTGTAGGCAATCACTGGGGTGGGACAGTCGCGATCGACAATTTTCACTGTCCAACCTAAGTCTGCTAAAACTTCTGCTGCGGTATGGGCAAATTGGTCTGCCAAAAATCGGGTGTCGTAGCTAATCAACACAGGGCGGTCTTGGGCGTAGGCGGCTTGAAGATAGGCTGCGATCGCCCTAGTCACCCGCCGCACATTGCTAAAGGTGAAATCGTCGGCAATGATACCACGCCAGCCATCGGTGCCAAACTTGATCTGTCCTGAATTGCTGCTTGCACTCATGGGGTTCCCCTCGCTTATTTCACCTTAATGGTACAGGAAGCCCTAGTCCCCCATTACCTCCTTTTAGCCTGAGTTTGCTTCGTCGGCTTTTTCTAAATTACTTTGATTTTGAATAATCTCGCACTAAAGCAGATAGGTTATGTCAACAGGTGATATGCAACTTTCCCGAACCGCCCACCCTTCGGGAAGCAAGCTACACCCCAACCCCTCTCCCCTTCTGGGAGAGGGGCTAAAACTGGGTCGGCTCCCCTTCTCCCCCATTGGGAGAAGGGGCTGGGGGATGAGGGCAGACTTTAAGTTGCACATCGCCTATTACCCGTTGTTTAATTCCATTAATGAGCAGGGTTCACCAGAATAGAGCCAGCGCTCAAAGTTATTTCGACAACGGGGCCATTCTTTTTCAGTCATCGCGAACCAATCGGTATCTCTGTTCTTCCCCCGCACAACCATATGATGGCGAAACCGACCTTCATAGATAAATCCCATTCGTGTCGCAGTTGTGCGGCTGGCGTGGTTAAGGGCATTGCATTTCCATTCCACCCGCCGATAGGAATGCTGCTCGAACAAGTGACGAAGCAATAGGTATTGTGATTCTGTATTGACTTTACTTTTATGCACTGCGGGAGTAAACCACACATGACCAATTTCGGCCCGTCCATGCTCTGGCACGATCGCCAATAATCCGACAATCCCCACCTGGGTATTAGCTGTATTCTCAAAAACTGTCCATACCAGAGGATCAGATCGATCTACCATATCCGCTTCCATCCAGCTTTTTATACTAGCGGGACTATCGAAGGAACCATAGGGCAGATAATCCCACACTGCTTCCTTTTCAGAGGTGCCATGGAAGGCTAAATATAATGCTTCCACATCTCGCT
Organism: Leptolyngbyaceae cyanobacterium MP9P1.79; assembly: GCA_030248885.1. Taxonomy (GTDB): domain Bacteria; phylum Cyanobacteriota; class Cyanobacteriia; order JARCMD01; family JARCMD01; genus JARCMD01. The sequence continues at coordinate 3,321 of JARCMD010000293.1, read as the reverse complement.
CTGGCACCAAAGGCTTAAGAGTGATGAATTGACCGTCGAGTTGAATAAATTTGGGTGACTGCCACGATCGTTGCATAATTTGATTGCCTTTCCATCGCTTCAATCTTACACCCGTGCCATCACCAAAAATCTCTTCAGGGAACTGTTATGTCGTAAAGTGTAAACTATGGTTCAGCATAATTTCTTCCAGGAATCTGCCAGAGGCACTGCCCAGCCTAGATTAAGTTTGGTAGAACAGTTCTCAGTTAAATGACAAATAGTAAATAACAAATAGCAAACGACCAATGACCCACGACAAATCACCCATCTGGCGACCCTACACCCAAATGAAAACCGCACCGCCACCGCTGAATGTGGTGAAGGGAGACGGGATCTGGTTGGAATTGGCGGACGGACGGCGGATTATGGATTGTATCTCTAGCTGGTGGGTGACGATTCATGGCCACGCCCATCCTGCCCTAGCTGAAGCCCTATATCGACAGGCGCAGCAGTTGGAGCAGGTGATTTTTGCTGGCTTTACCCACGAACCAGCCGAGCAGTTGGCACGGCAATTATTGACCCACGTTCCAAGTTCCCTATGCCGCGTCTTTTTTTCTGACAATGGTTCCACTGCGGTGGAAGTGGCGCTGAAGATGGCCTATCAATATTGGATTAACCAGGGAGAGCCAGACCGATCGCGCTTTATTAGCTTTGAGGGAGGCTACCACGGGGATACGATCGGGGCAATGGCGATCGGCAAAAGTTCTCCTTGGTGGGACGCATTTCAGCCCCTTTTATTTGCCACCGATACAGTGCCCTTTCCAGCGACCTTTACTGGCGATGACCACGTTGAACAGCGGGAGATAGCAGCCCTGGATGAAATCGAGGGGCTATTGCACCAAGGGCACCATGCGGCAATTGTGATCGAACCCCTGGTGCAGGGAGCCGCAGGAATGCGGGTATGTCGTCCCCAATTTCTGCAAAGTCTAGAGAAGTTGTCCCAACAGTTTGGAGTTTTGGTGATTTATGACGAAGTTATGACGGGCTTCGGGCGCACTGGGGAGTTATTTGCTTGCGTCAAGTCAGGGACTGCCCCCGATATTCTCTGTCTCTCCAAAGGCTTGTCGGGGGGCTGTTTGCCGCTGGCGGTAACTCTGGCAACGGAGACGATTTATCAGGCGTTTTATAGCGACGATGCCGCCAAGGCGCTCTACCACGGTCATACCTATACGGGCAATCCCCTAGCCTGTGCTACGGGAGTCACATCGTTGCAACTGTTAGAGCATCTACTATTTCAAGACTTGGAACAATACCATCAGCGGTATATAACCCAATGGCTGGAAGGTCATCCCCGCTTGGAACATATTCGCACCTGTGGCACGATCGCTGCCATGGATATCAAAACAACGGAGGCAGATGGCTATTTCAATGCGATCGGCCCCACCCTCAAAGCTCGCTTCCTGGAGGCAGGTTTACTGTTGCGTCCTTTGGGCAATACGCTTTATATCATGCCTCCCTATTGCATCACTCCTGGTGAACTGGAATCTGTCTATCAAACCATTCGCCAGGTTTTAGATGATTTATAACGGTATAACTGATTCCCTAGGGGGCGATCGACTCAGTTATATAAGCGGGAAATCGCATCGCAGGCTCACCAAATGAGAGAGGAATGAATAGCCCAATGGTAAATGATCTGTCTTGACTTTCGATGATTGCCACTTAGGGATCTGCGGGTTAATAATGTCCCACTCAGACGGGTTTCGACTACTTCGACAGCGCTCAGCACAAGTGCGCTCAACCCTCAACCGTCGAGAGTTGAGCGCAGTCGAAACTCGGTTTATTGGTATTTTATTTTCACGCAAATCCCTTAATGCGTCCCCAGTGTCCGTTTATAAATCCCGATGGGTAAAGGATTTTGCCTCGGCACCTGTGTAAGTTGCGCTGATGTGCCCATCCCCCACAAGCTGATATTTATAAGTTATCAATCCCTCTAAACCAACCGGGCCACGGGGCGGCATTTTTTGGGTGCTGATGCCCACCTCAGCCCCAAAGCCATAGCGAAATCCATCGGCAAAGCGTGTGGAGCAATTGTGATAGACCCCCGCTGCATCGACTTGGGCCAAGAAGGTTTGAGCCGCTTCGGAGTCTTCAGTCACGATCGCCTCAGTATGTCGAGAGCCATAGGTGTTGATATAGTCGATCGCTGCCGCCAGGGAATCCACTACTTTAATGGACAGGATCAAGTCACTGTACTCAGTTGTCCAATCGGCATCGGTCGCAGCTTTCGCATCGATCAGGCGACACGATCGCTCATCTCCTCGCAGTTCCACCCCTGATGCAGCCAAGGCTGAGGCAATTTGGGGCAGAAATTGGGCGGCAATATCCGCGTGAATCAGGAGGGTTTCGATCGCATTGCAGGCGGCAGGATACTGGGTTTTGCCATCTAGGGTCACCACGATCGCCTTCGTTAAATCGGCTGAGCGATCGATGTAGGTGTGACAAATGCCTTCTGCATGACCCAGCACTGGAATCCGAGTATTGTCCTGCACAAAGCGGACAAAGCTATTTGAACCTCTGGGAATAATTAAATCCACATCCTGATCCAGCTTCAAGAGCGCTAGGGTTTCCTCTCGCGTCGTCAGTAATTGCACAACCTGAGGAGATACGGCCGTTTGGCTCAAGCCTTCCTGAATTGCTTTCACCAAAGCTTGACACGATCGCACTGCCTCCTGTCCTCCCTTCAGCAACACCCCATTCCCAGACTTAATCGCCAGCGCCGAAATTTGCATCACCGCATCGGGACGAGCTTCAAAAATCACCCCCAAGACTCCCAACGGACAGGTGGCCCGCTTCAAAATCAATCCCTGATCCAGTTCCCGATGCAGTTGCACCACGCCAACTGGGTCAGGCAAGTTCGCCACTTCCCGCACACCGCCGATCGCTCCCCGCAATTTCACTTCATCCAACTTCAGCCGCGCATACAAGGCTGAAGCGATCCCCGCTGCCTTTGCCGCTTCACAATCTGCCTGATTCGCCGCCAAAATCTCTGAGGCCGCAGCAGAAAGGGCAAGGGCGATCGACTCTAACGCCTGATTCCGCTCCTCTGTTGAACACACTGCCAATTGCCGCGCCGCCTCACGGGTCTGTCGCGCCACTTCAGCCAGGGAAAGGGAAGTTAGTTCAGTAGTCATAGGAATGAATTGTAGATTGTAGATTAACAATAGTTCGGACATTTTTGCGATAGCTAGCCCTCATCCCCCAACCCCTTCTCCCAGAACGGGAGAAGGGGAGCCGGATTGAAATCCCTCTCCCCTCTTGGGAGAGGGATTTAGGCTTCGACGT
>JARCMD010000041.1 GCA_030248885.1 Leptolyngbyaceae cyanobacterium MP9P1.79 | reverse complement strand
GAGAAGGGGAGCCGGATTGAAGTCCCTCTCCCCAGGGAGAGGGATTTAGGCTTCGACGTGAGCGCTCAGCCGAACGGTGAGGGTAGGCTGAGTAGTTACAAAAATAATACCAATGTCATAACGTATCGCTACAATCAACCGATAGGTATTGTTTTTGATGTTGGAAATGACACGGTTGTTTGCAATGATGCTGGCATTACCATGAGCAGCCTTAATATCAACTGGACTCTGCCAATCGGCGTGAGACACTTCGCAATACCAAGTTTTCAGTGCCTCTTCAACATCTGGATGAAATTCCCAAAAATCTCGTAAGGTACTGCGGGATAAGATACGTATAGATTTATCATAACTTGCTCCCAAGGTGGGATCAAGAAGTGTTTGAAGAAGTTCTAATTTTTTTCACATCTAATTTTTTCACAAAGTAATCTAATTTTTTTCACAAAGTAGCCTGCCTCTCTCCCTATCCGTCTTCCTTGCCTTCATGTTGTCTTTGTTACGGTTAGTATGGTGTGTCTTGATGAAAGCGCATGACCCAACCACTTTCTGTTGCCTAATATGGAGAATGGATGGAGTTGGGGAGACACACCGTAAATGTAGTGCCGACTCCTATTTGACTGTCGATCGTGATGGTTCCTCGATGGAGAGTAACAGCGTTTTTGACGATCGACAATCCCAGTCCTGTCCCCGAAATCGTACCGACATTCTTGGCTCGGTGAAAGGCTTGAAACAGATGCTCGCGGTCTGCTTCAGGAATACCAATCCCCTGATCTTGAACCTGAAAAATCACATTCTCTGCATCAAGCTCCACGGTGAGAGAAATTATGCTTCCTACAGTTGAATATTTGATGGCATTGGAGAGCAAGTTCATTAAAATCTGCCGCATCAACTTTTCATCAACCGCCACTGTTTCCTGGTCATAGGGGCAGATGAGATCAAATTCGTGGGTCGCACCGATCGTAAATTTGACTTCTTCCACGAGATCCTGGCAAAACTCTCTTAGCTTTAAATCAAGGGGATTAAAGGGCGTTTGTCCTGCCTCTGCCTGCCCAATCAGCAGCACATCTTCCAGCAGCGTGGTCATGTTGCCCACTTCCACCTCGATCTTGTGCAGCCGCTTTTCCTTATCTTCAGGAGACAGCTTATGGCTAAAGTTTTTTAGCAAACTGGTGGAGGCCAGAATCGTAGTGAGGGGAGTGCGGAATTCGTGGGAGGTGATCGAAATAAAGCGCGACTTAAGCTCACTGAGTTCCCTAGCTTTTGCCAGGGCAGCCAGGGTTTCTGCCTCTGCTTGCTTGCGCTCCGCTTCACTGAGCTTGCGATCGGTAACGTCCTTTGCCAAGCCCACAACCCGCAGCAAATTGCCAGCCTCATCGCGGACAGGGAATGCCCGGTCTAAAATCCAGCGGATGGAACCATCGGGTCGCACAATGCGGTATTCCTGGCTATGTTCCTGTTGGGTCGATTCCTTCTGGGCAAGTAGGATTTGGGCCCGATCGTCTGGGTGAACTGCCTCTATAAGTGATTGGGGACTTTGATAGAGGCTAGCGCAGGAGCGTCCCCAAACTTCTTCGTAGGCAGGGCTGACATAGAGAATCTGTTTCATATCAGATGGGGTAATCCAGAAAACATCGGGGATATTTTCCGCAATTTGGCGGAAGCGGGTTTCACTCTCACGCAGGGCAGCTTCTGCAAGCTTGCGATCGGTGATATCCCGTGCGATACCCCGGTAGCCACAAAATCTTCCAGTCTGATCAAAAAATGGTGTGCCGCTCGTTTCCAAAACCACGATGCGGCCGCCGTGATGGATATTTGTGTTTTCCAAACAGGTGAAAGGATGCTGTTCCGTGGCAAAGGTAGCAAAGATTTGCGCCACACGATCGGCTTCTAGGGGCGGCATCAAGTTATAAAGTGTGGTTCCCAACAGGGCTTTAGGTTCATACCCTAAAACCTCCCGCACTTTGGGACTGACATAGGTATATACCAAGTTTTCATCCACTTCCCAAATCCAGTCATTGCTGGTTTCCACTAAGTTGCGAAATCGCTGTTCGCTTTGATGGCGGTGGGCAGTTTCTTGTTGGAGGCGATCGATCGTCTCCTTGAGTTCCAAAGTCTGCTCCTCCACCACAATCCCCAGATTGGCATTGGACTTTCGCAGGGATGCCTCCATTTGCTTGCGCTCGGTAATGTCGATGGAAATGCTAACAATACCAATTAATGTTTCTTCGTAATCATAGATAGGAGAGGCTGTCACCATCACCGGAAAGGCTCTGCCATTATAGTGTTGCACCATCAGTTCACCCACCCAACTGTCCCCAAATTCTAATAGGGCTAGGATGTTGTCGCTTTGGGCTTGCAAGTCTGGGGAGGAAATCACCTCAGCAATATCCTGCCCGATCGCCAAGTCTGCGGGGTAGCCATAGAGGGTTTCTGCAAACTGGTTCCAGTAGAGGATTTCTCCATCAATATTGGTGGCAATCACGGCTTGCTTGACCGCATCCAAAAGATTGGCTTGAAACCGATGGCTTTCCCCTGCTAGTTGGCGATCGGTGATATCCATCACGATCCCAACCATGACGACGGGCTTACCTCGGTCATCCCACAACACCTCTCCCTTGCTTCTCACCCAACGCAGGGAACCATCATAGGACAAAATCCGGTAGTCTACGTCATACGTACCTTCTCCCATAATGGCCTGATCAATGGCTTGGGTGACTTGCACCCGATCGCCTGGATGCACTCCAGCATAAAAATCAACATCAGAAGACATCAGGGAGCCGGGTGGTAGACCCAGGAGGCGATCGGCTCCATGGGAGTAGGTGGTTTGACCGGTGGTTAAATCCCACTGCCAGGCCCCCATCCGAGCGCTATTCAACGCTAATTGAAGCTGGGACTCGCTTTTATCGAGGGCGGCTTCTACCTGTCTCCGGGGTGTGATATTCCGCATAGCAGACAGGCTAATCAGGTTGCCCTCTTCATTGAGAGCGGTGTCACAATCCAGCAAGACATCCAGCACGGTGCCATCTTTTCTCAGGTACTGGTAGGGAATGTCTCGGGCGTAGCCTTTTTGCCAAAATTGCAGCATGTTAGCTGGAAACCGCTCTGCCGACTCAGGAGTCATGAAATCAATGATTTTCTTGCCCAGCATCTCCTCGCGGCTATAGCCTAGTTGCTCTAAGTAGCGACGATTCACGTCATAAATGCAGCCCTGTTCGTCGATCGAATACACCATGGCAGGCAGGTGATCGTATTGCCCCAGGGAATAGGAGCGCTGATGGAACAGATCGGCACGATGAACAACGGGGCGCGGCTGCCGAAAGGAGGACTGGTAGAGGGCTAGGGCACAGTGGTCAGCGATCGATCGGACAAACACCACCTCATCCGCTGTCCAGTTCCGTTGGTGATGGCACTGCAACAGACTGATCTCGCCCAGGTGGGAGTGCTGACAAACGAGGGGCACGATCAGCAGCGATCGGAGGTCAAGGGAGTTAGGGAGTACGCAACCTAGCTCTAGGCTAGAGGCAATGTCCGGCAATACGACAGGAATATCCTGGGACAAGGTCGCTTGATAGTGGCAATGCCAGGGCAAGAGGGACGTGGCGATCTCTGGAGCCAGGAGATGTCCCTGGAGCAAATCGAGCATTTGCTGTTGGGCGACTTCAACTTGGACAACAACCGTATAACTTACCTCCAAAGCCTGGGTTATTTCCTTAACCGCATGATGCAGCACTTCTGACACATCGGATGAGTGGCGTAACGTCCGGGTGATGCGATCGATCGCTGCTAAATGCTGGCTCTGCTGGTTTAGTTTGGCAACCAATATCGCAGATTCAGCCGCATCATCAACTGAGGGGTGGGGGTGCATAGGGCTAGGGAAGGGAAAAAGACGATGTCAGGCAATGGGCAGCTTTCCCGAACCGCCCACCCTTCGGGAAGCGAGCTACACCCCAACCCCTCTCCCAGGAGGGGAGAGGGGCTAAAACCAGGATTGGTTCGCCTTCTCCTTGGGGGAGAAGGGGCTAGGGGATGAGGGCAGACTTTAAGTTACACATCGCCTGGATATTAATTCAGGATCACTTGCCAGAGCAATACTCCCACCCCAACTGTAGCAAGATGTTGAGGTAGCAGGTTGAGCAGTGGTTGGCGGGCGATCTTTTGGGTCAGGATGATACTTCCCCAGACGGCAAAAATCAGGGTCATGGCTTGGAGGAAGGACAGGACAGCGGGATGGGCGACAGCGATCGGCAGTGACAGACCGCCAACCTCTAGCCCAAACGTCGCCACCGTCACGGGGATCACCCGCCCTGCCTCATTCAGCCCCAACTGTAAGTAGTGAGCCAAACTGCCCCCCAGCACTAGGGGTAAATATCCGTAAGCTAGTTCCACAAACGATCGGGGCTTGAGGGTGCGATTGAGGAGTTGCAACAACCCGTGGGCAGAGAGGGCAATGATCCCCGGCACCAAGAGGGCTAGCACCGACACTCCAGCATGGCTCCAGAAATTTTGTAAATGCAGATCGATCCCCAGCCAGGTTTGAGCTTCCGGTAAGCGATGGAGAAAGATGGCTCCAAACAGCAACAGCAATAGGGCAACTTCGTGGGCGCTGGCGGTGTGAGTCGTCCATAGTCCAATTCCGGGGGGCCGCAGGTTCAGTTCCACCGATCGATGAGGACAGGCTTTCAGGCAGGTCATGCAAAGCACACAGTCCCGATTATCCTGAAGCTGGGCGGGATGGGAGTAGAGCGGACAGCCCAGAGTTTCCAGTCCTTCTTCCTTTTGCGGGCCGCCTTTGTAGCATTGATAGGTCGTGCAGGTGGCGGAGCAGATGCCTTGCTGGGCCCGCAATTCTGTCATCGACAGCTTGGCAAACAGCCCATTCATGCCACCGATCGGACACAGGTAGCGGCACCAAAATCGGCGCTCAAACAGCATGGAAAAAATCACGGCTCCAGCCGTAATCAGCAAGAGCAGGCAACCAGAGAGGTAGGCTGTATCCTCCAAGTTCCATAACTCTTCCCAAAGCAAAATGAGGGTGAATAGCCCAAACAGGAACCAGCCGCCCCACTTTTCTGCTGCGGCGCGTGGCCAGGGCAAAAGTTGGCGGGGGTAGAGCCAGAGGGAGAGTTTTTGGGCCAATTCGCCGTAGATCATAAACGGGCAGACGGAACACCAGAGCCGACCGACGAAGGGAAAGGTTGCCAAGATCAGCATCCACCACCAGTCCCAGAAGAAATTTAAGGCGATGTTTCGATCGCGGCTCTGGGGGCCCAGAAATAACACGGCAACCACGATCGCGAAAAAGCCCAGAGTAAACCCATAGTTGATGCGATCGGGCCACCAGGGACTGCGGAGAAACTGGCGCAAATTTGGGTAGGCATTCAACAGATTGAAGCGAAATTGCTTACCCTTGGCTCCTGTAGACCAGAACACCTCTTCTGTCAACTCTGTGGCTCCCATTGATTGGATCACCGCCCGCTCCGTCAGGCTTTCCAGTTCTGCCAAGTTGCCCGGAAAATCGTAGCCCTGCAATCGCCGCATAGCCTCCGGGGTTACTGTCGGTCGGGCAACTCCCTTAGCTTGACTAAACAGGCTGATGTAGTAATCCACTTGGGCGGCAATGTCGGCTTTTCGCACCCGGAGCGGCGGCACTTTCACCACTTGGGCATGGCGTTCAATCAAGGGCATATAACGCTCGGATGTCATGAGAATGCGGGCCCGACAACGCTTTGCAGGGGCGATCGGCTCTCCCTCACGGCTGAGAGGCGTATATTCCCCCGTCTCCAGCAGATGAACGAGCTTATCTTGGAATCCTGGCAAAAGGTCTTGGACGTTATTTAGCACTAAGGTGCCTGCTCCTAGCCAATCTAGAATTCCAGGCGTGCCATCTGCTTTTCCCCAAAAACTCGCCTCGCCCGCTTGCAAGGTGTCGCAGTTGATTTTGATCAGCAGTTGGTGGCGATCGTTCGACCCAAAATGTACCAAGGCCGCAATATTGTCCTTATTCAACCCCGGTTCTCCAAACACCAGGACGGGCGATCGGGTCTGGGCAGCTTGTTTAATTTGTTCCCGCAAGCGCACCGCATAGCGACTCGACCCCACAATCCCCCGCCTCACTCTGGGGACAATATATTGCCGCAGCTTTGCCTGGCGCTCTTGCTCGTAGACCAACTGGGCGGTCACTTGGTCTAGCTCAGAGGCGAGTTGACGAGAGAAAATCTGGGCGATCGGGCCATACTGTTGATTCAACCGCACAAACTCTGCCTGGGGCACCTGCCACAACACGCAAGGATTCAAGGCAGTCACAGTTTGCTGGGTCACTTGCTCCAACAGTAATTCTTTTAAATAGAGAACAGAACCCGGTAATAAATCAATGGCATTCTCGGCTCCAGTCTGACTCAGCCCACGGCTTTCCAAGTGACCCTCCCGCAGAATGCAGAGGGCAGCAGGGTGGGTTCCCGAAGGAACAAGGGTTTGGTTCTCCAGCACTTGCTCTTCCTGGAGGGTGGCGACGATCGCCTGCAACACGTCATCTTCTAGCCCCGAAAAAAATGTGTTTTCTTTTAACCAGTTAATGCGATCGGCTTCATCCATCGGCTTATCCTCCGCGTATTCATCGGCATTGCGTTGCTGCATATCGTTGCCACATTTACTAAGCATCCTAATAGTCTTGTCAGGAAATTAATAGAGGTTGTGGAAAAACGTTACTTGGGGAATGTATTGGCAAAACTCCCTGAGATCAACAGGCTCCCCCTTAAAATGAAGACACCCCTGGAGAGACTAGCGCCATGAGCCAAACCTACCCCGCCGCACTGCGTTGGACGATCGCAGACCTAGAACTGCTGCCCGACAACGACAACCGCTACGAAATCATCGACGGAGAACTATTTGTGACACGCGCACCACACTGGGGACATCAAGAAGTTTGCGGCCGTATTTTTGCAGTTCTGGATGCATGGTCACGACAGACTGGACTGGGACGATCGGCAATTAATCCAGGGATTATTTTTACGGATGCTGACAATGTGATTCCTGATGTGGTTTGGGCTAGCACGGCACGTCTGGCGCTGTTGTTGGATGAGGCAGGACATCTCACCGCCGCCCCAGAATTAGTTGTTGAGGTGCTGTCTGCGGGGGCAGAAAATGAGCGGCGCGATCGGGAAGCCAAGCTCAGGCTCTATTCCCTGCGCGGGGTTCAGGAGTATTGGTTGGTGAATTGGCAACTCCAACAAATTGAACAATATCGGCGCGAACAGGCTGCTCTAAAGATTGTGGCTACTCTGCTTCCCAATGATGCCTTGACCTCGCCGCTCCTGCCTGGTTTTACGTGTTCGATCGCTGGATTATTCACATAGGACGGGTGCATCTCACTTTTGCAGATCTCCGAGCCGCCCTCACCCTAAATCCCTCTCCCTAGGGAGAGGGACTTTGAATTCTGGCTCCCTTCTCCCTAGGGAGAAGGGTTGGGGATGTAGCTTGCTTCCCGAAGGGTGGGCGGTTCGGGCGGTTCCAAAACTGGGATACACCCCATAGGACTTGTATCGGGCGATCGGGATTTACCACGGATTCCCAATCATGGTGAACGCTGCCCAGTAGTAGGGATGGGAAAGAGGCGTATCCCCCAAGGAAGCCAATTCTGGGGGCAGAGCAGTGCTGCCTCTAGAGCCACGCAACTGTCCGCCTTCTAAACGCACCTTTCCATTGATCATGGCAATCTGGGCCCGACGGAGAGCTTCAGACTTGATCGGAGCAGTTTGCAATTGTTGATAGAATTCCGTCATTAACCCCAAGGTGCCATTATCACTGACATACCACAGGCTAGCCAACACCGACTTGACCCCAGATTGAATGGCAAATCCAGCAAAGCCCAGTTCCGCTTGATCATCGCCAACCGCAGTCCGACAGGCACTCAGCACTAGCAAATCCACCGACGGGTTGCTGAGTTGCAGTTGTCCAATTTGATCCATGCGTAGTTTGGTATCCCAGAGTTGGATGTAGGAGTTGCCTGGCTCTCCGGGTTTAAATTCTCCATGGGTTGCCAGATGTAAGATGCTGAAGGATTGTCGACGGCGTTGGGTTTTGAGGTTCTCCAGTGTGAAGGCTTCATTCAGAAAGGTTGTGCCAGAGCGAGTTTTGACGATCGCCTCCAGTTCTGAGGGGACTGCCGCCAGGGGAATTTGCTCGGTAAACTTTGAAGCTCCCATCGCTAGGACAGAGGCGGTTTTGATATTCCGATAGCGGGTATCAGTTAGGGAAAAGCTAGGCATAATCCCGGTGCTATATTTTTCCACTAGAAAGCGCTGTCCATCATGGAGGGCGGCCACGGGAAGCGATCGTAACCCCCCATCGGGAATGAAGACCAAATTGCCAATCTTACGCGCTTGCAATTCAGGCTCGATCGGAGCAATCAGCAACTGATAAAGCTTCTGAGCTGGAGGCAGATAGGCATCACTATCTATACTGGTGACTTCTCCCCGAAACTTCTGAGCTAGCTCTAGCACTTGTCCCCGTGTAGCTTCAGGAAATTGCTTCACGACCCGCTTTTCCTTGCTAGTGACGAGGGTAATTTGCAAAATGTCAGTATCTTGTCGCACTGGTTTGCGCTGTCCTAGGGTTCTCAGGTCTGATTCAGGGACAGCGGCGAACCCTTGACCGTCGGAGCGCCAGAGCAGTTTCGTGGGCACGGCTTCGGAGTCGAACAAGGATTTAGGCAGTGCCGCGCTGGGGCCGGTTGCTGTCGCTGGCACAAAGTTGATGTAAACGAGGGCGGAGCGCACGCCGGTTGCAGATTCAACACTGCTGAGGGTATCTTGCACTTGCGCTAGGGTCACGGGCGATTCAGCAAGCAGACCGAAGTAGCTGCTAAATTCTGCGGTGAACCCAGCTTCGACGTTTCCCGGCTCCAAGTCGATGTCTCCCACTCTCAAGCCTCTCACAAGCAAGTCTTTCAAGGGCGCTCTATCCTCTTGCAACTTAAAGAGGATGTCATCGATGGGAAAAGCCGAGGGCTTGATGATCCTCAGGTTGCCTTCGACATAGGACTGGGTGAAGAGCCGGGGAGGAACGATCGTCACCGTGCCTGTGGTGATAGCACCCGCAGTCCCATTCAGCGTGGCATTGCCCACTATAAAGGGAATATCTGTGACACCAACCCTCTGCCCAACGGTAATGGTAATATCACCGCCCCCCTGCCCTCCAGCGGTGGAGATACTGGCGAGTCGTCCATTGCGATCGATGAAGGTACCAAGAGATCGAAAATACCGTCCGGCTACGACGCTGACATTTCCACCAAATCCACTGCTCCCGCCTTGGGCATTGATGGAAAACACCTGAATGTCATTGAGGGGGTCGAGGTTCACATTTCCCGCATTCCCAGTGAGGGCACTGGTGTCGATCGCGCCTGTCTGAATTGCGATCAGGGCTTGGAGGGTGATGCTTCCTCCAGCTATGGAACCACTGGCATCTAGATTTCCAGTGGTGATGGTTCCCGTCTGGCTGGTGAGGCTGATGATGCCACCTGTACCGAGTCTAGTTGTTGTGATGTTCTGCGTAGTGATGTCACCTAACACATTGAAGTCCACGGTTCCTGCTTGAATGGAATCTGTGGCGACGACGGTTGTAGCTCTGGCAATGGTGAGACTGGCAGGAGGATTGTTCGCCCCGATCGCCCCATTAATCTGAATTGTGCCACCTGTGAGGGTGAGATTGTTGGTGAAGGCGGTGGTGCTATTCAGCGGCGCATTGAGGGTGAGTCCAGTTTGTGCAGCCAGAGTTGCATTGCTAGTGAGGGTGATAGGTGCAGCTAGCTCGATGCTATTAGCAGATAGATTACTACCCAGAAGAATGGTGCCGTTTGTGCCTCCTAGGGACACAGCGCCCTGGAAGCTGAGAGGATTGTTGATGGCGATCGAGTTATTGCCTGTGCCTGTGTCGATCGTTAAGTTGGCGATCGTGCTGCCATAATCCACCGTATCGCCGGGAGTGGAAATTTGACTGGGGGTAAGGTTAAGAGTGGTGGCTCCCGATGCACCGATAATTCTGAGGGTATTGTCTGCACTGGCCGGGGCGATCGTCACACTGCCGCCTGCACCACTGAAATTCACCACATAGGTATTGGCACTACCACTGTTGTTAAAGACTGCATCCCCACTCCAATTGCTCACTGTGAAGGTATTATTGTCGCTGCTACTGGTCAGGTTGACGCTACTAATACCCGTCAGATTAAACGCGGCTCCACTCGAACTAGTGAGACCACTACCACTAAGATTAAAGGTAGTATTATTACTCGCTGTCGTGGTGTAGTCGAGGGTATCAATGCCACCCCCCCCATTAATGGTAGGAATTCCCATACCATCTGTCACGATAAAGGTATTGGTGATATTGCCACCTGTGACGTTGGCGAAGTTGGAAAAATTGATATTGCCATTAATTGTGCCACTGGTGCCGCTAGTAAATGTCCACGCGTTAGGAGTATTTGCCCCAATTAAGGTATTGGCTGCCGAACCGCCAATCAGGGTTTGAATGTTGGTCACTGTGCCACCGATCGCCGTGGAGGTGTTGCCTGCAAGGTCTACAGTCACAGGTGTGGTAAACGCTGTATAGCTGAGGGTATTTGCACCTGCGCCCCCCGCTAGATTCCCACTCAGTGATGCACCAGGGTTGATCAGGAAGGTATTATTACTGCTTCCCCCTGTGAGGTTTTGGAAATCTGTGAAGGTTGTGCCCCCGATCGTGCCAGTATTCGGGCTGGTCAAATTCCATGTCACTGGGCTATTTCTCCCAATCAGAGTACCTGTGGTACTGAGACTGCCCGTAATGACCTGGGTATTGGCAGGGAGGGCATTCACATCAGCGGTGAAGGGAGCGGTGAGTGTACTGTAATCAACGGTTGTGAAGCCGCCCAAGTCGTTAATTGCAGCAATACTGCCTCCCGCTAAGAAGTCATAGCTATCGTTGGCGGTGCCGCCTACCAAGCTGGGAATGTTGTTGAAGTTTACCGGAAACCCAAATCCGCTTATAGAGCCGCTGTTAGCTCCACTGATCACCCAACCCGTGTTTTGATTGGGCCCGGCTAGTGTTGAACCACCGATGAGGTTCACAGTCCAGGGGAAGGTGTAGGGGAGGAGAGTCACATTGCCCGTGCCCCCAGTCCGGCCGATCGTGAGAGAGGTGAAGCCAGTACCGAGGGCGTTCAGGTCAGTCAGCGTCACATCCAGGGTGGTTGGGCCGGTGAAGCTAGGGGAGCCGATCGCAATATCTTGCCCCAGGCTAAAGGGTTGGATTTGCGCCGTGCTAATGCCATTGATAGAGGCTGTGCCCCCGGTAAAGCTTAGGCGGTTGGCCGTGAAACTCATGGCTCCTGCAACTTGAGTTCCCACGGGAGCAATGCTGCCGACGGTTAGAGTATTTGCAGCCGTGAGGGAGAGGGGCGCACCGCCGTTGTAAGTAATTTGAGGAATGGTCACGTTGCCACCATTGCTGGTGAGCGTGACAGCACCACTAGGACTATTGTTGGAGAAGGGGGAATAAAGCACCGGGCTGGTAATATCTCCCTGAGCCGTGAAGGTGAGGGCCCCACTGGGACTGGCCCCCGCCAAATCGCCACTGACATCAAGTAATCCAGTGGAAATTGGCCCAGCGCTACTGGTCAGGGTCACGGCTCCTCCAGTGCCGCCCGTGGAAAAAGAGCGGGTGTCGCCGATCGTGACTCCCGCTGCCCCACTGATGGAAATTGCCCCACCCGCACCCGTACCGGGCGTTGCCGATCGCACGTTATTCCCAAAAGTAGACCCCGTTGCTAGGGTGTTCACAGCCCCTGCGGTACTCGTCACGGAAATGTTACCGCCGCTATTGCCGCCATTGGTCAGCAGGTTTGCGGTGGTGAGATTACCGTTGCT
>JARCMD010000292.1 GCA_030248885.1 Leptolyngbyaceae cyanobacterium MP9P1.79 | reverse complement strand
TCTTCCAGATCCCGCTCAAGCAATAAATCGTCTTGATTTGCCTGCCAGTAAGCTTCGACATCACCAGAAAAATCTTCTAAGACTGCACCGCTGATAATGTCCATTGCTTTGGCATTACCGCCGTAAGCATTGTGCAAAGCAGCCAGAGCCGGAGTTTCTATATTGATGCTGCGCCTCTGAAAAAACTGTTCCCAGGCGTGCACATTCAAACTTCTCAACGGATAGTGCTGCACCGTAATATCGGCTTCTCGCAAGCGTTCTCGACTAGTGATCAGCGTCATTGATTTCACGCTTGGATCACTCAGAACTCGCAGCAGTTCCACGTAACGGCGATGTGCCTCAACGAATTTACCTGCCGAATCTAATGCGGGTTCCAGGTTGTCAATCAGAATTCCGATACGTTCTGCTTGCAGCTTGCGCTTGAGTCGATCGATCGACACTAAAAACTCTCGTCCCGGTTCTTCCCCTAGTTGCCGCAGCTTTTCTTCAAGCAGTCCCTCAATCGAAGCAATGTCCTTGGTTTCCTTTGCAATCGGAAACTCCAGAAACGAGCCAAACTCCTGCTGAAGATATTTTCGCGCTAGTGTCGTTTTGCCAACCCCGCCCCGCGCCTGAATCACGATCACTCTGGCATTGCGGCTGACCAATGCATTTAGATCGGCGATCGCCTCATCCCGTCCCACAAAATTAGGATCAGGTGGTGCAGCCCATGCTTGAACTGCCTGGATATGGTCGCTATCTTCCAACGTCAGTCCAAAGGTTTCAAAAAAACGGCTGAGCGTCCGTTTATCAGAACCCTTGCAATCCACCACGTTCCTCACTGTCTCTGGGTCTAGCCCGGTCGGCTCTCCCAGCCGTTCCAGCGAGTATTTATAGCCAGCATTCTCCTCAACTTCATGCGATCGCCTTTGCGCCCGCAATTTTTCTAATCCGCTAGCTGTCAGAACCCGCGCCCGATTCCGCTTCGGTGAATTCATGGCTCAAGAGATAGTGTCTGGCTAATCCTATTGTGGCTGAATTTTCTGAAGATCAGGTCAACATCCTGATTTTAAGTTTGAAATATACTCTGATAGGACAGTGTGCGATCGCCAACAACCATCGAACTCGCCGCATGGACTGCCTAACCAAGAGGCAACAAAAGTCTCAGTTCAATCTCAGTTTTTCTTAAGCAATTCTTAGGTGAAAATCATTTTCTTTCAGGGCGAGCGAGCCGTAGTTGCTGCATAGCTTGAAGGTTGCAGGCTACTACAGCCGTCCAACCTGCACACCCACAGATCGCAAACCCTACATTTAAGGATAAGAAGCACAACGAACCTGAACCGATTGGTAGTGCTGGGTGTTACGTCTTTGTTGGTCAGTGTTGCCCCGATCTCCTATGCGATCGCCGAGTCAGCACCTGGGCAAGCCGGACTCCAGAACTTAGCCGATAAACCCAAACTGGTGCCCTATATTCCGGTACTTTTGCGGCAGGAGAGGCTCCTACCACTGGAATAGCGCGCATCGTTAGCGAGGGCGGGCATCGTTATTTGGAGGTGGATGCCGCCTTCAGCACCAGCAACCAAGGCCCTGACCTACATGTAGTTCAGATCATCTAAGGGTAAATTTTTTCCCAGGGAACGATTGAGCAGATGACTGGGTAGGGGCATGCCATGACATGCCCCTATCGGCGTGAACGGCCCCACAATCTATTTAAATCGGTATCATTTCGTTAAGCCATCCCTTCATAATAGAAATAGAACCAAATTTCTTAGACAGACCTGAGCTGGAAAAAGCGGTTGTCAAACATGTTGAGGCTGAATCGAAATGAACTTATTTGCTGCTGCGCTGGTAGTTTTGCTGCTGCTGCTCCTAGGAGTGGTGCTCTATCTGCTCGCGGCTCGTCCCTACCAGTCTGCTGACTCTGTTGCCCACTCCTACGACGAATGGACAACAGATGGCATTTTGGAGTTTTACTGGGGCGAACACATTCATCTGGGCCACTATGGTGCGCCACCCCGACATAAGGACTTTTTGGCAGCAAAATCTGACTTTGTGCATGAAATGGTGCGTTGGGGCGGTCTAGATCGGTTACCTCCCGATACCACTGTCTTAGATGTGGGCTGTGGCATTGGGGGGAGCAGCCGCATTTTGGCACAGGATTATGGGTTTGCTGTCACCGGGATTACCATCAGCCCTCAGCAGGTTAAACGCGCGCAGGAACTCACCCCTGAAGGACTGAAGGCTCAGTTTCAGGTGGATGACGCGATGGCACTGTCGTTCCCAGATGCTAGTTTCGAGGTGGTTTGGTCAATCGAAGCAGGTCCCCACATGCCCGATAAAGCCATTTTTGCCACAGAGCTGATGCGGGTGCTCAAGCCCGGTGGTGTGCTGGTTGTCGCCGATTGGAATCAGCGAGATGATCGCAGAAAACCGCTGAATTTTTGGGAAAGACCCGTGATGCAGCAATTGCTTGATCAATGGTCTCATCCTGCCTTTGCCAGCATTGAAGGGTTTGCTGAGCTTTTAGAGGAAACGGGGTTCGTTGAAGGAGAAGTCACAACCGCAGATTGGACAGAACCCACCCTGCCCTCGTGGATTGATTCCATTTGGCAAGGCGTGGCTCGACCTCAAGGCTTGGTGCAGTTTGGTCTAGCGGGTTTCATTAAATCGTTGCGAGAAGTCCCCACGCTGCTTTTGATGCGGCTAGCGTTCGGGACAGGGCTTTGCCGCTTTGGCATGTTCCGCGCGCTCAGAGCGAAGGCACTGTTAGTCTAAAGCATGCGTTGACTAGGCAAGATTGTCCTGCTGCACTGCAATTGTGCTACCTTTATAGGCTAGTCGGTTTTGATGGAGATCAGCCATCAGACGCAAGGGGGAAAGTCCGGTGTAAATCCGGCGCTGT
>JARCMD010000291.1 GCA_030248885.1 Leptolyngbyaceae cyanobacterium MP9P1.79 | reverse complement strand
GGTCAAAGGTTCTGATTGAGTTACAAAGACTTTCGCCCGAATGCTTCGCCCGTGCAAGGTTTATACGCGGGTACATTATTTATCTGCAAGTCCCTTAGCGAAGAATCGAGGGTTCAGAGACCACGAACTAAATTACATTTCTCGACTTGTAGAAGAACACGAACAAACACTGTTGGAATCCTGGCATGACTACTTTGATACCTGAAACAGAACCCCTTGCAGCACAAGTCAGACTAACCGACGAAACGTTAATTGTAGATTTGCTTGATGGGCGAACGTTAATTGTTCCCTTATCTTGGTATTTACGCTTGCTGTATGCCTCTCAAGAAGAGCGAGAAAATTGGCAACTCTTAGGCGATGGCTATGCGATCGAATGGGTTGATTTAGACGAACGTATCGGGATTGAAGGATTGCTGGCAGGTAGACACAGCAGCGAAAGCGTGCATTCTTTTCAGCGTTGGCTGGCAACACGAGGCAGTTTCTCTCATGGCGAAGTTGACAGCTCAGTGAAATAGGTACACCTGACTCACTCAAACCCTATCTACGAGAGCCTGTTTTCCGGGAGGTAATTCGTGCCTTTTAGGGAGCCATAACACCTTCATTCAAAATCTCAAATAGATTCTATGGAATTTTGGGATCTTACAAAGGTTTTACCCCATCACCCCATCACCCCATCACCCCATCATCGGATTAAACGCCTGTAACGCTTGCCGCTGGTGGTTCAGGTATCTGGCGATCGAATTTCCTGCCATCAGCGACATCTCTCGATTACTCTGCCAGACATAATTCAGCTTTTCCAAGTAAACCTTGTAGGATGCCATGGCTTCTTGGTGGGTTTGGTAACTGCGGTGCAAGCCCTCAGATTCCTCCGTGAAACAGCGCTGCATCATCGCTTTGGCTTCGGTATCTTCCATGGCAAAGAGGGGCGATCGGAGCACCTGATAAATCGCGGGATACAGGGCAGGGTCATACCAAAAAATGCCATTGACTGCCGCCGAAAAATGATAGTGATCCCGTTGGCAGCCCTGTAGCCCCAAATTTGCCACGAGCCGCTCAAATTTCGTGGGTGGCTCCAGACACGTCACCACATCATGGGCAAGAATCGTGGAACTATTGAAGTGAAAGCTCTCATCCATGAAGTGATAGTAGGAAATTTTGGCGGGAATCGGGGCGTGGGCTTGATCTGGGTGCTTTTGGTAGTAATTGCTGAGCTTATGTTGCACCAGTTTGCCATTCAGCGTTCGCACACCGCGCACCGTAAAATATTGGCAGGCGAGAAATGTATTGTTGGCTGAGATGAGGCCAAAATATTGAAGCTGAAGCCGCTTCCACCAGGTTTTCAGAGCATTGGTGTCAGCGTAGATCATGGTTTCAGTGAAGGGACTCCGCATCGGGTACGTGAAAATAGGCTTACCAAACAACGCTAGCTCCGTCTGGCGGGACACCGTTCTAAACGCATCAATGTGGGCCCGTTCCTGGGACGATTCCAAGTCCAGCATGTCGCAAACGAGCCGAAAGTCTTCCTGGGCATAGAGTCCAGCAGCACTGGTTTGATTGAAAAAAATTGTCGCAATCTCTGCTGAAATAATCTGAGAATAATACGCCACCCAGTAAAGCTGGTTCAAAATCACCCGCTGGCTAGGGCTTGCCTGCTCCCACAGGGCTGTCCCATACAACAGAGAAAATTCCTCTGGGTTCCAATATTCCTCCTTACAATCGTCGTAGCAAAATGCCTGTGCTGCCTCATCCAGCAGCGCGGTGTGGTCTTGCTGTTTATTGCGTGTGTGGTTGATTTGGAGCTTGCGATAAATTTTCGGGTTGTCTAATAGCGTGTTTCCTTTCATACTTGGGTTCCTGGAAGCGGCAACAATTTCGGCATATTCTCTAACTAATGGTGTGGGATGATCAGAATGTTTCTCGGTTGAAGAGGGGGCCTAATCATGGGACGATCGTGGCACTTTGTAAAAACCGTCTTGGGAATTCTGTTTCGCCATCCCGTGGTTGGCACCAGCATTATTCCCATTTTACCCAATGGTCAGCTTGTCTTAATTCAGCGGCAAGATAATGGACTGTGGGGATTGCCGGGCGGCGTTGTGGATTGGGGCGAAGATATTGCGACTGCTGTGAAGCGGGAGTTATTTGAGGAAACGGGCTTGACGTTGGTGAAAATTCGGCGCTTGGTGGGAGTTTATTCTGCCCCCGATCGCGACCCTAGATTGCACTCGATTTGTATTGCGATCGAAGCCGAAGTCCAGGGACAAATTCAGGTTCACGATACCCTAGAAATTAAAGATGCTCAAGCCTTTCCTTTAGACTCTCTCCCCCAGGGAAATTTGACCCACGACCACGACCAACAATTGCAAGATTACCTGAGTGCAGAAACCGCCCTGAGATGACGCGTTGGCGATCGAAGGGTAGGGGGTGAGATACTTGTATTAAATTCTACCGTAAATTAACTAATATTTGACGAATTCATGACTCGATCGCTACGCAATGCGCGGATGAAATTGGATCAGGGGCGGGGGCAAATCTTTTGGCGGGAAGTGTCCCAAGGAACTGTACTCGTGTTTTTACACGGCTCCTGGACTGACAGTAGTCAATGGTTGCCCGTGCTGGAGCATTTGGGCGCAGGATACCATTGCTTGATCCCCGACTTACCAGGATTTGGGGAATCTCGGTTTAGCAAAGTCCACTACTCGATCGATGCAGAAGTGGAGTGGCTTGCAGAATATTTTGAAGCGCTGCGACTGAAGCAGGTTTATTTGGTGGGGCATTCCGTGGGGGGCTGGATCGCTGCCAGCTATGCGTTGAAATACCCTCATCAGGTGCAAGGCTTGGTGCTGTTGTCCCCAGAAGGCGTGCAACCCTCAGAGATGGCTGGACGTTGGACGTTGGCGCGCTGGCTAATGGGGCAACCTCCGGTGCTGTATGGGTTGCTGAAGTTGCTCCGCCCTGTGTCGAAGGCGTTGAAAATCCAGGTAACGGTGGAGGCATGGTTACAATTGCGCCAGCAGATGCGCCGATCGCCCACGGCCTGTAAGCTCCTATTCCAACGCCGCACCGCTGAGATCAAATCAGAACTTTTGCAAGAACGCCTAGACTGGCTCAAGACTCCAACCCTGATTCTGCAAGGGCAGGAAGATGCACCGATCGCCTTAGCCATGAGCCAGACCTACGCGCTGGCCCCCGACGCAGAATTACACTTGATCCCCGATATCAGCCACGATCTCCCCCACGCTGCCCCCGAACTCCTAGCACAGCACCTTCAAAAATTTGTCACACCTTAGGGCGTGTCATCAATTAAGTTAACGGCTTATTGTCACTTGAGTACCTGAGAGGGGGAGATCTACGTCATTCTCCACAGCTTTTGCAAGCGTTAGCACCCAAGATGCCTATTTTTTCATCATTCTAATTGATGACACACCCTAGTATTTTAAATCAATAACTACTGAATTTCGCTTTCCCAAGCAATGAGTAAGGCATAACG
>JARCMD010000290.1 GCA_030248885.1 Leptolyngbyaceae cyanobacterium MP9P1.79 | reverse complement strand
CAGATATCGCTAAATTGGCGCAGCGGATATTGATTGCACCACGGGATATTGAAACCAAGGTGGGATTGTTGGCCAAGCGGGTGATCCCCGGCGCGCCGGTGGTGATTGAACTGGCGGATGCGAAGACAAAAGAAGTTGTAGATGTGCTGGAAGTGGATGCTTGCTTGGTTGCCACAGGGCGCATTCCAGCTACCAAGGATTTAGGGTTGGAGTCCATTGGCGTGGAACTCGATCGCCGGGGCTTTATTCCGGTCAATGACCAGATGGCGGTATTGCTGGAAGGTCAACCTGTTCCCCATGTGTGGGCGATCGGAGATGCCACAGGCAAAATGATGTTGGCCCATGCTGCCTCTGCCCAGGGAGTGGTGGCCGTGGAAAATATCTGTGGACGGGAACGCCAGGTGGATTATCACAGCATCCCCGCTGCCGCGTTTACCCACCCAGAAATTGGCTTTGTGGGCATGACAGAACCAATGGCGAAGGCAGCCGGAGAAACCGAGGGCTTTACCGTTGCCCAAGTTCGCACCTATTTCAAAGGCAACTCTAAAGCCATTGCTGAGGGAGAAACCGATGGAGTCGCCAAGGTGGTCTATCGCACGGATACCGGAGAAGTGCTGGGAGTCCATATCATCGGACTACATGCTTCGGATTTAATCCACGAGGCAGCGGCTGCGATCGCACAACGGCGATCGGTGCAAGATTTGGCATTTTTAGTGCATACCCATCCAACGCTCTCGGAAGTGCTGGATGAGGCGTATAAACGGGCAGTTGTCACGGGGCATTAATTGTTGCAGAGCATGGATTAAATAACATCTGTGCCTCTGTAGATACTATTTTTTCTAGGAATCCCCTAGGAACCGTGAAATCTTTTGTCGGCAGATGAATAATCCCAGGTTACGCCATCGGGGTCTTTGCAGCGACTCCACTCAGGAAAATCTGGAGCAAACTTGCGGCGGCTAATTGTGTTGGGGGAGACTTGCAGCCGATCGGCCAACTCTGTTTGGTTCAGGGGTTGCAGGTTGAGAAGCGATCGATCGAGGAGGCGATCGTCGAAGTCGTTCTGGTCTGTATCTTGCTTTGTCAAGAGCTTCACCGTTTCAAAGCAATACAAAATATTGCCCTGCTGAGTCACATCAAAATCAGCATTAAATTCCTTGGCTCTCCGCTCTAAATACTCCTTCGCGGTCTCGGCAGGCAACCTAGCCTTGAGGGAAAAATCCAGTAAGGTCACACGCCCTTGGTTTTGCTGAATCAATTGGTAGAAGGCGGTGTCAATTTGCGCCAAGTGATCCACTTCACTCTGGCGGTTAAGCTGTTGCCGATCGCGCAGGTGTCGCCAAAACCACAGGATGCCCGCTCCGAAAGCTAATCCTAGGGCAAAGGGCACTAAGGACTGGATCGTGACTGCCACGCACGCCAGCACCATCAGAACTACCAGGATTTCGCTAACCGATCGACTCACAAACGTTTCCTCTTAAATATTTCCTTGGAGTTATTCCTGCGGGGCAGTTGAGTTACCTGGAGCCGATCCTATTGTAGGTAATTTGTACTGAAGTAGTCGTCCATCTCCAAAAATAGAGTGGCCACAGAGTCAACCAAACGCCTACTTCAATTCAGCCTTTACCCGTTAGCATTTCATCAGACGCATCTAATTTAAATCGCTTCTCCCGCTTCTCCTGGAAACTAGGCGATCCAGTTGAGGAGGCCCAAAATATAACCGTGACAGCCGATCGCCGTATTTTACTGACGACTGCACCAAAACTAATGGCTGATAATGCCAGTATGATAGTTTGCGATCGTCCCTCGACCCAGCCCTAAAGGAGTATTTATGCGGTTCCCACTATATACTCATAGCCTTGGGATTTTGGTAGGAGTTTTGGGAGTATGGGGGATATATACCAATATCTTGCCTCAGCCTGTCTTCGCTCAGATGATTCAAGGTGACGGCACCACTCCCACAACGCCAGTCAGTTGTGCTGCCAGTTGCACGATCGACGGCGGCACCCAAGTCGGCAACAATCTGCTGCATAGCTTTTCCCAGTTCAGCATTGATCCAGGGCAGAGCGTTTATTTCACCGATCCGGGCGTGGTCAACATCCTGACGCGAGTCACAGGGATTAGCCCGTCTGATATTCAGGGACGACTGGGCGTTACAGGGGCGGCCAATCTATTTTTGATCAATCCCAATGGGGTGACGTTTGGCCCCAATGCCAGTTTGGATGTGCCAGGATCGTTGGTTGTCACGACGGCCAACGCAATTCGCTTGCAAAACGGGGATGTGTTTAGCGCCAATGCTGCCGACCCGCTGCCCAGCCAGGTCTTGAATGTCAACCCGTCGGCGCTGTTGTTCAACCAAATTGCGGCTCAATCCATTACGAATCAAGCGATATTGCAGGTGCCCAACGATCGCAGCCTCGTCTTGGTCGGCGGCAACCTCACCCTGAATGGCGGTCAGGTCAAGGCTCCCCGTGGGCGAGTTGAGTTGGCGAGTGTGGCAGGGGCAACAGGCTCTAATCCCAGCGAAGTGGGAGTGTTGGTGAATGGCAACAGCATTAGCCTCAGTGTCCCCTCTACCGTGCCCACAGGAGACATTAGCTTGACGAATGGGGCGGGGATCACTGTGGGAAGCAGCGATCGGGCCGGCAGCATTCAACTGGTAGGACGAAACATCACCCTCGCCAATACCTCCAGTGTTTTGGCTGAGACGGTGGATCAACCCGGTGGCGACATTACGATCGCTGCCACCCGTCTCCAATTGTTTGATGGTTCCCTAGTGTCCACCAGCAATTTTGGCACGGGGCAAGGCGGCAACTTGGTCATCAACGCATCAACCTCCGTGGAAACTGCGGGGATTTTCAATCCTGGGCTGCCGGGGGGATTTTTGGTAGAAGTTAACGGCAGCGGCCGGGGCGGCAATCTGACTCTCAATACTCCCAATCTGACGGTGGCTGGTGGAGCTTCGATTTCCACGAGCGTCTTTAGCTCAGGACGGGGCGGTGAATTGCGAGTCAATGCCCGTCAAATTGATATTCGGGGTGAGGATGTGGTTAGTGGCTTCGAGAGCAATCTAGCAGCCCGTACCTTTAATAGCGGCAATGCTGGGTCACTGACGATCGAAACCGATCGTCTCCTCGTGCGCGATGGCGGTCAGGTGTCAGTGTCCACTTTTCGGCAAGGTAACGGCGGCACCCTGACGGTGAACGCCACCCAATCAGTGATAGCCAGCGGCGACACAGGACTCAACCGCAGCGGACTATTCGCCAGAGTCAACAGCAACGGCACGGGCAGAGGCGGCGACCTGATTATCAATACTCCAACCCTAACGATTCAAGCAGGGGCAGCGGTTTCGTCCGCAGTCTTTGGCACAGGACAGGGCGGCAATGTCACCGTGAATGCGGGACAATCCATTCAGGTGGTGGGAGCCGGGCCCCGCTTTGTCAGTAGCCTCACTGCCTTTGCCGACAATACGGGCAACGCGGGCAACGTCACCCTGACAACACGACAATTGCAGGTGCAGAATGGCGGTGAAATCTCTACCGGGACTTTCAGCAGCGCCCAGGGCGGCAGGCTGACCATTCAAGCCACGGACTCGGTGGAGGTGTCTGGCGTTTCTCCCGATGCCAACCAGTACCCCAGCACCATTTTCGTTGACACCTCTGGGACAGGCAACGCGGGCAGTCTGCGGCTGGATACAGGACGACTCAGCATCCTCAATGGCGGACAGGTATCTGCGGGAACATCGGGGGCGGGGCAGGGTGGGAGTTTGGTTGTCAATGCTCAAGATATCCAGATTAGTGGGTCGGTTCCAGCCACACCAGCCGCGATCGGCTTCAATTTTTATGAAGTAGATGGCCGCTTGCCCAGTGGCTTGATTACCAGTAGCCGATCCACAGGGACAGCGGGAGATATGACGATCGCCACTTCCACCCTAGCCGTGCAGAATGGGGGACAGATTGCTGCCTCCACCACGGGTGCTGGTCCAGGCGGTGATGTGAGCATCAATGCGACCACTTCCGTACAACTCACAGGCAAAGGCAGTAACGGTAGCCCCAGTTTGTTGCTGGTGTCGAGTGAAGGAGCAGGCAATGCCGGGGACTTGACGATCGTCACCCCCACTTTGACAATTGATGGCGGCGCTCAAGCCTCAGCCTCCACCTTGGGCGCAGGGCAGGGCGGCAAGGTCACAGTCACTGCGGATGAGGTGACGATCGTGGGCATGGGGCAATTGCAAGACATCCTCGATCGCCTATTTCTGGGCACCATCACTCGCACCGAAGAAATTGGCAGTGGCATTTTCGCCGCCAGCTTTGGCAGTGGCAGAGCCGGAGACCTCAACCTGACGAGCCGCAATTTGACCTTGCAAAATGGAGCTTTCGTCTCCACCTCTCCCTTCAAAAGCGGGCCAGGCGGTAACCTCACCCTCACAGCCAGCGACACGATTCGGCTCATTGGCTCACAACTGATTGGCGAAAGCTATGGGAGTGGAAATGCGGGGATCATCACCATTCGCACCAATCAATTAATTGCCACAGAAGGAGGAGCGATCGCCGCCTCCGCATTTGGCCAAGGGCAGGGTGGCACCGTTTTAGTGACAGCTAATTCGATCGACTTCATTGGTTTAACACCCAACAATCGGTTCAAATCAGGACTTTTTGCCAATGCCTACTCCAATGCAACGACGAGAGCCGGGGATTTACGGATCTTCACCGATCGCCTCACCATCAAAGATGGGGCGGGTATTGGAGCCGCAACCTTTGGCCCAGCCCAAGGCGGACAAGTTGAAATCACTGCCCTAGAGTTCATCCTCATTGATGGCGCTAATTTGCCCAGCCAGGAGCCAAGCAATATTTCAACCCAGAGCGGCGGTCCAGGCAATGCCGGTGACTTGAACATCCGCACCGCGCAACTAACGGTTCAAAATGGCGGGAGCATTGTCGTGAAGAGCAGTGGCACGGGACGGGCAGGTAACCTCAATGTCACGGCCACAAACCTGCTGCTAGACAACGATGGCACACTTTCGGCAGCGACGACTTTAGGAGACGGGGGGAACATTACCCTGACTGCCCAGGATATTCGCCTCCGCCGCAGTAGCCCAATCATTGCCACAGCAGGTAGCAGTGGCAACGGCAGCAACATTACGATTAATACGCGCATTCTCATTGCTTTGGAAAATAGCGACATTCTAGCGAATGCTCAATTTGGCACAGGCGGCAACATTAGAATTACAGCCCCCATATTTCTGGCTGATATCTTTGCCTTGGTGGGACGTAATCCCGGCGATCTGGCTCAGTTTCGCGGCAACGATCGGGTGGAGATTTCTGCCTCATCAGAGTTTGGCACAAGTGGCGTGGTGGCGGTGCCAGAGTTTAGCTTCCTTCAGGATTCGCTGAACCAACTGGACATTCAACTAGTGGACACGAGCCAAATTGTGGCTGGAAGCTGCATCGCCCGGCGTAATGCTGAGCAGGGAAGTTTCACAGTAACCGGTACGGGCGGCTTGCCTCGCACTCCCTACAATCCCCAAATCGGTAGCCGCTACGAACTAACATCCGTCCAACCGATCGCCCCCTCTGTTGCTGCTACTTCTCCCCTTCCCTCTCCTGCTTCCCCTGCCTGGAAGCTCGGCGATCCCATCCAAGAAGCTCAAGGGATCATCATGACAGCCGATCGCCGCATTCTCCTAGCCGCCACACAGCCGTCAATCACTGAGGCAAGTCGCTTGGTGTGCGATCGAGATTAGGAGATTCCTGAGAAAAAATTTACCTCTGCACGGGCGAAGCATCCGGGCAATGATCTTCTGTCAATTCAGGGGTTTATCTGCCGGATGCTAAGTGCAAAGCACACGCTACGCGAACGCCCCTACAT
>JARCMD010000289.1 GCA_030248885.1 Leptolyngbyaceae cyanobacterium MP9P1.79 | reverse complement strand
GTGGAATATCAGCTTGACGACGGCACCACCCTCCGCGCCACACCTGACCACAAATTTATGACCACCGATGGCACCATGCAGCCGATTGATACCATATTTGAACAAGACTTAGATCTTCTCAAAGTCAACGCCAAAATTCCTGTTCCCATTTAAATGGAGGCTGTTATGGTCAGCACTGCACTGGAAGATATACAGCAAACCGCGATTCGTGAAACGTTAGCGAAGCTTTCCAGAGGACTCCCTACGGGAATCGCCCTCACCAGGAAGAGTAGTTTTCTTGTATTAAAAGCGTGATTCCCCTTTCGCGGCGGGAGATTCTTTAGCTTCTAGGGAATACTGACCAGAGCATCCATAGCAAGGAATGAAGCCATGTCTGAGTTAATGTCACAAGGTTTGGAGGAATTTAAGGCTCAGAGCTACGCAGAAGCAATTGAGTTATTTACTGCTGTCATTGAGACTGAATCAGAAACATCAGATGCTTATTACTTGCGTGCTTGGGGTTACTATCACAAACAAGAGTACGCAAAAGCAATTTTAGACTGTACGGAATTCATTGCCTTAAATCCAACTGATGATGGTACCTACTTGCGCGGAAAAGCTTATGAAGAACTGGGAGAATTACAATCAGCGATCGCTGATTTCACAACATCAATCGTTCTCTCGCCATTAGATGCGACCAGTTATTTTCCTCGTGCTTTTGTTTGGGAAAAGCTAGGTCGCTTTGATCAAGCTATTGCAGACTATACAACCACTCTAGAGCTTGATCCAGGCAATACAAATGCTTTGGGATTTCGAGCTTGTGCTTATCAAGAATTAGATATGAAAATTGAAGCCCTCGCAGATTTACTTCAACTTCGAGACATTGATCCAAATCGTGAGAGATTGGCTGAACAAATTCAAGCAATTCAGGAACAATTAGGCAGAGCTTCCCAGAAGGGAGAACAGGTTTTATCTGACCAGGGTACTGGTCTTGAAGAAGCGAAGTCTCTGGAAACACTACTTGCTGAGTTAGATCAACTGACTGGCTTGCCCAACGTTAAAGCTGAAGTGAAGAAATTAGTTAACTTGGTACGAGTGCAACAACTTCGTCGAGAACGGGGTTTAGCAATTCCACCTTTGTCTATGCATCTAGTTTTCACAGGAAATCCTGGAACGGGCAAGACAACCGTTGCTCGCTTGATTTCACGAATCTACAAAGCCTTGGGGTTGCTTTCAAAAGGGCATTTAGTTGAAGTAGATCGCTCTGGCTTAGTGGCAGGTTTTGTTGGGCAAACTGCGTTGAAAGTGACAGATGTCGTTACTAAGACACAAGGCGGAATACTCTTTATTGACGAAGCTTACACATTGGTTTCAGCGAGTGGAGGTAGCGGCGATTTTGGGCAGGAGGTAATTGATACACTGCTAAAATCAATGGAAGACTACCGCGATGATTTTGTCGTAATCGTAGCGGGGTATATGGAACAGATGACAGCATTTTTAATGTCTAATCCCGGCTTGAAATCTCGATTTAATAAGTACGTTGCCTTTGAGGACTACACAATCAATGAATTGTGTGAAATCTTAGACAATCTATGTGCGTCCTCTGGATATTTTCTGAATGAGTCAGCAACTTATTATTCTGTTGAACTGATTCAAGATTTAGTGAGTCGTTGCCCAGCAACATTTGGCAATGCGCGAGGGGTTCGTAATTTGTTTGAACAGGCTATCTCGGCTCAAGCTAGCCGAGTTATAGAACTCGAAAATCCTAATGAAGTTGATTTATGTACCCTGGATGCAGCAGACTTCATCAGTACTCCTCTAGTTCTTGCTGCTTCATAAATGATGTTGCAGCATTGATGCGCGTAGAACTAGGCTTGGATCTGCTCAAAGTCAACGCCAAAATTCCTGTTCCCATTTAAATGGAGGCTGTTATGGTCAGCACTGCACCGGAAGATATACAGCAAACCGCGATCGCCCTCCAAGGGGAACAGCGCGTTGTGATTCATGACGTGACCTGGGAAGGCTACCTGCAAATTTTGGATGCGCTGCCCCAAACCCGCAGCACCCGCCTCATTTACGACGAAGGAACCCTGGAATTTACGATGCCAACCGAAGATCACGATTTTTCAGGACGGATGATTGGACTATTTATTCGCGTTTTAGTGCGAGGATTCGGCAAGAAAATTAAAACAATGGGGTCAACCACGCTCAATTTTCCAGGATTGAAAAAAGGCGCAGAACCCGACGAAGCGTTTTATATTCAAAATCAGCCGCTTGTATCAGGCAGAAATGTTGATCTAGAAGCTGATCCAGCCCCCGATCTAATTGTAGAAGTCGATATTACCAACACCGATATTGATAAAAATCGGCTCTATGCCAGCATGAACGTGCCTGAATTTTGGCGGTTTGATGGTTACATCCTCCGCATTTATCAACTGCAAAATCGGCAGTATGTTGAAGTAGAAACCAGCCCCACTTTTCCCACAGTTCCGAAAGAATGGCTCTACGATTTTTTGGAGCAATGCCGACAGGATGAACTTGCGGCTGAAGATAATTTACGCGATCGCCTCCACCAACATTTAGCCTAACTTGCCCCGCGATCGCCGCTTCACTTAGAGTCGCATCCATGCAGTCCCCCCAAAAAGTCAGCCTCTACCATCTTCAGCCCATTAGGACATAGCCGCTACAATCGCAAGTAAGATGCTGGGCAAAGCTAAGGATTCCAAGGTCAGGAGAGGAGTCGAAGGTGCTAACAAATATCCGCGATCGCTTT
>JARCMD010000288.1 GCA_030248885.1 Leptolyngbyaceae cyanobacterium MP9P1.79 | reverse complement strand
GATTTCTCAAAAATGTTGGTAATGACAAGCTCCCAAGAGGGGAGAGGGACTTCAATCCGGCTCCCCTGCTCCCGTTCTGGGAGAAGGAGTTGGGGGATGAGGGCTAGCTATCGCAAAAATGTCCGAACTATTGCCAGTGATCTACTTTGCGGAAACGCGGAAACCTGGCTGTGAAAAAGTTCCAGCGGCTTGATCAATCAGAAATCTAGGGTCTATCAAAGTCAGAAGCAGGACGGAATTTTTCTACGGGTACGCCTCGAAGTGCTTGCTGCATAAAGTCCTTCCAGATGGGAGCCACAAAGCTACCGCCTGTTGCTCCGTAGCCTAAGGGCGAGTAATTATCGTTGCCCACCCAAACGGCCACAGCCAATTGGGGCACATAGCCCACAAACCAGATATCGCGCTCAGAAGAGGTTGTGCCTGTTTTGCCGGCGGCGGGACGATCGAGTTGGGCTGCCACAGCCGTACCACGGTTAATCACGCCCTGAAGCACACCTGTCAGGGAAGCCGCTGCCCAGGGGTCAAGCACCAGTCGGGGCTTAGGGGTGTTGTCTAGCAGGAGGTTGCCGCGACTATCGGTAACCTGCACAATAAACGTGGTCTCCGATTGCCAACCGTTGCTAGCGAAGGTGGCATAGGCTGAGGCCATCTCCATGGGAGTTAGATCAACTGCGCCTAGGGGTAGGGAAATCACAGGTTCGATCGGGCTTTTAATGCCCAGAATCCGACAGGTTTCAATCACCTTGTTCAATCCTACTTCCTGCCCGATTTTAATCGCTGGAATATTGCGCGAGACCTCCAAGGCGTGGCGGATGGAAATTGGGCCTGCAAAACTACCGTCATAATTTCTGGGCGAATAGGTTTCGTAGCCGTCGGGATAGCTTACAGGACTATCATTCACAGTCGAGTCAGGGCTATATTTCCCAGTGGCAAAGGCTGTGTAGTACACAAAGGGCTTAAAAGCAGAACCAGGTTGACGCAACGCTTGAATGGCCCGATTGTACTGGCTCTTGCGATGGTCAACACCACCGACCATGGCCTTGACAAAGTGAGTCCGGGGATCAACGGCAACCAACGCCATCTGATCCGCATAGAGTCCCTGTCCCACAAGCCGATCGTGTCCTCGGCGCACGGTTTCTTCAGCCATTTGCTGCATTTTGAGGTCGATCGTCGTCTGCACTCTCATCCCCCCTTTCAGCACCGCATCCCGATCAAATCGGCGGTTGAGTTCCTGCACCACCGCATCGGTAATGTAGGGAGACTGACTGGTTCGGAAGGACGTAATTTGTCCCAGCTTGATGACTTGATTCCGGGCTGCTTTCCGCTCGTTCTCTGTAATCCAATTGAGTTCTCTCATCCGACCCAAGACGACAGCCTGCCGATCGCAACTCACAATGGGGCGATCGTTATCTGTGCAGCGAAACTGGCGCTTCTTCAGTGGGTTAGCGAATGGGCTATAGCTTTCTGGGGCTTGAATCAACCCCGCAATCATGGCAGACTCTGCCAAATTCAACTTGTCTGCTGGCTTGCCAAAGTAGCTTTCCGCAGCCGTTTCAATCCCGTAGGTATTATGTCCCCAATAGACTTGATTGAGGTAAAGCTCAAACAGTTGGTCTTTGGTCAAAATTTGCTCTAAGCGGAGGGCGAGAACTCCCTCGGCCACCTTGCGGCTAAACTTCCGTTCTTTTGACAAAAACAGATTTTTGACCAATTGCATCGTAATGGTGGAACCGCCTTGAACAACTCGGTCTTGTCTGAAGTTCTCAATGAGCGCCCGCGCCACCCCGGAAGGATTAATGCCTCTGTGGATGAAAAAATGGCTGTCTTCGATCGCCAACACCGCCCGCTTCAAGTCTGGTGAAATCCGATCGAGAGGTACGATTTCCCGATTTGCTTCCCCGTGAACACTGGCTAACTGCCGTCCCTTGATGTCATAGATATAAGTCGTTTCCACTGGAATGTAGTTACGTAAGATTCTGACATCAGGAAGATTGCGAAAACTGATCGCCAACCCCACCAAGCTGCCAGCCACCACTGAACTGGCCAACATGGTAATGCCCAGAATAGTGCCACTCGTAATTTTGGCAATCTCTAAAACAAATCCGGCGAAAGGTGACAGACCGAGCGATTTTGTCTGCGTTTGCTCAACAGTCTTAGACGGCACGGTAGTTTTAGATGACACAGTTTCTTGTTCCTCACACACAGTTCGACGCATTCGGGCATTTATTTAGGGATGCACATCCCACCGATGAAATTGTAACTTGACCCAGGGTAAGTCGGAATCCTTAGGAACTCAACTAGTGTTCTGTCAAGAAAATTTTGATGGGTCGAAGACCCTCAAAATTCAACTCAAACTAACCTCCCGGCTTTCAGCTACCCGTCAATTAATCATTGACAGGCTACTAGGGCGATCGAATCCAGATAATGTGCAGAAGTGTTGTGGGAATCCCTGCCCACAGAGCGTTTCACTCTCACAGATGATTTGGGACTACTCTATAATTTGCGATTATAGTCGTCCTATTGCGGTTAGGTTGGTTCGATCGCCAGCCTCTCCTTCATGAACTTTCTGCAACTCAGCACTGCATTACATAGGATAATCGGTCAGCCCCAAAACTTAGCACGCATTCAGAAAATGAATGACTAGTCCTGACGCATGACCCATGACCCATGACCAATGACCCATGACCCAAACAATTCCCTCAGAATTTTCATGGCTGTATCGCGGGATCAGTGAAGTTTTTCCAGACCAGTCCGATTCTTTGGCTGCTGATGAAAACCTGATCCAGCACCTGCGGCAAACAGAACGGCCGCTGCGAGTCAAGTTAGGCATTGACCCCACCGCCGCCGATGTGCATCTAGGGCACAGCATTGCTATGCGAAAGCTGCGGGCATTTCAAGATGCGGGGCACACCGCTGTCCTGATCATTGGCGACTTCACCGCCCGCATTGGTGATCCCACGGGCAAATCTGAAGCTCGTCGCCAATTGACCATCCAAGAGGTGGCGCACAATGCCCAGACCTATTTAGATCAGGTGCATCCCATCTTAGATTTTGAAACTCTAGGGCGCTTAGAAATTCGCTACAACTCAGAGTGGCTACCGATGCTAGACCTGACTAAGGTGCTGGAGTTGCTGGCGACCATGACTGTGGGGCAGATGCTAGCTAAGGAAGGGTTTGCCGATCGCCACACCCGTGAAGTCCCCATCTATCTGCATGAGTTTCTTTACCCACTGATGCAGGGTTATGACTCCGTAGCAGTGCAAGCCGATGTGGAGTTGGGGGGCACAGACCAAAAATTCAATATTGCTGTGGGTCGAGATTTACAGCGCCACTTTGGGCAACAGCCACAGTTTGGGCTATTGGTGCCTATTTTGTTGGGTACCGATGGCAGCCAAAAAATGTCCAAGTCCCTCGGCAACTACATTGGCTTGGCAGAGGATGCCCTGACGATGTACTCCAAGCTGGAGAAAACCCCAGATGTGGTATTGACTCAATATTTTGAACTGTTGACCGATCGCCCCTTGGAGCAGCTACCCGAAAATCCCCGCGATCGACAGAAATTACTAGCATTGGATGTGGTGACTCAGTACCACGGAGAAGCCGCCGCAAAACAAGTCCAGCAAGCCGCCCTGTCCCTCGTGCAGGGAGACATGACCCAGGCAGATGCAGTTCCCGAATTCTCCCTTGCCTCCATTCAGTTTCCTGCCAAGTTATTTTACCTGGTGAGCGCCAGTAAACTATGCAGCGGCAGTTCTGAGGCGCGGCGACAAATCCAAAACGGCGCGGTGCGATTGGAGGGCGATCGAATGACGGATGTTAACCTCACCTTCGATACCCCCGACCCCCTCTATGGTCAGGTTTTACAATGTGGCAAAAATAAATTTGTCAGACTTGTCCCCTAAAAAATATCTGCAAATGAACAGGAGTTCCGACAGTTTTTTGACAATCAAGCGACCGATCGATTAGGGTGCAAATAATCACAAACGCACCAGATAGGTAGTTATATAATGTGTAGCAAAGCCAGCAGTGGTCTCAGAAAAGTGCTATGTAGACTATAGGGATATACACCCTGAGAGCCATGAGTCCCCCCTCAAACCCATCTTGTCCCCACTGTCATAGCCCCACTGTCGTCAAAAGTTGAAACCCACAATAAAGAGAACAAATCTTGTTATAGCAACGGGGTTTGTGAGTAGAGCTATTACAGTCGGTTGAAGCGGTGGTTTTGCAAGTACAGCCTGTTTAGGCATTGAAGGATACTGGTTATTTGAGTGGTTTCGGCTACCTGACTGTATCCCTTGTTCCCTAAATAGGCTGTAAGCTTCTGCATGTTGACATCGATCGTTGACTCAGATCTGGCGCTATTTTCAACAGGCATCTAGAAACTGGGGTTCCCAAACGAAACATCCAGGGATTAGGGATTTACGCCACCTTTTTCGTTTACTGATCAAAATTCACCAATGAGGGCAGGAATACACCGATCGCAGAGCAATGGGTGTTCAACGGATTGACCGACATAGGTGGAGTAGTTCCAGCATCGATCGCACTTCTGTCCTTCCGCATCCATCACCCCAATGCTCAGAGAGTCTGACTGAGAACTGTACTTGGCTCCCTGCAAGGTGGTGGGTGATTCTACGATCTCCACTTGCGAAGTGATGAACAAATATCGCAACTCATCGACGTGGTTAGAACCGGATGAATTGAGAGTTTGCAACCGTTGGCGCAGGGCGCTATCTTCCACATAGAGCAGGATTTTGGCCTCTAGGGACGACCCGATCGCCTTCTCCACACGGGCTTGCTCCATTACCTTGTTGACCTCAGCGCGAATCTGGCGCAACGTGCCCCAGGATTCAGAGAGAACCGAGACGCGCCATTGGGGGTCTAGTTGCACCCAACCCGCTTGGAAGACGGATTTTTGGGGAACCGCGTAGGGTAAGGATTGCCAAATATCTTCTGCCATGTGACACAGGACGGGGGCGATCGCCCTTGCCAGGTTTTCGATCGCCACTGCCAAAACTGTCTGGCAACTGCGACGGCGAGGGGAGTCGGGACTGCTGATATAGAGGCGGTCTTTGGCGATATCTAAGTAAAAGTTGGATAAATCCACCACGCAGAAGTTCTGCACCGTTTGGAAGAAGCGGAAGAACTGGAAGGTCTCAAAGGCATCGGTTACCTCATCAAAAACTTCTGTGATCCGATGCAACATATAGCGATCGAGTTCAGGTAATTCCTCATAGGGTACGGTATGTTGAGCCGGGTCAAAGTCATGGAGATTCCCCAACAGAAACCGGGATGTATTGCGAATTTTGCGCGATACGTCGGCTAGCTGCTTCAGAATCCCCTTGCTCAGGGCAATTTCGGAGGCATAATCCGCTGAGGACACCCAGAGGCGCACCACATCTGCACCGTATGCAGGATCTTGCTGCTGATTTTTTCCCCCGTTGATAACTTCTAGAGGATCGATGCCATTTCCCATAGATTTGCTCATTTTGCGTCCCTTTTCATCCACCGTGAACCCGTGGGTCAGCACAGTTTTGTAGGGCGCACAGCCATTGGTGGCGACGCTGGTGAGCAAACTCGATTGGAACCAACCCCGGTGCTGGTCGGAGCCTTCCAGGTAAAGGTCTGCGGGATAGGTGAGTTCTGGACGCTGTTGGACAACCGCCGCCCAGGAGGAACCAGAATCAAACCACACATCCATGGTGTCTGTGCCTTTGCGATAGCTGTGCCCATTGTGGCGATAGGATTCTGGCAATAGTTCCTCCAGGGAGAGTTCCCACCAGGCATCGGAGCCTTTTTCCGCGAAGAGTTGTTGGACGTGGGCGATCGTCTCCTGGGTTAACAGCGGTTCCCCGGTTGCCTCGTCGTAAAACACGGGGATCGGTACGCCCCAACTGCGCTGCCGGGAAATGCACCAGTCCGATCGCTCTGACACCATGGCGGTGATTCGATTTTCGCCCTGGGCTGGAATCCAACGCACAGTGCCGATCGCCGCCAGCGCTTGATCCCGAAAGCCCGCCACCGAACAAAACCATTGCTCTGTGGCCCGAAAGATCGTCGGCTTTTTGGTGCGCCAATCGTAGGGATATTTGTGAATATACGCCTCTTCCTTCAGCAGCGATCCCGCCGCTTGCAAGGCATCGATCACCGCCTGATTGCCGTCACCCAGCACATTCAACCCCGCAAAGACCCCAGCCTCAGCGGTGAAATTGCCATCGCCATCCACCGGTGCCAAGATGGGCAAGCCGTAGCGCTGTCCCACCAGGTAATCTTCCTGACCATGCCCCGGAGCCGTATGAACCAGACCTGTCCCGGATTCTGTGGTGACATAATCGCCGCCAATCACGATCGGACTTTCGCGATCGAACAATGGATGACGATAGGTGGAATGCTCTAAGTCCTTTCCAGGAAGCGTAGCTTTCACGGTCAACTCAATACCCAAAACCCCTGATAGTTGTTGGACTAAATCCAGAGCGACGATCAGGTGG
>JARCMD010000287.1 GCA_030248885.1 Leptolyngbyaceae cyanobacterium MP9P1.79 | reverse complement strand
TATACAGAAAGTTTCTGGGTAACACAACTAATTTGGTGTAATTTCCCGAACCTTTCTGAGTATAATTCTCTAAGAGAGTGTTATCTAGAAAAATGCGAGATGCGTTGCCAAAACCAATACTTAAAAACAGAGTAATACCTGAGCCTAGTGCGACCGAAATTCAGCCACCCAAAAGAAAATTGCTGGAGCGCGTGCGCGATGCGATTCGGGTCAAACACTATTCTTTCCAGACTGAGAAGACATACGTACAATGGATTCGTCGTTATATTTTGTTTAACGATATACGTCATCCCAGTGAGATGGGCGGACAAGAAGTTAACGCATTTTTAACGCATCTTGCCGTAATTGAGAATGTCGCAGCCTCGACCCAAAATCAGGCGCTATGTGCGATCCTGTTTTTATATCGTGAAGTCTTACAGCAAGAGCTAGATTTAAACCTCAATGCAGTGCGGGCAAAGCGTCCTCACTATCTGCCCACGGTATTGACTGTTGATGAAGTCATGGCAATCTTAAAGCAGATATCAGGGGTTTATCAAATCATTGCCAAATTACTCTACGGTTGTGGTTTGAGACTGAATGAAGCATTGGAACTACGAGTTAAAGATCTTGACTTTGCCCAGAAACAAATCACTGTCCGAGACGGCAAAGGCATGGAAAGTCGAGTAACTATGCTTCCCAGCAGTATTATCGAACCACTTAAGGAACATTTGCAACGAATCAAGCGCATGCATCAGCAAGATTTAGAACATGGGTATGGATCGGTTTACTTACCATTTGCCTTAGACCGCAAGTATTCAAACGCTGCGAAAGAGTGGATTTGGCAATATGTTTTTCCTTCAAACCGTATTGCTAAAGACCCACGTAGTGAAATAATGCGTCGGCATCATTTGCATGAGAGTGGTTTGCAAAAAGAAGTTAAACAGGCAGTGAGAATTGCCAAAATCGAGAAGCGAGTTAGCTGTCATACATTCAGACATAGCTTCGCCACGCATCTACTTCAAAATGGGTATGATATTCGCACAGTGCAGGAGTTGTTGGGACATAAGGATGTGAAAACTACCATGATTTATACGCATGTGTTGAATCGGGGTGGTCGAGGGGTGCAGAGTCCCCTCGATCGTTGAGTCCAACAATTAATCCAACACATCAACCGGTTTTATAGGATACGCATTATGTGAGTTAAAAACGCCCAAGCCATAGTAAGGGTTTCAGGCAATGTCTTCACTAAGCTACCTAGCCATTTTGACGTGGTTTCGCCCTTTCAAGCTTCAACTTACATAAACCGTAGGATGGGTAGTTCCAGTATTTCCAATCCCTAACGTTTGATTCCAGTTCCGTGGAACCCCTAGCTCAAAAGGGTGTCGATGCTGCTGAGGAGTTCGGCGGGGGTGATGGGTTTTCCGAGATAGGCATTGGCTCCCAAACTCATGGCCTTTTGGCGGTGTCGATCGCCCGTGCGGGAGGTCAGCATAATCACAGGCAGCGTGTACCAGTAGGAGTGAGTGCGAATCTTTTGCAGGAGATCGAAACCCGTCATTCGGGGCATTTCCACATCTGAGATGACCAAATCAATGCTGGATTCGGCATACTGTTGGAGAGTTTCCAACGCCTCCTGTCCATCGCGGTTGGCGACCACCACAAACCCCGCTTGGGACAAAATCCGTTCCAGCGATCGTCTTGCTCCTGTTGAGTCTTCTGCCACCAGAATCGTGCGGCTGGTTTTGATGTGAGTAGCCGGGGCAGAGGGCTTCAGTTTACTCAGAAGGGATTTGAAGTAGCGCGGCAGAATCACGGGCACCACCTCTCCCGTTCCCAAAATGGTGCAACCCGCAATGTAGGGAGGGACTTGCACCGTGTCATCGAAGGAGCGCAGAATCAGTTGGCGTTCATCAACGATCGTATCTACAGTTACTGCCAGGGGTGATTCTGGCCCATTCAGAATCAGCGCCACCTTAGGCATGATGGGAGTGCCCCCCAAATTTCGGTAAGGCAGCAATTCCATCAACGGGATCACGGGCAACACCTGATCTCGCCAGGTGATTTCCGTTCTCACACCCGTATTCTTTAGATTGAAAAAGGCTAGATCACTGTAGGGAATCACCTCCAACACGCCATCGGTGGGGATCGCAACCGTTTGTTGCTGCACTTGGCAGAGCAACAGCGAGAGCAAGCTTAGCGAAAGGGGTAAGCGAATCGTAAAGGTGGTGCCCTGTCCGGGAAAAGTATCGACATCCAGTTTGCCGTGGAGTTGCTGGACTTGGGTTTGCACAATATCCAGCCCTACACCCCGTCCAGAGATATCGCTGACTTGGCGGGTTGTGGAGAAGCCCGATTGAAAGATGAATGATAGAATATCTTCCCGCCGGAGTTGGGACATGGACACATCGGCAGGACATAGCCCTCGTTCCACCGCTTTTTGATAGACGCGACTGAGGTCGATGCCTTGACCGTCGTCCTGGAAGGTAATCACCACTTCGCTGCCTTCGGTCTTGGCTGCGAACCGAATTTTGGCCGTGGCGGGTTTATCCAAAATGGCGCGATCGGCGGGCAATTCAATCCCGTGATCCAAGGCATTATTCAGCAGGTGGGTGATGGGGGTTTGAAGTTGCTCCAGCAGCACCTTATCCACGGAGACTGTGCCCCCTTCGATCGCCAGTTCAGAGGCTTTGCCGCACCGCTGGTTTAAGCGCCGCAGTTGGGGCACAAAGCGCTGAGCAAAGGTTTGAAAGGGCACAAGGCGAGATTGGGTGACATTATTATACAGTTGGTCTAAATCCAGCCGCACTTGGTTCAAGTCCTGACCAAATTCGCGGCTCACCAAGTCAATGTCCACACGGGTTTCCTGGATTTGGGTCACCAGTTCCTCAAAGGTCTGGAGGCTACTGTGGAGAGCCGTGTAGCGATCCATTTCTAGGGAGTCAAATTCGCCGATCGCCGCCGTGGATTCTTGGGTGCCAGAGGTTAACATTCGATCGTAGAGAGATTGCACTTGATCTCGGACGGGTCTGACCTGTTCCACCAATCGCTTGAGGTTTTGGCTGGCTTGTCGCAGTTGTTGCTGTTGCACCGTCAGGCGATCGTGGCTGGTAATCAGTTCCCCCACGGTGCTACCCATTTGATCCAGGTATTTGAGGGGAATCCGCAACTGGGTTGAAGCGGCGATCAGCGCCACCGCTTCGGGGAGGGGAAAGTTATCCTCCGCTGAGGCGGAATCGGTAACGGGGGTTGAGGCATCGGGCTGGGCAGAACCGCCATTGAGCGCGTGCAGAAATTCCTGCCGCTCCTGGCGAATTTGGGTGAGGAGGGTGCGGGTGTAGCTCTGGAGATCACCCTGAGCTAGGTCTGTGACGGCGGCGGGGGATTGGTCGATCGCATCGGCTAGGGGCACGACCACCGAAACTAGCCACGGCACACTAAAGGCCTCGCCGAGCAGAATACATTCTTCGGCTAAATTGGTTAGCCCCGCCAGCATTTGAGCCTGTGAAGGAGAAGACTGAAGCAGCGTATCGACTTGGGTGAGACAATCCTCTAGGTCAACTTGGAGGGTGGTTTTAATTAAGCCGATTTTGGCGGGGGAAATCGGGGGGGCACCCGCAGCAGGGTCGCGATCGGTGCCGGGGATCGCTGTAGCCAAGCTGGTGTTGAAATCATCGAGGGACTGGAGGAGGGCGACATCGGGTTGCACATCCTGCACATTCTGGGCTTGGCTGAGCAGGAATCCCAATTCTTCCACGCCCTGTTGCAGCAAGGTCAGGGCGCGATCGGTTTCCTGCACCTTCGATTGGTTTAACCCTTCCAGCAAATCTTCCAACTTGTGGGCCAGTTTCGTGAGTCCTGGCATCTGGGCCACACCTGCCCCGCCCTTAATTGAGTGGGCCGCCCGCATCAGAATTTTGAAGTCGGGCTTGCCGTGGCTGGCAATTTGTTCTACGCCCTGTTGGAGCGCCGCCAAGTAGCCAGGGGCATCTTCTTCCAAAAAACACTGGCGGGCTTCTTGGGTAATCGATTCCAGCAAGGCGGGATCAAAGGTATACGTCATTACTTCTCCAAACGGAACTGTGAAACGGAGATTTGCAGGTTTTTAGCAACGGAAACTAGGTCTTTGAGTGAGCCAGTCACGGTCGTAGCCTGTTCTGAGGTGCTTTGGGTAGCGATCGCCACTTGCTCCATCACCTGGTTCACCTCCTGGGAGAACTGGGCTTGGGTTTGGGTGCTTTGCGAGATGGATTGCAGGTATTGGTCAATTTCTTGGCTAATCGCCGCCAGTCCTTGGAGCGTTTGCTTCGTCTTGCCCACCAGTTCAGTACCTGACAGCACCTCTGCCTGCCCAGTTTCCATCGCCTGGCGCACTTCAGCCGTTTCCTGTTGAATCACATCCACGATCGACTCAATGCTCTTGGTGGCATCCGTGACCCGCTGCGCCAGCCGCCGCACTTCCTCTGCCACCACCCGGAAGCCCTGACCGTTTTCGCCCGCACGGGAGGCTTCGATCGAGGCATTATACGCCAGCAAGTTGGTTCGTTCTGAAATACCGTTGATGGTGGTCAAAATCTGCGAGATCTGTTGAAAGGCTTCGGTGAGGCGATCGACTTTCTTGGCGGTTTCAGCCACGGCAAGCTGGACGTTGTTGATACTGGTCACGGTTAAATCCATCACCTCTTCCCCAGCTTGGGCAGTTTTGGCTCCCCGTTGGGCGATGGCGGCAGCTTCTTGGGCTGATTGGGCCACCGATCGAATGGAATCGGCAATTTGCGTCACGGTGAGCAGGGCACGATTCAACTCGTCCGCTTGTTGCACAGCATCGTCTGACAGGTGTTGCATGGATGGCGCACTGCTTTGGGCCATGTCACTCACCTGGTTGGTCACCGCCCGCACTTCCAGCACCAAGGTACGCAGGTTCCGCATCGTGGCGTTAAAGGCATCGGCGATCGATCCCACTACCCCGTCGGTCACGAGAGCATTGACCGTCAAGTTCCCCTGCCGTGCGCCTTCAATTTCCAACAGCAAATTCACGGCACCCTGTTGCAGCGCTGCTTTCGAGGCATCAGCGGCTTCCTTAGCTTCTTTCAATTCTTCAGTCCGTTGCTCAACACGGGCTTCTAGTCCTTCAAAGGATTCCTGCAATTGCTGGGACATGCGGCTAAAGGAAGTGGAAAGCACGCCCAACTCGTCTAAGCCCGCAAGGTCAGTGGCATCATTTGCCCCTTGCTGAGTGCCCGTTCCCTGCCTCCGGGCCTTTTCAGAGTCAGCCTTCATCAACTTGTTACACTCATCCAAGATGGGCTTGAGCCGAGCGTTGAGTTGCCGCACAAACAAGAAGATGATGACTGCCAGCAATACCCCGGCTGCCAGCGCGGTGAGGACTGTAATCCGAACCACTGGCCCCAAGACAACTTCTTGGG
Source organism: Leptolyngbyaceae cyanobacterium MP9P1.79 (assembly GCA_030248885.1). Lineage (GTDB taxonomy): Bacteria > Cyanobacteriota > Cyanobacteriia > JARCMD01 > JARCMD01 > JARCMD01. The sequence continues at coordinate 22,370 of JARCMD010000287.1, read as the reverse complement.
GAACTGCCGCCAACATCAGCCAGTTGGTGCCCTGTACCCGCTGGTAAGCCCAAAATTTACCTTGGGCACGGATTAAGCCTTGGGGATTGCCTTGGACTTGGGGCCAAATGGCGGCTAGCTCCGGCACTTCTTGGTAGCTCACCCGATTCTTCGCTTTTTCTGCTTCAGGTGGATAAACCAACAACTTGCCTTGCCCACTCACAATCACGAAATAGCCCCCTTCCTTGGTGACCGAATCCTGCACCTGGCTACTGAGGGCGGTAACGTTTACGTCTGTAGCTGCCACGCCAACTAGCGTCCCCCGATCGTCTGTGAAGGGATTGGCGTAGGTGGTCATAGTGATCCCATAGAAAAGGTAGGGTTCTGTCCACAAGCCTTTCTGAGCGGCAACAGGGTCTTTGTAATAGCCTTGCTGAGGATATTTATCGTCTGCAAATAGCTCTGAGTAGCGGGTGCTGTCGTTGGGAGCGGGTAGGAGTTGCCCCGTTGCTCCCTGCACTCCTTGATCCTGGTAGAAGTAGGGCCAGTACCACTCCCGATCGGGCACCATCTGGTAGGGAGTTTGCCCCACCCCGACGGCGATCGTCAGGTTCGATCGGCGTTGGTAAAACTCAAAGGCTAACTTCCGGTAGGAAGCCGGATCTTTGATCCCCAACTCCTTCATCGTTTTAACCGCCGCTGCCAAGCTGCCCATGGAGGCTTCTACCTGACCCAGTTCGCCTTCGATCGTGCGGACCTTGGTGTCGAGGGTGCCCTGAATTTGCTGCCCTGCCAGATTTTCTAGACGAGAGTAGAAAAAGTAGGACATGCCACTCAGTCCCACAAGAGCGCCGCCCAACACAAACAGGAAGAGCCGAGACCCGATCGAGTTGGTGAAGGGAACCCGAAATTTTTGACGCTGGGGTTGCAGTGAGGGCCGATTCGCAGGGTGGGGACGCAATCCATCTGGTTGAGGCACAGGGAGAGCTTCCCTCGGTTTTTCCCTCACCCTGGGCGGCTCCATGACTCCAACGGCTGATGGCACAGCGGACGTGATCCCCATGTTTTCCAAGGCTTTCTGGGCACTGGGAGCATAGGCTCCATCTGGATCTTGAGCGATAATTTCTTCGTAAAGCGTCTTGGCTCTGTTCGTGTCGCCCTCCTGCTCCAGCATGTTTGCCTCTAGCAGCTTATCCAACAGGTCACCCGTTGGGGTGTTGTCAGGGGATGGTTTCACGCGATGGGTATCCATAGAAGTTCTCGCAAAGGGCAGCTAAGGCAAAGAAAAGGGAGGGCACGATCGGGGGGAGTAAGAGGGTGCATCCCAGTTTTGCAACCGCCCGATCCACCCTCACCCTAAATCCCTCTCCCTGGGGAGAGGGACTTTGAATTCCGGCTCCCTTCTCCCTAGGGAGAAGGGTTGGGGATGAGGACGGATCGGAAATCTGCAAAAGTGAGATGTACCCATGGGAAGAGGCGGTCTGAAGAGGTATGAATTGTCGCCCGAACCGCCCCCCAGCCCCCCAATTCTGGGGGGTTCTGAAGTTAAAGTCCCCCAGAATTGGGGCCTTAAAGCCTTTCAGTCATACATGAAAAGGGGGCAAGTGCAAGGTCTCTGGCACGTTTAAGACAGCCTCTAAACTAACGAATCTGTTGATACACCATGTCGAGCAGTTCTTTGGGCGCGTAGGGCTTAATCAGATAGGCTTTTGCCCCCTGACGCATCGCCCAGAAGCGATCGAACTCCTCACTTTTAGAGCTACAGAACACAATGGGAATTTGGCTCAACTCTGTCTTGCCTTGAATCATGCGGCAGAGTTCCAGCCCACTTTTCCCTGGCATCACGATATCGAGAATTACCAAATTCGGGATGTTGGTCTCCAACCACTGCCAGGCTTCATCGACATTGCTGGCCAGCGCCACCTCAAACCCAGCTTGGGTCAGCAGGGCATTCATAATTCGCTGTTCGGCATGACCGTCTTCCACAACAAGAATATTTTTCATACAATTTAATTGATTAGGGGGTTAGAGATTGGGGGGGCGATCGGCATCACTTGAACTCATGTTGGCGATTACTCCAGGCGGAACTGGTCAACGGAGGTTTGCAGGGTTTGCACCTCTGCCAGCAACTCTTTCAGGGAACGTGTGACAGTTTTCGCTTCGTTGGAGGTGGTGGCGGCAATCCCTGCCACCAATTCCATCGTTTCGTTAACTTGGTGTGACGCAGTGGTTTGTTCGATCGTGTTAGTCGCCACATCTTGCATATAGAAGTTAATCTGCTGACTCAGGGCATTCAGGCGCTGTAGGGTTTGTTTAGTTTGGCTCACCAGTTGCGTTCCGGTGACCACCTCCGTTGTTCCCAGTTCCATCGTGTTCAACATTTCAGCGGTTTCTTGCTGGATGCCGCTGATCAGTTGCTCGATGTCCTGGGCAGATTCTGCCACCTGCTGCGCCAAGCCCCGGACTTCCTCCGCCACCACTCGGAAGCCCTGCCCCTGTTCCCCTGCCCTGGCTGCCTCGATCGAAGCATTGAACGCCAGCAGGTTCGCTTTTTCCGAAATTCCCGTAATGATTTCGAGGATCTGGGAAATTTCCTGGGACGCTTCCGCCAAGCGTTTGCCCTGCTTGGCGGTGTTTGAAACAGCAGTACGGATTTTATCCATACTGACCACGGTTTGATCCACTGCTGTATCCCCCAGTTGGGCGGCTTCGGCGGCGCGGCGGGCGATTTCTGCCACTTCCTGGGTTGATTGAGACACACGTTGAATCGAACTCGACATTTCTACCACGGAAGCTAGAGCCTGGGTTAGCTCGGAGGATTGGGTGAGGGCATCGGAGGACAATTGCCGAACTGAGGTTTCGCTGCGCTGGGCCAACTGGTTCACCTCATTGGTCACGCTCTGCACTTGCATGACGATCGTTCTCAAACTGCGAATGGTGGCGTTAAAGGCATCGGCGATCGACCCCATTTCCCCAGATGTAATTGGAGCCTCCACGGTCAAATCCCCCCGCTGTGCACCTTCAATTTGCAACAGCAGTTCAATCACCCCCCGTTGCAGGCGCTCTTTTTCCTGTCGCTGCTGTTCGGCTTCCTGGCGGCGCTGGGACTCTTGCCGTTGCACCTGTTGCAGGTTGGTTTCAATACTCGTCGCCATCTCATTCATCTCCCGCGCTAGAATGCCCACCTCATCAGCGCGGGCTGTGTCTTCTAAGCGAGTGCCCGTTTCCCCACTGCCGACGCGTTCGGCAAATTGCGCCAGTTGTTTGAGGGAATAGCCAAAGGCATTGGCGATCGGAATCGTGATTAAACCCACCACCAACAGCATTCCCCCGGCAATGGCTAAGCCAACGAGTTGTTGTTGCAGCAGTAACGCTTCTAAGTCTCCGAGAGAACGGGCAACGGTCACCATGCCGATCGGCTTCGTGGCAGGATTTAAGGCTTTGCGGTGGTCATAGAGCGGCAGGTAAGCAATCTGGTAGTTTTTACCCTGGATTTTCTCCGTGGCGGTGTAGTCTTCCTGTCCTTCCAACAACACTTTATCGGTAGCAGCTTTGGGGGCGATCGTTCCCAAGGCCCGAACTCCGCTGCTATCCTCCGCTGGAGCCGTTGTACTAACACGCCAATCCTGAGCATAAATGGAGACCACGGGTTTGTCATAGAGCTTCCAGAAGTAATCTGTCATGGCATTGTTGCGGTTGAGCAACGACCCGACGATCGCCGTTCCCATGACTCTGGGCTGACTTTCATTACTCAAAATGGGATAGACCGCAATACTCACCAACCCTGCTTCATAGTTATCCAGCTCTGTTTCATAGGCGCTGGATGAAGGTAAACCGGGGGTAGATTGCACGGGCACCTTTGCCTGGGTTTCCAGCCCCAGTTGCTTTAGCACCTTGGCGGGGAGTAGATCCACCCCCGTCTGGGGTTGTCCGCTTTGAATGGCATCCTTCACAATCTGTAAGCTGCTCAGATCAAAGCCAGAGGGCGTTTCAATGACTTGAAACTCTTCAGCGCTGACGGTGTGTTCTGGCTTGGGCAAGGGGGAGGTAGTTCCCGCCTTGGCTCCGGCGTGGATTTTGGCGGTGTGTTCGATCGCCCGTCCTTTAGCATCAGTAATGATCCGAAAACTCTTGGTCAATTCCGCGTGAATCAAGTCACTTGCCGAAGTCCCCTCGCGCAGAATTTGTAGAATAAAGGGCTGATTGACTTTTACATCCGTCGGGTCAAAGAGGTTGAAGGCGTTCGTCCGCACCAAGTTCGCCAAGTTCTCAGCTTCTGCCCGACTATCATCCCTTGACCAATAGACATATTCTTCAATAAAGGACTCAGTATCGGTTCGGATATTCTTGCGGAAATCCTGCTGGACTTTGTTTTGCGTCAAGGACACAAGGGTTTGAGTCGCCATCAAAACCGGGATCACCGCAGCACTGATGATTAGAATATTCAGCTTGGTGCCAAAAGAGAGGTTGCCCCACCGCTGGCGAATGCCCTTGGGAAGCTGAATAAACCGGCTTGTCCGCTCCAGGGGAATTGCTGCGACAACGGGTTTGGAGGCTGGGGGTGTGCTGGGGAGCGGCAAGGGCTGGGGGGAGTGACGATCGTCGCCTTGTCTCAGGTCTAAGTCTGTCCTAGCAGGCATGGCCATCAAAGCTTTCTGGGCACTCATCCCGTAGGTGCCTTCCCCATCCAACGCCATAATCTCTGTGTACAGCGCTCTAGCTTTTTCCAACTCCCCCAGTTGTTCCAGGTTGTTGGCCCGAAGGAACTGGTCTAGGAGATCCAAGGAGTCATCTTCTTGAACCCCAGAGGTGAGAGGTTTAGAACCGCCCCCGTTGAGGCTAGAGCCTGCCGCCTTGGTTAGGACTGGATTTTCAACGTCAGAGTGTTGCATAGGTCAAAGTACCAGGGTTAGTTCAGGGCCGGCTGGGGGGATTTAGGTAAGGCGTTTACGGGCGGAGCGATCGGGTTAAATGGGGCATACAGATCCAGCTTTGGTTCCGTCACCCCGATCGATTCTTGGTGGAGAACATCCAGGAGAGCGACGGGATCAAGGACAGCCACCCCTGATTTTTCGTGGGTAGCGATCCCAGCAAAAAATTCCTGGAGTCTGGGTTTCACGGGCTTGCTGAAGGGCTTGAGGGCAGGGGAGGGAAAAACACCTTCTAACTCTGTGACAATGCAGGCGATCGATCGTCTCAGGGTGCCTTCTCCCTCTTCAGCCGTGCTGCCCTCCACCGTCAGCACCACTGTTGTCAGGTTGCGGCTCAGTTGGGCAGGAGGCAAATCTGAGAGAAACTGCCGCAAATCCAGCACCCAAGTCAGGGCACCCCGCCGGTTAATCACGCCCAATAGAGAAGTGGACAGTCCCGGAATCGGGCAAATTTGCTGGCGATTCACCTGTAAAACAGTCTCGACATACCGCAAGGGCAAGGCGACCCGCACTGCATCAAATACCCGAACTTTGAAATAATCTTCAACCATGCTTCTGCTCAGCCATTGAACGACACCGTGTACCCCTCATGCCTGGCAAATACATCCCTCAGTTGCCCCCTCGATCGCTCCAGTTCAGGGGGTCTGAGAAGAGCTTGTTTGCACCAACTTTTGCACGTATTCAATCAGCCGGGCGGGATCGAACGGTTTGGTGAGATAGTAATTAACGCCCAGCGATCGAGCTTTCATCCGGTCTACAATGCCTTCCCGCCCCGTGAGCATCATGATTGGCACATCCTTCAACAACCTGGATTGCCGCAGCATGGCGCAAAGTTCATACCCATCGATATCGGGCATGTTCACATCCATCAAAATCACCGCTGGCTTATGCCGCACTAAGGAAGTGAGAGCATGAACTGGCTCGGTAATACTCACTACGTCATACCCAGACATTTCTAAGATGCCCCGCACTTGCCGTTGAATGGTTTTGCTGTCATCAATGCAGGCAATGGTGGGACGCAGCACAATCTCCTCAACGGCGATCGGTTTCGTCGCTGCCGGAGCCGGAGCCACAGTCAGCGGTTCAAACTGACCAAAGGAAAAAGTAGATACCAACCGCGCTTCCAGGAAGGGCTGAATCCAAGCCGTCAGTGCTTGGGGTTGCACATCCAAAACTTGAGCGGCGCGGTAGACCGACAGCTTTTGCCGTAGGGTGCGGACGACTGTGGGCAGCCGATCGGCATTAAACAGAAACTTGTGTTCCAGTCGATCGAACTCCTGTCGCCAAAAACTCTGGAAAACCTCAGTGTTATGAGGTTCCACATAGAGGCGGGTCAGGAGCGAGGGGAGATGCTGTCGCCACCGTCGCCACTGGGACACCATTTGCAGCATAGGAGCGGGGAGTTCATTGACCGCCGTAGCAATCAGCACTGGCTCCACCTTGGCAGTGCGGTTAAACTCTACCGTTGCCTTGGCGATCGACAGAATCTGCACCAACGCCTCTAAACTGAGCCGTCCCAACAATTGCCGCAGTCCTTGCACAGGCAATCCCTGTTTCTGCCACCCCTTACACAGGGCAACGTACTCTAGCTGATTGTCTACAAACTCCAGCTTTGCCAGATCCGGCTGCGTCCGTTGTAAAAGACATTGGAGCCGCTCCGCTTTACCTTTCACATTGGTGGCGTAATTGAGTTGCCCACCTTGCACGTAAAGCTGCCATATCACAGAGTCATCTTTGGTATCCCGAAAGGTGACGATGCCCGACACTGCTTTGGTGGCAATATGCTGCATCACCGCCGTAGGAGATGCCGGAGCGGGAGCAGGGTTTGCTACTGTACTACCGATCGGAACTGTAGGATTATAATCGCCCATCTTAATAATTACCAGTCATTAAGTTGCTATTTGAAGAAGTAGCGGAGGTTCGGTGATGCGACTCTGAAATGCACTGGCCCCGATCGAACCCAACTAAAAAACACCATTTGATAGTCCGATGCTCACTCAGCTACCACGAACAGAAACACACTGAATCAAACTGAGCAAGAAAATTAGCTTTAACAGATTCTATGTAAAAGTACTGAAAGAGTTATCCCTGTGAGGTTAAGTTTGAACATACTTGCAATAACGCTATCTGAAGCAAGTTAAGTCTCTCTTAAGGTTCATATAAATTTTGGTTGGCATCTGCTGTGGAGATTTCTTAGAACTATGGGCTGAATCCGATCTAATCTTTTAGCGGCGAACGTATTTATTAGATTATGAATGAAATAAATTTAGTGATTAAACTAGCGCAGTTGCCTGATGAGATGCCTGCGATCGTGACAATTCGCCAAGCTGTATTTCAAGTTGAGCAGGGGGTCTCTGCTGCCCTAGAATTTGATGGGTTAGATGAAACCTCAGATCATATTCTTGCTTATGCTGATGGAGAGGCGATCGGTACTACCAGAATTCGCTATCTCGACTCCACAACCGCAAAAATTGAGCGCGTTGCTGTACTGGCTTCCTTTCGGTCAAGAGGGATTGGCAGAACTATGATGACCGCAGCATTACAAGTTTTAGCTAGCAAAAACATTTCAGTGGCTAAACTTCATGCCCAAATCTATGCTAAAGATTTCTATGGTCGATTGGGATTTCAACCTGTGGGAAACCCCTTTGATGAAGCAGGGATTCCCCATATTGCCATGATTAGAATGTGTCTTGATTAGCAAGTGTGATGGATAGAAGCAATCAGCAAAATTTGTCAGCTATTTTTAGAGGATCGCTCATTGTTTATGGCGCATTTATCGGCTGTGCAGCGATCGGGATGTTGCTCAATCCAGAGGCGTTTCATAAGTTCTTTTCTGCTACTGAATTAGTACGGGCTATTCCCCCACAGTTGCCCGACAAAAGTTATTACTGGGATGTCAAACACTACGCAGAGTTAGCCCTAAATTCACAATGTTCTGCCTTCTATCCACTCTGGCCGTGGCTCATTCGTGTCCTATTTCATCCGCGCACGATCGACCAAGCTGCCCATTATTTTTCAATCGGTTCAACCCTGTTATTCCTAGTTTCAATTCCGTTGCTACTGGCACTCCTGAATCAATGTTTGCGCCAGGCTCATCTAGCGCTATTAATCACGCTGCTTTATACCTTGAACCCAATGGCAATTTTCAGAGTCATTGGCTACACCGAGAGCCTGTTCTCAATTCTGAGCGTAATTCTGATTTATTTACTTTTAATCAGTAAGAGCTTCAATGAAGTGCTGAAACTGGGCTTCGTGGCAGTGACGATCGCCCTCATGTCCTTAAACCGTCCTGCGTTATTACAATTAATCTTTGCATCAGGAGCGACCCTGGTAACTCTCTGGATCTTTGACTTGAGATGGGAATCTAATCTATTGGCTCAGCAATCATCAGCCCTCACCCTAAATCCCTCTCCCTCTTTGGGAGAGGGACTTTCAAGCCTTTTCCCCCTCTCCGACTCAGGGAGAAGGGGCTGGGGGATGAGGGCAGTTCGCCATGAGATCAAGCTAACTTTTACAATCTGGGTAGGAGCTTTGCTGGGTTATTTGCCCTATGGTTTGTTTTGTCTCAGTTCCAGGGGAGATTTTTTAGCACCCTTTGTTGAACAGAAAAATTGGGGCAAACAGTTGGGCATTCATTTGGAGTTGTTGCTATTTCCCAAGTCTCCCTTGTTTGACCTTTGGGGACTCTACTTTCCAGTGCTGATTTTATTCATGGCAGTTCTCATTGTTTACTACCAGAATAAACAGCAAGATATTCCGATCGTTGTCCCCAAATTTCCTATTTGGCCTACTTTAGCCCTTTATCCACCGATTCTCGTTCTATCATCGTTACTAACATCTATACGAGCAAAGACCAAAGGATTGAAACTGACGAAACTCACCGATTCAGACTCAGCTAACCAGTTAGGAAAAAGCTACCCCTTTTGGTTTTGTCTCTATTTTTGCGTTAGTCTCGCGGCGATCGTTTTCCTCACTCAAGATCGTCTATTCAGCCTGGCACGATTTATTTTTGCTATTCCCTTTTTCTTCATTGCCTTTGGGTATTTGTGCCGCTGTTTTCCCAGTCGAAAAGTCTATCAAACCCTTTACTGGTTTATTTTTGTGTCTTCGATCGCGCTGATTCAACAATGGGTCAGCTACGGCCGCGACGAGTGGTTGGGCTAGTACAGCTTGGTAGAAGTTTCTGATCAGTTAGGTAGATTGTTTTGAGTTTTGAGTGCTGCCCACTTACTTCTGCCAGCCTGCACTAGCGAAATAACTTAGGAGAGTTCCAGGAAAGGTTATACCAGGCACCGGAAGGGACTTCCAACTAATAAATCATTCCAAAGTCTGCGTAGGGGCGAAGCATTCGGTCAAAGGTTCTTATTGAGTTACAAAGACTTTCGCCCGAATGCTTCGCCCGTGCAAGGTTTATGCGCGGGTACATTATTTATCTGCAAGTCCCTAACATCATTCTCGAAAATCTCCTTAAATAAAGAAATATCCTGAACATTAACAAAATATCAGCGTGGTATGCTGCTGACTAACTATCATCTCTTTCAGTTAATGACCGTGTTTCGTAGCCGCCGCCGCACCAGACTATTCCAGCCATCAGCCATAAGGTTCCAGCCAAAAGGCGATGGGAACGAGCAATCTACCCTCCTAGCCCTGGGACTCATTTGGGTATTGTCCACACTGAATGACATCCTTTGGGGGCGGCTCGATCGCTCTGTGCCTTCCTGGGACCCCGCCAAGCACCTGATTAGCGCCCTCGACTACTGGGCGGCCCTGCAACATCCGCACTTTTTTTCTGGCGAGTGGTGGAACAATTTTTGGATGCTCAGTCCCAAATATCCGCCCTTAACCTACATTGTGACGGCTCCATTTTTGGCGATTTTTGGGCGTGGTACGGCTCAGGCTCTTTTGGTGAATGTTCTGTTCACAGCCATCCTGATGGGAGCGGTGTATGGTTTGGGCAAGCGCTTACACAGTGCCGAGGTAGGAGTGTGGGCAGCGGGGCTGTGCATTGTCCTGCCGCGACTCTACGACACACGCACTATTTACCTGATTGACTATCCGCTCATGGCGTTGGTGGCGCTGAGTTTTTACTGCTTGACGGTGTGGCGCGACACCAAAATACAGCGGGATCAGTGGTTGTGGATTCTGGGTTTTGGCGTTGCCTTTGGGCTAGCGATGCTGACGAAGCAGACTGCCCTCCTATTTCTGTTGGTGCCACTGTTGTGGGTTGGGGTGGCTGCGCTTTGGCAGCGTCAATGGGAGCGATTAGCGCAACTGGTGACGAGTCTGGTTGTGGCGGCGATCGTTTTCATGCCGTGGTATCGCACTAACTGGATATTTATCGCCAGCGCCAGTCAAAATGCCAATACGATCCCAGCGATGCAGGAGGGAGACCCGCCCCTAAATACCCTCGGTGCCTGGATTTTCTACTGGAAAGACCTCCCCAATGCTGTGTCCTGGCCCCTCCTTTTAGTGGCGATCGTGGGGCTGTTGTTGTACTGGAGTCAGCTATTCACCTCCTTTCGCGAGGAGCCACGGAGTCGGCAGTTGGCAAGAAAACAGAACCAAAATGCGACACTGCGTTGGTTTGCGCTGTTTTGTGGGAGTTCTTATCTATTCTTTTCTGCTGTTGTTAATAAAGACCTACGCTACATCATGCCCTACTTGCCTGTGGTGGCGGTGGTGCTTGCCTACGGGCTGACTCGATGGCGCGATCGATGGCGGTGGGTAAAGTGGGGAACAGTCGGCTTAATGACAGGGTTGATGCTCCTCAACACCTACCCGATCGGTGGTGCCTTAGGCACATCGATTACCAAGTTTCTCGCTCCAAATGTGGGACACCGTGCCTATATGGGGCCAGAGTTTCCCCATACTCAGATCATCAGTGAAATCCTGAAGACAGAGCCATACCTGCGATCGAATCTGGCCGTTTTACCCTCCACACCTGAGATTGATCAGCATAACTTCGACTACTACGGGGCGCTGCGGGACTTTCAGGTTTACGCGAGGCAGATCGGCACTCAGATGAAATTTGTGCCTCAGGATGTGCGATCGCTCTCCTGGTTTCTCACCAAAACTGACAGCCAAGGCACCTATGCCTCGCAAATGCAAGCGCCCCAAGCTGCCTTTGCCCAAGCGGTGGAAACCAGCCCAGATCTTCGGGTGCAACGAAGTTGGACGTTACCAGATGGCTCGACCTTGAATCTCCACCATCGCCGATCGTCCCCCGTGGAAGTTATTCCCCTCGCTAGCGCATCCCCAGCTAAAGTGAGGCTCGATCGCGTCACGCTGCCTGCCAAAGTTCCCCCCGGCGCACCTGTACCTGTGACCTACGAATGGTCGGGGCCCTGGAACCAGCTTCAGTCGGGCATTGTGGTGCTGACGTGGTGGACTGACTTCAGCACCCCCATTTCTGATTTGGGATTTGATTCTACGTCTGAGTCGGCTTCTCCTCCTGAATCCACTTCTACTCCTCCAGAATTGACCCCTGAACCCGCCTTGTCTCCACGCCAACTCACCTCCCTTAGCCCTAGGGCGACCACGACGAACCATTATTGGATTCACGACCATGGGTTGGGACTGGGAGCGCTGCATTCAGGGCAACTCCAGCCTGGTCAATCCCGTGCATTTCGGGTCATTGAACGCACAGCGATGCTACCTCCCAATGGCACTTCAGCCGCCAGCTACAAGCTATCGGCGAGGTATTTGAATCGAGAAACTGGCGAAAGCTATGCCATCGCAGTCCCGCCAACCGTGAGAGTGGCGATCGAACCTGCCGCCAAACCCGTTCCTGCCCCTGAATTAGACTGGGTGACTCAGTTACGGACTCTCGCCACCACCCTACCCCAAGGCCGTAAGGCCCTTGACCCAATCTTTGACAAAGTTGGGCAGATGAACCTCTACGATCCTGTGCAGGATTACCTAGTTCAAGCCCAAAAAGCCTTGGAGTATCGCCTGAAAACCGAACCGCAGAATGTAGACTTTGCCTATGGTGTCGCCCTCTCTCAAGTGTTGCAACGGCATGTGGCAGGGGCGATCGTGGCTCTGGAGCGCGTGGCTAAACTGGATGCCAAAAATCCCTACGCCTATGCCTATTTAGCCTTTGTGAACTTGGCAGATTTGCGACCAGGAGCCGCGCAAAAAGCGTTGAAACCTGCTCTGGCCAGTCACCCCAATGTGCCAGAACTCAAGGCGTTGAATGCGATCGCTGCCCTGATGCGGGGCAACCTGGTTCAAGCCTGGCAAGAGTCCCGTGGCTTGAACCTAAATTAACGTGAATTTGGCAGGGAACAGAGGCGCAGCAGCAAATGCAGCCTAACTTTGCTTGGCTACTCTGTACTGCTCCAGCAGCTCCCGAATTTTTTTAAGCTGATAGCCCTCAGCCAATTGCCGCACCTTCTGGGCAAACTGCACAAGTTCCGCAAACTGCTCCAGCGCTGTAGTCTGCTCCAAAATGGCGTTGATGTTTCCCCTGCGAGTCAGATCTAGGAGCGTTTCTAGCATGGCGGGGGGCGGGGGAGTCAACTCAAGGGAAGTCCCGGTTGACGCTGATACGTCCACGATCGCTGCTGGCTCTGGCTCGGCATAAATCCACTCCAAACCCAAGTGTTTTTGTAGCTGGTTAAATAATTCCTCAGCCTGCACTGGTTTGGGCAGGAAGTCGTCGCCGCCTGCTTCTATGCTCTTGTAGCGATCGATTTCAAATACACTCGCCGAGGAAACAATAATCAGCATATCCCTAGTCTGAGGAGACTGCCGCAACTGTTGCATGAGTTCAAACCCATCCATCACCGGCATTTGCAAATCTGTAATCACCAAATCGGGTTGGGCAACCAGCGTTTTCTCTAAACCTTCCTGCCCATTTGCCGCCTCGACCAGCAGAAATCCTAGCGGTTTGAGCAGGCTCACCAGCACCGATCGATTTTCCCAGCGATCGTCCACCACCAAAATCTTACGGGGATTGCCCCGGAAACCTAACAGCTTACCCCGATCGGAAACAGTCGCCGCCTGCACCCAGTCCAACGCCTCTGGCACCTCCACCTCAAACCAAAAAGTGCTGCCCTGATCTGGCTCACTGCTCACCTGGATAGTGCTACCCATCATCTGCACAATTTTTTGGCTAATCGCTAGCCCCAACCCAGTGCCCTCCGATTGGCGTTTGTGTTCTCCCACTTGCTCAAAGGGTAAAAAGATTTGCTCAATTTGGGACGAGCTAATGCCCACTCCCGTATCTTGCACTTGAAAGCGAAGGCAGTGGTTTTGGGCTTCTCTACCCTCCTTCTTCGGTCTTCCACCCGGCACTGCGTCCAAAGAAGAAACGGTAAAGGTGACTGCTCCTGCCTCAGTGAACTTAATCGCGTTGCTCAACAGATTGATTAGCACCTGGCGCAGTCGTTTTTCATCAACACAGACACCACTCGGCAAGTCGGAACTGAGAGAGGACGAAAAGGTGATGTGTTTTTGATGGGCGCGAATTTCACAGATTTCAGTCACGCCTTGAAGGAATGCACTCAGATTGACCTCCGTGGGATGGAGTTCTAATTTTTGGGCCTCGATTTTAGAGAGGTCTAGCACATCATTAATCAAGGTCAGCAAATGAGAGCCACATTGATAAATAATCTCAATGCCGTGCTGATCCTGGGCGTGAACCGTTGGGGATCGCTGCAAAATTTGGGCGTAGCCCAGAATACCATTGAGGGGAGTTCTCAACTCATGGCTCATGTTGGCCAAAAATTCGCTTTTGGCTCTGTTCGCGGTATCTGCTAATTCTTTCGCATCTTTCAGTTCAGCCGTGCGCTCTTCAACGCGCAGTTCCAGGTCTTCAAAGGAGTGCTTTAACTGAGCCGACATGTTGTAAACCGATCGCGACAAAATCTCTAGCTCATCGGCACTATTTTCAGCCCCTTGCCCACTGAGTCCGATCGCCCCCTCACCAAGTTGTCCCTGCAAATCTGCCGTTGCCCCTTCCCCACTTCCCTGATTCCAGCGCAGCGCCCGCTCATGATCTGCCTCAGATAGGCGATTGCACTCCTCCATAATGGGCTGCAACCGTTGATTTAGCTGCTGCACAAACAGGAACACGACCACCGCCAACACCGCCCCCGCTCCCAAGGCTCCGCCGACTGTGATCCCTAGAACTGGCCCCAGGATCACTGACTGGGGAACCACTGCCAGCATCAGCCATCCCGTCCCTTTAATGTGCTGGTAGGCCCAAAACTGCCCCTCTGCCTGCACCATCCCCCGATTGTCATAATTAGCCTGTTGCCAAATCAGATCCAGGTTAGGGATATCTTTGTAAGTCGCCAAGGCTTTTGCCTTCTCGGAATTGGGGGGATAGGCAAGCAGTTTTCCCTGTCGGCTTAAAATAACGAAATAGCCACTTTGCCGTATAACTGAGGTTTGTTTCAGTTGCTCACTCAGGGCTGTAACGCTGATGTCTCCGGCTCCTAGGGCAATCACATCGCCACGATCGTTGCGAATGGGGGTATAGAAGGAGGTCATGGTAATCCCTTGCCAGGAGTAAGGCTCCAACCAGACCTCTGTATCTGCCGCCAAGGGCAGCTTGTAGTAATCTTGCTGAGAATAATCTCCGTCTAGTTTATAGACCTCAGCATAGACAGTATCGTTGTGGGGAGCGGGTAAAATTTCTCCTGCCTGCCCAGGTCTGCCTTGATTTCGATAAAAGTAGGGCCAGTACCATTTTTGCTTGGGCACAAGTTGAAAAGCCAGTTGCCCAAAGCCAGTGCCTACCATCAATTGGGGACGTTTTTGAAAGAAGTCAAAGGCTAACTGCTTGTAAGCTTTGGGATCTTCAACTCCGACCCGATGTAGCGTTTGCACCGCGATCGACATACTCGTAGTTGGGCGCTCTATTTTGGTCAGTTCCGTTTCAATGGCGCTGACCTGTGTGCTGAGCTTGCTGCGAATTTCTTCCTTTGCCTGACTTTCCAGAGCAATGTAAAAGAAGAAGGACATGGTGCCGATTCCCAGTAGGGCACCGCTCAAAATCCACAAAAATAATCTGGAACCGATCGAATTGAATAGAGAAAACTTAAATTTAGGAACTAATTTGGCAGAACGTGTGAGACCCGACGCAGGCTGGAGGGATGAGGGGGAAGCCATAGCGTTATGTTGAAAAGGTCACGAGGAATGAAGGCTAATGCAGCTTGGCAGAAGTTTCTGACCAGTGAGGGGGATTGTTTTGAGTTTTGAGTTTTGAATTTTTAGTTTTGCTCAGTTAGTTCTACCAGCCTGCACTGGTCTCAAGAGAGTATTACTGGTAAAGAGGGACTAGAAATGGTGCAAATTACAGTTAGTGAGCTAAACGTTTTGCGTTAAATGATGAGTGATGCTCATTTAGCCTATTTTATCAAGTAGCTCAAGTTAGGGCTGCTATCTAGACGACAAAGCACCGGTAGGACTAGGGGACACGATCGCAACGCTAACTATCGTTCAGAATTATCTCAACCAAAATTCCCCACAACCTGCGTGTGCTTCGCCCATCTTCCCCGAACAAAAAATTCCTGAAAGCATACGCGAAAATACAACCAACGACTTCAGTGCTTTTTGAAACCGAAAAATCCTAGAATCCCGCTTTGCTTGGTGGGCTGGGGAGCTGGCTTCGCCCCATTTTGTTGCGCGGGTGCCAGGTTGAGTTGCACCGCATACTTCAGAGCGAGGGGATCACTGGGGTTCAGCTTTAGCGCTTGCCGAAAGTGTACCGTCGCCATGCCTGTCAGATTTTGCTTCAAATAGGCTAGCCCGATCGCAGAGTGGTATTCGCTTTTGTCAGCCTCCAGTTTGATGGCATCGCGCAACTCTTGCACAGCTTGCTGCCATGCTCCTTTTTTCAAGTACTCCTGGGCCCGATCGTAGTGCCGCCGGGCATAATTTTCGACCGGAGCATCCTTGGCAACTATACCCGTGGGTGTGAACTGGATGGGTTTAGCTTCTGCACTGGCAACCAGTCCAGTCCGCTTTTCCCGAATCACTAAATCCCCCATTTTTAGGTGCAAGTAGACTCGATTCAGTTCCATAACTTGCTGGGTCACCGTCTCAAAGCGTTGTAGGGGTTGGTATTGGTGTTCCACCAACTCCACTAAAGCCTGCTCGTAAAAAACCTCAGCCTCCTTCATGGTCATTTGCAAGAGCTTTTGAGCCGTTTCACTTTCTGTGGCGATCGACCCTTGCCGACTTAAACGCCGCACCTGAAACCGCAGCATTGCCAACGTTTCGGCTCTATCTCGCTCTTGCTTCACCTTTTGATAAGCTGGGTTGACTAGACGGGCAAAAAGTTGGGTGGCTAATTCCTTACTAGCCGTTTCTTCAGAGCTATAGCTGTCGGGATGTAGAACCTTTGCCAGATCGCGGTAGCGCTTCAAGATACGGCGATCGTCCGCTGCCACAGATACTCCCAAAACCGCGTAGGGATCTGAAAGTCTCTTCAACCAGTCTGAAGAAAAGGAAGGCTGTGACATCAGTGCTTAATTCTAAAGGTGTTGATAAAAAATCGTAAAGCTTTGTTATGTCAAAAATATGCCCATCAAGTAGGATTCAGGAACCAAAATCCCATAAATACAGTTTAACGGGCATAGGTCTGGTCTCTCCGCTTATCGCTTTGTCCTGCTCCCCTGGCATTTTTGAGATCGGATAGAGTTCTATTAATTTTCCTTTGTAATAAGTTGGATAGGGTGATTTCAGGTCTCTATTGTAGAACGATGGACTATCAAAGTAGTAATCACAACGTACTCTTAGCTCTTCTTTCATTTGACAATACGTCAGACAAATTTGAGCAGGTTTGAAGGCGTAAACTCTAAATCTTGCCCTAAGATTTATGAGAAAGATTTTATCCCTGTAGGGGCGAAGCATCCGGCAGACAAGTCCTTGAATCGACCAGAAGGTCATTGCCAGGATGCTAAGTGCAAAGCACACGCTATGCGAACGCCCTTCCGGTGCCTGGCATAAACTTTTCTAGAAATCTCCTTACATGTTTGAAACATTAAAGATTTCTCAAACATGTTGGTAATGGTCAGGGGGTCAGATGGGTATGAGATCATCTCACATTGCTAATCCTTGCTGAGCCGTTAGGCATTTTCTCGAAGCCACCGGGCGCGGACGAGGCGGATTTCGTCGTAGGTGTAGCTTTCTCGGAGGTGATCGTAGAGGTCGCGGAGGGAATCGGGGCCAACGGCTTCGAGGGCGGCGACCACGGCTCCCTGGCGTTCTAGGGGAACTAGGGAATCAATGTCCAGCAAGCGCCCTTGTTCCAGTAAGTGGGCGAGATGGGTCGCGATCGTGCCTGACCGTAGGTTTCGCTGCTCCGCAATCTGGGCGATCGTCAAGCCCTGTTGATGGAGTTCCAGAGTGATGGTGTAGGTTTCTGAGAGCGAGGTGGGTTGAGACAAAGGCTCAGAGGAGGGCGGCGTTGTTGGTTCAATGGGTAGCCCCTGCTCTTGGCGATAGGCGGTGATTTCAGCCAGGAAGCGATCGGCGTATTGGCTCAATTTGCGGCTACCCACCCCAGAAATTTTGGCGAACTCTGCCAAGCTCTGGGGTTGTTGTTGGGCCATAAGTTTGAGGCTGGAATCGGCAAAGATCGCGTAGGGGGGAACCGACTGAGCATCGGCCAGGGTTTTGCGGAGCAAGCGCAATCGCTGGAACAGGGCTTCAGCCACGGCTCGATTGGCCTCGGTTTCCGGCGCTGTACGGGAGGCTGTGGTGGTATCGATCGCAATCTGCACCGATCGTTGACTGCGAAGCACCTCCCAACTGCGATAGTTCAATCTCAACACCCCGTAGCCATCGGTACTCTCATCGAGTAATCCCTGTTGCAGCAGCGCCCGCCCCAACGATCGCCACGCTTCCATCGGCTTGTCCTTGCCAATATTGTGAGTCGAAAGTAAATGGTGTCCGTTTTGCATCACCTTCTGGTTCTTCGAGCCGCGCAGCACATCAATAATGTGGGCCATGCCAAACCGCTCTTGGCAGCGGGCCACGCAGGACAGAAACTTTTGGGCTTCGATCGTCCAATCTTCCACCGGCTTGGGATGGCGGCAGTTGTCACAGTTGTCACAATTACCTGCAAAGGTTTCGCCAAAATAACTCAGTTGAATGGTGCGACGGCACAGGCTACTTTCCGCATAGTCGATAACGTGCCGGAGTTGTTGGCGGGCAATGCGCTGCTCCTGCTCCAAGGGTTCGCCGCTTTGGGGATCAGTTTTTTGGTCAATAATCCATTCGATCGTTTTGATATCGCCAATGCCAAAAAATAAACTGCAATGGGCAGGTTCTCCATCCCGTCCGGCTCTGCCTGCTTCCTGGTAGTAGCCTTCGGTATTGCGGGGCAAGTCGTAGTGAATTACAAAGCGCACATCGGGTTTGTTGATGCCCATGCCAAAGGCGATCGTCGCCACCATCACCCGCACATCATCCCGAATAAACCGACGCTGGTTCGCAGCGCGGGTTTTGTCATCCAGCCCCGCGTGGTAGGGAAGCGCCTTGATCCCGTCGCGCTCCAGCCGGGCTGCCAGTTCATCCACACGCTTACGGCTGAGGCAGTACACAATCCCTGACCCCTGATTTTGCTGCACCAGGGTCAGCAACTGGGCATAGGCTTGGCTCCCCTTCGGCCGCACTTCGTAGTAGAGATTGGGCCGGTTGAAACTGGAAACCGGGGCGTAGGGATCATTTAAGTGGAGTTGCTTGATGATGTCATCGCGGACGCGCCCAGTGGCGGTGGCGGTCAGCGCCAAAAACGGCACCCCTGGATAGGTCTCGCGTAATCTGCCCAACTGGCGATACTCTGGGCGAAAATCATGTCCCCAATCGGAAACGCAGTGGGCTTCATCGATCGCAAATAGGGCAATGCCAATCTGCTCCTGCACTCGGTTGAGAAATGCCAAAAAAGCCCCGGTGAGCAAGCGTTCTGGGGCGACGTACAGTAACTTGATGCGATCGTTGAGAATGTCGCGCTCCCGATCGCGGGTGTCTTGGAGGTTCACACTACTGTTGAGGAATGTCGCCCCAATGCCGTTAGTTTGCAGCGCCTCCACCTGATCTTGCATGAGGGCAATTAGGGGCGATACAACGATCGTTACTCCCGGCTTCAACAACGCTGGCAGTTGGAAGCACAGGGATTTACCACCACCCGTCGGCATAATAATCAACGAGTCGCGATCGTCTAGGGCAGCTTGCACAATCTCACGCTGTCCAGGACGAAAACTGTCATGCCCAAAGTATTCCTTTAGGGCTTTATTTAAGCGATCGGACGTGAGTGTTGATCCCGTTTTTCGTGATCCCATGGTTTCTGATTTGACTTCTTAGCAGGAATGGCGGGGTTGACCAGAACGGTTGTACGACTCAAACACCTTTGAAAATACGGTATCACATTCACTTTGGCGATCGGATAGGGGAGCATCTCAGTTTTGTGGAGGATACGCCAAAACCCCCTCATCCCCCAGCCCCTTCTCCCAAGAGGGGAGAAGGGAGCAAGATCCAAGTCCCTCTCCCCTCCTGGGAGAGGGATTTAGGCTTCGACGTGAGCGCTCAGACGAACGGTGAGGGTTGCAAAAGTGAGATGCTCCCATCGGATAGTTCCTGACATCCAACCCTCTTCCTACCTGTTTGAAGCACCTGTTTGAAACGTTTCTGAATCGGCTAGCCCTTCTTCCTGAACTTACCTCCCTGGGCAGAGATTTAAGGAAAAGACGATCGCTACTTTAAACAATAGAAGCAGATAACAGCGAGGACACACATGGAAACCGTATCTGATAGTAGCCAAAAGAACACTGCTGAGAGCCAAAGTAGTGTTAGTGACTCTGAGCGCTGGGCCTCCATTATTGGCGGGAGCGCTATGGTGCTGATGGGGCTGAGCCAACGATCGCTACGCGGCGCACTGATGTCCATCGCTGGGGGTGGCTTAGCTTACCACGGCGCAAAAGGAGAAAATAGTCTCCAAGACCAAGTGCAGGATGCGATCGGACTCAACAAAAGTATTCGGGTCGAGAGAACTGTAACGATCAACCGGTCTCCTGAAGACCTTTATCGCTTCTGGCACAACTTTGAGAACTTGCCTCATTTCATGAAACACCTGAAGTCGGTCAAAGTTTTGGACGATCGGCGCTCCCACTGGATAGCCAGCGCCCCCCTCGGAGCCAGTGTGGAATGGGATGCCGAAATTGTCAGCGATCAGGAGAATAAATTAATCGCTTGGGCTTCTGTAGCCGATGCTCAAGTGGATAACTCCGGGTTTGTGCGATTTCAGCCCTCCTTCAACGATCGCGGCACCGAGGTCAAAGTCGTGCTGGAATACAATCCCCCCGGTGGCATGTTGACTGCCGCCGTAGCAAAACTGTTTGGGGAAGAACCAGAACAACAAATCCGAGAAGACCTGAACCGATTTAAGCAACTGATGGAAACCGGTGAAATCGCCACGGTGGACGGACAATCCTCTGCCAGAAGGTAAGAACTTCAGGCACTGCGAAGCACAGGAATTGAAAGGAATTCGCTATAAATCCTATCCACAGCCGATACCCAACCCCTTGGCGAGTATCTGAACAGTGCTAGAAGCCTTGCACCCGACCCGTTTTCTTGTACTTCTAAAAAGCTTTGCGCTAATCATTCTGAGGATCAGGAATTAAATAACTTGCAGAAGTTAGAGACTGGGCAAGGGCGAAGCATTCGGGCGAAAACCCTCGAAACTCAATTAGGGCCTTTTGCCGAATGCTAAGTGCAAAGCACACGCTACACGAACGCCCCTACATGTGAACTATTGCATGTTATTAAATCCACGCTCCCAAGGGACTTTGACCTTCAGAACGGAAGGACAAGGGCGACTTTCCCTACCCTACCACCCAATTTAAGGAGACCCTTTTATGAGAGCAGTTTGCTGGCATGGCGCTATGGATGTTCGTGTCGATACAGTGCCCGACCCGACAATTCTTAACCCACGGGATGCCATTATCAAAATCACGTCTACCGCCATTTGTGGGTCTGATTTGCACCTATATGATGGCTTCATTCCCACCATGCAATCCGGTGACATTTTAGGTCACGAGTTTATGGGAGAAATTGTTGAACTAGGCAGTGGAGTGAAAAATCGCCGCATTGGAGAGCGGGTAGTGGTGCCGTTTACGATCGCCTGCGGCAGTTGCTTCTTTTGTAACCGTGACCTCTGGTCGCTGTGTGATAACTCCGTTCCTGATGGTGCCTTAACCGAAAAGCTCTATGGCCATGTTGGTTCAGGACTATTTGGCTACTCCCACCTGTTTGGCGGCTACGCTGGCGGACAAGCTGAGTATGCACGGGTGCCCTTCGCTGATGTGGGCTTACTCCCCATTCCTGATGGACTCACTGATGAACAAGTCCTGTTCTTAACGGATATTTTTCCGACCGGCTATATGGCAGCCGAAAATTGCCACATTCAGCCGGGGGATACTGTTGCGATTTGGGGATGTGGCCCCGTAGGCCAGTTCGCTATCAAAAGTGCCTACATGCTGGGAGCCGGAAAGGTGATTGCGATCGATCGCTTCCCTGACCGCCTGAAAATGGCCAAGGAACAAGGCAAAGCTGAAGTAATCAACTACGAAGAGGTGGACGCGGGGGAAGCCCTGAAGGAAATGACGGGCGGACGTGGCCCAGATGCTTGCATTGACGCAGTGGGTATGGAAGCTCACGGCACCGGGATCGATGCCATCTATGACAAAGCGATGCAGGCTGTGCGAATGGAAACCGATCGCCCCACGGCTCTACGGCAAGCGATCGTCGCGTGTCGCAAAGGAGGCACTGTTTCCATTCCTGGGGTTTATGGAGGTCTGCTCGACAAGATGCCCTTTGGGGCTGCCTTTGCCAAGGGGTTAACGTTTAAGATGGGGCAAACACACGTTCACAAGTACTTAAAGCCATTGCTGGAACACATTCAAAACGGCGACATTGACCCTTCGTTTGTGATCACTCACCAAATGAAGCTAGATGAGGCTCCCCAAGGTTACGAAACCTTCAAACACAAGAAAGATAACTGCATCAAAATTGTCCTAAAACCATAAGGGCAACTTGGCAGAATCTAACCAGTTAGGGGGATGGTTCTGAGTTTTGAGTGCTGCTCAGTTATTTCTACCAGCCTGCAATAGGGGCAATGTGGAGAAGTTCGATCGTCACTGTTAAACTCACAACACCTTAAATCCATAATGAGGCTTCCTTGCGTTAGGAAGCCTTTTTTGTAGTGTAATCTATACTGCCCAAGGGCTTATGGACTAACAAACCATAGTGATTTCTTGCTCACACCTCTAAAAATAAAGTTCAGAAATAAAGTTCTATTTGGGAGCATCTCACTTTTGCAACCCTCACCCTAAATCCCTCTCCCATGTAGCTTGTCATTACCAACATCTATTAAAAAGCTTAGAGAGTGTCTGACAAATGCTTTAGATCTTGCACTTGCCCCCTTTTCATGTATGCCTGAAAGGCTTT
>JARCMD010000040.1 GCA_030248885.1 Leptolyngbyaceae cyanobacterium MP9P1.79 | reverse complement strand
GAGAAGGGGAGCCGGATTGAAGTCCCTCTCCCCAGGGAGAGGGATTTAGGCTTCGACGTGAGCGCTCAGCCGAACGGTGAGGGTAGGCTGAGTAGTTACCTTTGATCAATAGTCCAACTAAAAATGTACAGTTAATCCTTGGGAAATTTAGTTGTTAAGGCTTATGTAAGCCTCTATTATTCTGGATAACTCTCTGAGCAGTCAGCCCAATTCTTACTATTGCTTTTATAGTGATAGGGATAAATTGCTGTCTCTGTGGAAAGGGGTATCATTGGGCCAGCATCTCGATCGCCAACGTTTGTGGTTCCGATCGGTTTATTTGTGTACGGTTTATTTTTAAAATAGTAAATTAACGTTATCCTAAAGCGTTACTGTATTGACTAACTTAATTGACTGACTTAAGTCATCGCCGCCGGGGAAGTGGACTGTGCAAATCCCGCTAGACTATTATCGCATCTTGGGCTTGCCCATCCAGGCTACAGTTGAACAACTGAAGCAAGCTCACCATGACCGAACGCTACAGCTTCCTCGTCGCGAGTACTCAGAGGCTGCAATTGCTGCGCGTAAGCATCTGCTTGACGAAGCCTACACCGTTCTCAGCGATTCAGAGCAACGCCAAACCTATGATGCTAGCTTTTTAGCTAAAACCCATGACTTAGAGGGTAACCACTCCCTGGAATTGCCTACCGAGCGCATGAGTTCATCCAGAGCCAAGTCAGGTGACCCCATCACTGATCCCCACGCTCCAACGATCGAGGTGCCGGATGA
Organism: Leptolyngbyaceae cyanobacterium MP9P1.79; assembly: GCA_030248885.1. GTDB lineage: Bacteria > Cyanobacteriota > Cyanobacteriia > JARCMD01 > JARCMD01 > JARCMD01. The sequence goes on along the minus strand of JARCMD010000040.1, from coordinate 5,115 downwards.
ATTTTTGGTTGGGGCGCTGCTAATCCTCTTGGAACTAGGGGAATACGAGTTGGTACTCAAGATTGGGCGGTTGCAAGTGGGCAGCAGTCCTCGTGTGAAGCGCAACTATGGGTCAGAAAGCGGGTTGGTTTACGCGGATATCGTGTTGACCGTAGCCTTGTCCTGTCTAGAGTTGGGCCGGGAGCAGTGGCAGCAAGGGCAATACGAAAATGCCGCTGAATCGTTGCAGGTGGGACAAGATTTACTTCTGAGAGAAGGCATCTTTGCCAATGTACGGGGTGAAATTCAGGCTGACTTGTATAAGCTGCGCCCCTACCGTGTGCTGGAATTGCTGGCTCTCCCCCAAAACCATCAGGACGATCGCCGCAAAGGGATTCAACTCTTGCGGGATATGCTCCACGAGCGCGGCGGCATTGATGGCAACGGCAATGACCAATCGGGTTTGGATGTCAACGATTTTCTCCGCTTTATTCAGCAGCTACGGAGTTATTTAACGGTTGCTGAGCAGCAGGTTCTGTTTGAAGAAGAAGCCCGCCGCCCCTCAGCCGTCGCCACCTATTTAGCAGTCTATGCCCTTTTAGCACGGGGGTTTGCCCAGCGCCAACCTGCCCTCATCCGTCGTGCCAAGCTGATTTTGATGCGTCTCGCCACTCGCCAAGATGTTTATCTAGAGCAGTCAGTCTGTGCATTGTTGCTCGGACAAACTGAAGAAGCCAGCCGCGCCCTAGAGCGTAGCCATGAGCTAGAACCCCTGGCATTCATTCGAGAACATTCCCAAGGCTCTCCTGACCTTTTGCCGGGTCTCTGTCTCTACAGTGAACGTTGGTTGCAGGAAGAAGTGCTGCCCCACTTCCAAGATCTCGCTAGCCAACACGTAGCGCTCAAAGACTACTTTGCCGATGACCAAGTGCAGGCTTATCTAGAAGAATTGCCCAATGAGACGACGACGACCAGTGAATGGGTGGTGCAGCCTCAAACATCTTCCTCTGGCGCATCCAGGCGGGCGGTGAGCCACACCAATAATGGTCATAGCGTTGTTCAGGGTCAGGGGACTTCAACGATCGCCTCTCCTCGCAATATCACCCCGGCTGACGATCATTCAGACTTGTCTTCGGTGGCTAGGTCTGCCCAGCCCTCTGCTAGCGTTGGCAACGGGGTTCCTCGCGGTCGTGTTGCTTCAGACCCCCGCACTGTGTCCCAAAATGGCACGGCTGCTAGAGCGGGAAGGCGTGGCGAACCCGCAGGAGTTGTAGAGGCTGGTTCCAATGGCAGACCGAGCCGGGCTAGTGCCGCTTCTGCAACTGCGGTTTCCGATCGCCACACCCGCCGAGTAGCAGAGCGAATTGCGACCCCAGGCGATGGTTCCCGCAGAGAGACAGACGACCCGGCCCTGCGCCATCCCCCCTCTGGACAGCCCTCCTCTAGGCAACTGCGCCTGATTCTGCTTGTTCTGTTCACATTACTTGGTCTCTTTGGCATCGGGTTTTTAATCAGAGGGCTGGTGCAACAGTTGCAAACCCCCAAGGGCCCAGCGTTGGAAGCAGATCAGCCCATCCTACAATTGGATCAGCCGCCGATCGCTCTCCCGCCTCTCACCCAACAACCCGTAGCAGCCTCCCCCACCGCACCGCTGGATAAGCAATCGGCCCAGCAAGTCCTACAAACGTGGTTGACGACAAAAGCCGCTGCCTTAGGCCCTGATCATGCGATCGATAAGTTGGACACAATTTTGGCTGAACCCGTTTTGTCGCAATGGCAAAGGCGCGCTGACGAAATCAAGCAAAATGGCTGGTATCGGGAGTTCAAACATACGCTGACTGTAGACACCGTGCAGCCAGATGCCGCCAACCCAGACCAAGCAAAGGTAGAGGCAGAAGTGGGTGAGGAAACCAGCTATTTTGAAGCAGGTCAGTTTGTGCGCTCTCAAACTGACTCTGTGCGAGTCCGCTATGATTTGATTCGTAAAGATGGGCAGTGGCGGATTCAGGACTGGATTGTGCTGCCCTAGGGTACCAAAAGGTAGATTGTGCAACGATCGTAGTAAGTAGCGAGGCATAATCATTTACAAGATGGGTTAATTGCTTTATAAAGCATGAAATCTTTTACCAGCAAGGGTTAGTTTGTCTGAGTTGGTCTGACATTTAATTCAGCCCACTTACTTACAGTCCTCACACCAATCTTGGAATTCACAAAAATTTTGCAGAAGTAGCATAGAGGCTCCCATTGCTTAAGGCAAATTCTCCTGACTATGACTGATGCGCTGCTTCATGCCTACACCCCCTTGATTGTATGGATAGGGATAGGAGCAGTCCTATTCCGGTTTCTACCCCAGTCCTTCCCTAAGCTGTTGGGGCGAGGCTTGTATTGGGTGGGGGTGCCCATTCAAATTTTTATGCTCTCTCGCCAAACTGACTTTTCTGCCACAGTTGGGCTAGCACCTATCGTTACCTTAATCGCCTTGGGGATAGGATTTAGCCTGGCTGGACTGTACTTGTACTTTGCCAACTCACGGATCGCCCACGCCTCTAAAAACCATCTTCAAGCAGAGAGCTTACAGCCCCCTGCTTTAGAGTCTGGTCTTTCCGATCGCTTTTACCAGGGAAGTTTTTTGCTGGCTTCCACCTTGGGGAACACGGGGTTTATTGGGTTGTCAATCGTCCCCTCTTTAATTGACTCAGCTTCCCTAGGCTGGGCGGTTTTTTACAGCATTACGCACAATGTAATCGGCAGTTACGGCTTAGGGGTTCTGGTTGCGAGTTATTTTGGGCGTTCCGCAGAGCAGCAGGTTGGCTGGAAACAATTGCGAGATGTAGTAACTGCTCCTTCAATATGGGTCTGTGCCGCTGGTTCCCTCACTCAATCTATTCCCTTGCCGGCTGTCCTCGAAATCGGGCTGCGATCGGCACTCTGGTTAGTGATCCCCTCCGCGCTACTGCTCATGGGAATTCGACTAGGACAACTCTTTGCAAACTCCTTAACTTCTAGCACTGCTCCCGAAGTTCTGCCCCTATCCAATTCTTCTCTTTCTGACCCCAACCGCAAAATAACGGGACACGTCTCTAGTTCAAATTCAATTTGGCAGAACCTAAAAACAGCGTTAGTTCCGTCCTGTATCAAAATGCTGCTCGTTCCTGGATTAATCGGCATAGGCATCACCCTGCTCAATCGATCAAGTTGGGTTGAAATATCCAACGATGCCCGACTAGCCATCGTCTTGATGGCGGGAATGCCTTCAGCGTTTGCCAACCTAATTTTGGCTGAAGAATACGGATTAAACCGCAGTCTGATCATTAGTAGTATTGTTCTGACAGTTCTGGGACTCTTAGTGACTATTCCCCTGTGGCTAGTCCTGTTTCAATAGCCCAGTGCAGCTTGGCAGAAGTTTTTAACCAGTTAGGGAATAGTTTTGAGTTTTGAGTTTTGAGTTTTGAGTTTTGAGTTTTGAGTGCTGCTCAGTTATTTCTACCAGCCTGCACTAGTAGTCTGTCACTCATTAATTGACGGGTAGCTGAAAGCCGGGAGGTTAGTTGGAGTTAAATTTTGAGGGTCTTCGACCCCTCAAAATTTTCTTGACAGAACACTGGAGCAATTCAGCAGTGAAGTTAACTAAATCTGTATTAGAAAGCACTTGCCAGCAAACCAATGGTATAGTTTTTCTAGCTTTGGATAGCGATCATCAGTCTTGAAACATAAACTCTATGCCATCTGCTCTGTCACCACAACTTACTCAAATTCATCCTGGAATCAAGCTTGGGCGTGTATTAGTCGTTGAGGATGAAAAACTGATTCGCGAAACCATTGCCCTCGCGCTGACTGAAGAGGGCTACGATGTCTTGCTGGCTGAGGATGGTCGCAGTGCCTTGGAATTCTCGCGGCGGGCTGAGTCAGGCGACGATGGTAGGGGCGCTCCCCTGAGTTTGATTATTCTGGACTTAATGCTGCCCTACATCAATGGTTTGGATCTATGCCGCCTGATTCGGCATGAAGGCAGTGGTGTGCCGATTTTGATGCTGAGCGCTAAGGGTAGTGAAACCGATCGCGTGGTTGGGTTAGAAGTCGGGGCTGATGATTATCTGACGAAGCCGTTTGGGATGCGGGAGTTGATTGCTCGCTGTCGGGCGCTGTTGCGTCGTCACCATCACGCTCATCCACAAACTCAAGAGTCAGTGCTACGGTTTCAGACGATCGCGCTGTATCCTCAAGAATGTCGGGTCATTGTTCGGGGAGAAGAAATCAATCTCTCTCCTAAAGAGTTTCGCATTCTAGAGTTGTTTATGACCCATCCGCGTCGAGTTTGGTCACGGGAGCAACTCATTGAGCGTGTCTGGGGGCCAGATTTCATGGGCGATAGCAAGACGGTAGATGTACATATCCGCTGGCTCAGAGAAAAGATGGAGATTGATCCCAGCCGTCCTGAGTATCTAATGACTGTGCGGGGATTCGGCTATCGATTTGGCTAAGGAGATTTCTAGAAAAGTTTATATCAGACAGCGGAAGGGAGAAGCATCCGGGCAATGACCTTCTGTCCGATTCAAGGACTTGTCTACCAGATGCTAAGTGCAACGCACACGCTACGCGAACGCCCCTACAGGAGTAGCATCTTTCTCGGAAATCTCCTAAAGGTGGATTTTCCTATAATCTTCCTAGGTATCGTACTAGGTGGCCATGTACTGTTGAGTTTCTGCTGGGATAGAGTCAGGAATACCGAGGATTGAATTGTATAGGCTGACGTACTGTTGAGCTGACTTGTCCCAGCTAAAATCCATGGACATGCCCCGCTGTTGGAGTTCTCGCCAATCGTCCTTGTACCGGAAACTTTCCCAAGCCCGCACCATACAGGTGTAGAGATCGAGGGGTTCGTAGCGATCGAAACAGAAGCCAGTGCCGTGATGGTTCATTGGGTCATGATGTTCCACGGTATCCACCAGTCCTCCTGTGCGCCGGACGATCGGCACAGAGCCATAGCGCAGAGCCAGCATTTGACTGATGCCGCAGGGTTCAAACCGCGAGGGCATGAGGAAGGCATCAGTACCCCCATAAATTCGCCGCGAAAGCGAGTCACTATAGAGCAGATATGAGGACATCCGCCCAGGGTAGCGAGAAGCCATCTGCCAG
>JARCMD010000286.1 GCA_030248885.1 Leptolyngbyaceae cyanobacterium MP9P1.79 | reverse complement strand
GTCAATCATTAATTGACGGGTAGCTGAAAGCCGGGAGGTTAGTTGGAGTTAAATTTTGAGGGTCTTCGACCCCTCAAAATTTTCTTGACAGAACACTAGCTTTTAGCCTCTGGTAATCGGGGGACTGGATTGCCATTGGCAATAGATTGATTGTGCATTTCTGCCCAATGTTGCCGATAAAGCAACTCTAGCTCGTTCCCCGATTTCCGAAAAATCTTGGCTTGATTAAACAAAAATCCTTGAAACAGTCGATAGAACCCCAGGCTGAAAATGGCAACCACCAATCCCGTTGCTGTGGCGATCAACGCCTCAGCAATCCCCAAGGCCACGCCTGTCGAAGACCGGCTCACATCCCCAGAGCTAAAGGCTCCCAACGCTGCCATTAAGCCAACAACCGTTCCCAGTAAGCCCAAAAGGGGTGAGAGTGCCACCACTGCCTCCAAAATTTTCTCCCCGCGCCGCATATCAGTCAACTCTTCATCCGCTGCTGTCTCTAGGGCTAGCTTAAAGAGTTCTGGGTCAGGCTCGCCTAAGCGCAAGGCTGTGTGGAAGAAGCGGCCGATCGGTTGCTGTTTGGCGCGCTTTGCAATCTCGGCCGCCTCATCCCAATCTCGGCGAACGGCCTCCAGCACCCGATTCACAATTTCTTTCTCTTTGGTCAGCAGGTTTGCCCAAAACCACAGCCGCTCCATAATGGTGCCCACTGACAAAATTGACAATCCCAGCAAGGGCCACATCATGGGCCCGCCCTTGCGAAAAAATTCGATAATATTCACGACGTTTGCCTCCCTTCCACATTCCTCACATCCACTGTTGTCTACCAGATAGTCTGCTGTAGCCTACAAACTCAGGTTCTGAAGAGCGGGGCGTAAGGGTTGTATCCCTGGCTAGGGGTGTAGTCCCCATACCCCATCATTTCCAAGTTCACAAGCTAATGCAATCTATCCTTCGCTGGTTCAAGGCACCTCAATTGTAGAGACTTATGTGCCTCTAGAAATAGGTCAAGCGTGTCATTTCAAACAGTGAGTAAATCGTTAAGGTGAATGGAGAGAATTCCTGCTCCAACTGGGTGAAATATCCACACTAACGGGCAACTTCACTATCTGTCAGGATTAAGTTAATTAATGAGGATTGACCCATGAACTTTTCCCCCCAAGCAATTTACAACTGGTATCGCAGCACGATTCGCAACCCCAAGTACCGTTGGTGGATCATTCTAGGCTCTCTGACTTATCTATTTAGCCCGATCGACATTGCCCCCGACTTCCTACCTATTATTGGCTGGATTGACGATGGCATTGTGTTGACATTGTTGATGAGCGAAGTGTCTCAGATGATGGCTGAGCGGCTCAAAATCCGCAAACAGAATGATGCTGAGGCATTCAATAGCAACCCTACAACGGAAACAGGCACCGTTGATGTTGATGCCGTTTCAATGAAATAGTGTCAGAGCTAGTTAAATACACGCTATGCAGTCGTTCTGATGCTTAGGAGGAACCCTCACCCCACTTCTCTTTCTACGAAGGAGCTTGGGTGGGGGTTCTTAGTTGTATGGCGTTTACCAAGATACTATTTACCTTGAATCTGGCTCATTTGCTCCAGATTCAGGACCTCTGCAAGTGCTTCTGGAGTCATTAAACCCCGATCGAGGACAATTTGGCGGAGAGATTTGCCCGTTTCCAAGGATTCCTTTGCCACAGCAGCCGCATTGAGGTAGCCAATGTGGGGATTGAGCGCCGTCACGAGGGCTAGACTTCCTTCAGCATAGGCAAGACATCGATCGCGATTGGCCGTAATTCCGGCAAGGCACCGATCGCTCAAGCTAGCGAGGGCATGGCCCAGAATTTCCACACTTTGAATTAGGTTGTAGGCAATCAGGGGCATCATCACATTTAGCTCTAGCTGTCCTGCCTGGGCCGCAAAGGTAATCGCGCTATCGTAGCCCATGACCTGAAAGCAGACCATGGAAATCATTTCTGCCATCACAGGATTATACTTCCCCGGCATGATCGAAGAACCAGGTTGCACGGGTGGGAGTTGAATTTCCTTCAAACCCGTCTTTGGCCCGGAATCGAGTAGCCGCAGATCGTGGGAAATTTTGACCAAATCCTGAGCCAGGTTCCGTAGGGCGCTGGAAACCTGCACAAAGCAGCCCATGCTTTGCATTGCTGCCATAGGGTAACTGTGGGAAACGATCGGTTGGTTGACCAGATCTGCTAGCACTTCCGACACCCGACGACGGTATTGGGGATGGGTGTTCAAGCCAGTTCCCACGGCACTTCCGCCCAACCCCAGAGCCGTGAGATCTGCACAAGACCGGGATAGCCAGATTTGATGCTGGGTCAAAATTTGCGCCCACGCGCCGAAGGTGTCTCCCAAACGCACGGGCACTGCATCTTGCAGGTGGGTTCTCCCCGATTTGACCACCGATCGGAATTCTCCTGCTTTCTGATGCAGCACCCCGATCGCTCGATCGAGGGCTGGGCTGAGGGTGCGATTCCACGCCAACAACGCCCCAATCCGAATGGCGGTGGGAATGACATCATTGGTGGATTGCCCGTAATTAACGTGGTCATTGGGGCTGACCCGCTGATAGTTGCCCTTGGTCTCTCCCAGGAGTTCCAGGGCGCGATTTGCCAACACCTCGTTGACATTCATGTGGTGTGAGGTGCCTGCCCCTGCCTGATAGATATCCACTACGAATTGATCCCGTAGGTGACCCGTCAACACTTCATCCGCTGCCTGCCCGATCGCTTGACTAACATCCAGGGGAATACACCCCAACTCGCCATTGACGATCGCTGTCGCTTTCTTAATCCACACACACGCTTCGATGTAGGTGGGTAAGGGTTTCAGCCCACTAATGGTAAAGTTCTCGATCGCCCGTAGGGTCTGAATGCCGTAGTAGTTGCTGTCGGAAATCTGCCGTTCCCCCATGGAGTCTCGTTCAATGCGAGTGGCGGGGGTGGGGCGATCGGATTCTGCTGGGAAGTCAGGTGCCAATGGAGACATAGGTTTAACCAATAGATCGTTCTAAATGATAAACGGCAACGGCTGTTTATTCCCTTCAGAATGAGGCTAATTTAGTTCGCCACGCCATACCTATGGCTGACGATCGCTATGTTTTCAGGAACATCCCTATATAGACTTGGGATTATAGGACATACTCCAAACCCATTCCTATCATGGAACGGCTGCTTAACCTTCAAGGGAGTTTGTGGCGTTTTTGGTGCCACTGCCAGGCGTGGGCAATAATTTCAGGGAGGTTAGGGTATTGAGGCTGCCACCCTAGCAACTGCCTAGCCCGATCGCTGCTGCCAACCAGTACAGGCGGATCACCAAGGCGACGATCGCGCTCCACCGCTTTGATCTCCAGCCCCGTGACATGACGGGCGCTATCAATCACCTCTTTCACCGAAAAGCCCTGCCCATTCCCCAAATTCAATTGCTGACTCTCTCCGCCTTGCAACAAATACTCCAGCCCTAAAATATGAGCCTGGGCTAAATCGGTGACATGGATGTAGTCACGAATGCAGGTGCCATCTGGCGTGGAGTAATCTGTCCCCAGAATAGAAATGGCTTCTTGTCGTCCCAAGGCTGTGTCTAAAACCAAGGGGATGAGATGGGTTTCTGGATTGTGGTCTTCTCCCAGCAATCCAGTGGGGTCAGCCCCCGCTGCATTGAAATAGCGGAAACAAACAGACTTCAAGTCATGGGCCCGATCGAAATCTGCCAGGACACGTTCGACCATGAGCTTGCTAGCCCCGTAGGGATTAATCGGCTCTTGGGGATGGTCTTCCGTTAAGGGAATCCATTTGGGTACGCCATAGGTGGCACAGGTTGAGGAAAAAACAAAGTATTTCACCCCAGCGGCTACCATCGCCTCCAGCAGCGTCAAGGTGCCCACAACATTGTTGCGGTAGTATTTTCCAGGGTCGGTGACCGATTCTCCCACATAGGCATAGGCAGCAAAATGCATGACAGCAGCGATCGGACGAGTGGCGAATAATTGATCGAGCAGGGCGCGATCGTTGGTGTCTCCCACAATTAGCTCCACCCGCAAAACGCGATCAACCAAGTCGCGATGTCCATACACCAAGTTGTCTAACACCAACACGTCATAACCCGCCTTTTGCAGCGCTAGCACCGCATGGGAACCGATATATCCCGCTCCCCCTGTCACTAAAATTGTTGGTTTTGCCACTGAATTTCTCCCCATACCCGATCGTTTGACACCTTATTTGACACCTTAAATGTCCACTCGCCAAACATCACCCAGAGTTAAACCCCAGAGTTAACCATGGCTCAGGGAACGTAAACCCCGCAACATCTACCCTAGTTTGATAGCCTTCGCCCTCTGACTCAGAGGAGCGTGACCACCGCTTGCTTGAGTTTAAATCACAATTCCCATTTGCCCATACCTATCTATCCCTGAAATTCAGTCCTTGAATCGTAAACCAGCAGCTTGCTTGTAGAGTCATAATCACAGGCACTCATTTAGTCAATACCCCTGAATTACCCAGCCTCCTCAAGCAGGTAGGAAATTTCCATAAAAGGTTATACCAGGCACCGGAAGGGCGAAGCATCCGGGCAATGACCTTGTGGTCGATTCCAGGCTCTGTCTGCCAGATGCTTCGCCCCTACAGGGGTAACATCGTTCTCGGAAATCTCCGTAAATTTGTTGTTCTTCAAGTCATCGCTGAGATTAGGTAAAGATTATTGGACAGCCTCTAGCGTTGTGCAGTAAAATTTTGGCGTAACTTAGTGGTCTAGGTCACCTATCTCAGACAGCACAAGCAGATAGTACAAGGTAAACAGTACAAGGCAAACAGTGCATGGGCTGATTCCCTAAACACGTCATTGACCAGAAATGTCAAAATAGCTAAAGAGAATCCCAGACACTTCCAGTAAACAGTTCCAGATACACATCCAAGTTGCTATGCCCTTTAACACCGACAACACTAATTTTCTTGGCTCAGACGGTGAGGATACCCAAGCTAATCTACTGTTGAGATATTTGCAGCATCAATCCCCAGAAGTCATCTCGCGGGTTGCCAGGTCTGCCAGTTCTGATGTGAAGCAAATCATTTCCCACAACGTGCAAGGTCTGGTTGGAATGCTACCCTCAGAAAATTTCAGCATTCAAGTTACCACCGATCGAGAAAATCTGGCGAATCTCCTGACCTCTGCCATGATGACTGGATATTTTCTACGTCAGATGGAACAGCGCATGGAATTGGACGGTGTACTAGCTACGTCCCTCTCTCTCCAACAGAACTCCGGCCCTGAAGAGAAGCCCCCCAGCCGCTCTTGGCAGCGTGATTCCACTGGAGATGAGTCATCCGTTGACCCTTCCTATTGAGAGGCTGAGTGTCCTGTTGAAACTCAGAGAGATAGAGGAGATGCTGCACCAACGAAGCTCTATCTTGCGTTAGCGAACCATCTATAGGAGCAGGTCACAAATGTGTATAACTACCTATTCCCTGGCTTCCCACGCAGCTTTGTCTAAATAATAACTAAGGAGAGTTCCAGAAAAGCTCATACCAGGCACCTGAAGGGCGTTCGCGTAGCGTGTGCTTTGCACTTGGCATCCGGGTGACCTTCTGGTCGATTCAAGGCTCTGTCTGCCTGAGGCTTCGCCCCTACAGGGGTAAAATATTTCTCAGAAATAACTACTAAAGGCGATATCTCTCGAATAAATAGATATATCAAATAAACAAGGGGCTTAAGCCCCTTGTGCAATAGCCAGAGAACCCATCTATACCAAGCTTTAGCTACTGGCAGTTTGAGCCGCAAGAAGTTCCTTCAGCTTTTCCAGTTCCTGGGCCCAGCGGGGGTCAGGCTGTACTGATTCCGACACTTCAGGAGTTGACGTTGTAGTGCTGCGACGGGAAGATGACTTGTTGTTGCTGCTCTTACGACGCACTGTGGGAGGCGGGTTGTTGCTGACAACGGGTGTATCGTCGGAGGTTTCCTCGTTACCTTGGCCATCATCAGGCCCTTTGCCCTTCGTGCGAGGTAAAGCCTTCTCGATTTTGATGGGGATGTCTTTGAACATGCGACCGCTATATTTTTCAATAATTTGGTCGGCTTGCTCATCAGTTTGCACGGTTACAAACCCAAAACCACGGCATTTCCCAGTCTTGCGATCGGTGATGACCTTTGTAGAAACAGATTCGCCTTCTTCAGCAAAAACATCGGCTAATTCTTGGCGTTCCAACTCTTTGGGTAAATTACCCACATATAGACGAATAGACATGAAAGATCCTCCAGACATCAATTCAGATAAATTTGCAAACTTGCTTGAAAAATTAGATTTGACAGAAAACTTTACCTAGGCTTCTCGACTAGCCATTCTCGACTCTTGTGACTTCCGCTTGTTACGGACTCAGTCAACCGTAATTTGTGTTTTGAAGGATTTATTTGAAGGACTCAGCAGTTTGGGCTGATAGATTGTTCAACCCAAATATACACAGATTAGATTCAACGACTGACTAAAACTGGTTAAACATTTCAAGTGCCAACATTAATGATTTTAATTAAGGGTTTTAAAGGACTACCCTTGTCTTAAATTCAGTTTCTCAAGTACCTACGCCATTCACTAAGGTATCACGGTGTCAAAGATGTAACCACTGATTTGAGGAAGTTTCAGTCATTGGTATTAGAGGCAGGATATAAAAGCTGGCTGGACATGGCATGGAACGTCACTGATGTCTTGGGAGACATGACGGCCGTCGCGTTGCATAGCACTTCCAACGTACTTTTGGGTGAGTCGCGGAAGATGAGTTTAGGTGATGTATTCTACCCCAGACTGGGACAAGTTCCAACGTAATTGTCGATCGCCCTTATTTGGGCAGTTTTCCTACACCAACTTTCTACAAGCCAAGCGCCTAGCCTCCGGGTTGGGTAGACCAGACGAGGACAATGTAGACTCCCCACAGGGCAAACCCAGTTCCCAAAAGCGCAGACCAGAGCGGGTGATTGCTATGAATGGGCTGGCTGTCCTTGGTTTGCAGGGTTTCTAAGTCAATCCAGCAGGTTGCCCCGCGACGAAACCATCCTGTCAGAGCCGTTCGTTGTCCCACCAACTCAGCGGGACGCAAGGCGGGGGAACAGAGGGTACCCAAGGCACCCAGGGCAGAGGCATGGTGCAGCTTGATCATGCCTTGCTGAGTCTGGAGCAGTAAGTCCTGTCCTAACCAGTTACTCACCCCGCGCCGCCCCAGGAGCCGCCCTTGAAGCTGGACGTGCTGGGTGTCTAGGGGAATGACTTCAGGCTGGTTGAGGAGCATGGGTAAGCTTGAAGCGGGTTTGAGGGTGGAGGAGACTTGGGCATCGGGGAAAAAGCGATTCAGCCGGATGAATTGCCCTAGGCTTAAACCGATGTAGAGGCAGCCGAGCAAAATGGCCCGATCGCCCGACAACCAGGAAATAAACCAGAAATCAACTAGGTTTGCCACCTCGCCCAGAAGCCACAGCAGACTGCCGATCGCAAAGCCGATGGGGGCACCAAAGAACGGAGCGCCTTGGAGCAGCAGGCGTTGCCAGTAGCGAATCCGTTGATTCAACGTTGGCTTAACGGTTGGGGGGAGGGGACGACAGTTTAATTCTGTCTCTAAGCGGTACTGGCGGGTGTACTGGGCTAGGGCAAAGAGCCGATCGCCTAAGCGGGGATGACTGCTGCTGAGGGTGAGCCAAGCGCGGTAGGGGTTGGTGTAATCCCACTCCAAAGCGGGTTCTAGGGGAATATGGAAATGGAGGCTACCGGGGGTAAGGACTTGCAAATATCCCACAGGAGCTAGGAAATCAAAGCTTTCGAGCAGATGGCTGGTCTGCCCCCGCTGTTGCAGATCCTCAGTGATGCCGATCGCTAGCTTGAGCAAGGCACGGGTGAGACCGTTGGGGTTGCCTGTGGCTTCGATGGCGAGCCGATCGCTGTAGTAGACCCGGCGGCGGGACAGCCACAGGACTGGCAACCGCAGCAAGCGATAGATGCCGTAGCTCAGGCTGGAGAGTCCGACTGTCGCACAAAACCCAGCGCCCCAAAGCAATTTCACAAATCCGATCGCGGATCGACGTTTGAAATTAAGGGTGTCTCCCAACACGGCAACTTGGGAGTAGAGGGTGTAGGGAATCTGAAGCACGACCATGATCCAGGTCATCACCACAAAATCCCAACGGATAACGTGCCCCAGTTCGCTGGCGTACACGGTCGCAATTTCGTCAGCGCTGAGCCGATCGAGGAGTCCTTGGCTCACGACAATCCGTGCGTTGTGGGGGATGAAGCCATAGGTGAGGGCGATCGGGGTAGCGGTGGGTAACACGCCCAACTCTGGGTGGGGAGATTTGTGCTGCCGACTAAATTGACTCAGCACCCGTGTGGCTTCGGGGCTGTGTCTAGCCAAGGTAGCCATGGGCAAGGGCTGTAGCCCTTCAAACAGCTTTAGATGGAAACTCAGTAACCAGGGAGCCACTCCCAGCAATCCCACAGAGATCACCAGAAGTACCAGCGTTTGCGATTGGTAAAAGAATTGAATCGGAGCTAATCTCAGCCAGAGTAGCCACTGATTTGTCAGCAGCATGGCAGATTCCACCAACACCTGCATCATCCAAAAGAAGACAAGAACCGTTGCTCCTTGGAGTATCCAGAACCATACAAGCTTTATTTTTCCTAGAGATTGCCAGTGTTTGGCTCTGCCTGCCTGCCGCCATTCGGGAGTGAAGGGAGGAAAGTCAGCGGCGATCGGCGACTCTGAAGGAATCCCAGCATCAGTCTCAGATTCTCCTGAAAGCGGCTCTGAAGATTCCGTGAGAAACAAATCAGGATCAAAGCCAGAGCGAGAGGGGTTGTCGATCGAAGGCGGGGCGATCGGCTCTGACGGCGGTTTGGGAGGTGTAACAGGTGGAGGAGGCTGAACCTTAACTGCCACATGCTTAGGAGTGGGACGCTTGCTGCTAGCTTTAGGTGGGGCAGATGACTCGAAGGGCACAAATCCCACGACATTTGTCTCTGGCTCTAGGTCTGCTGGCTCTGGGTCTGCTGGCTCTGGTTCTGATGAGTTTGATCGCTCTGGAGTCAGTTGGGGGTGCCGTTGCACCAAGTCTGCCAGGGTGCGCGTGGCCCACGCGTTGACCTTGGGGGACGGATTTTGGAGCAGGGTTTGACAGAGGGAGATGGCTTGCTCTGCTTGACCGTGGCGATCGTAAGCTATAACCAATCCCATCTGCGCTCGAATGCCATCGGGAGCATCAGGAGATTGGGCAGCCACATCTGAGAGGTAGGCAAGGGCAGTTAGGTAGTCTCCCTGCTTTAGGGCGGTTAAACCAGTTTCCAGCGCATCAGCCGAACCAGAGGAAGGAGCCATGAATGTTCCATGTTGATGGGTCTGTTACTCAGCGATCGGCTCTTGCCCAGCGGCCACAGGGGCGATCGGACTCAGCTTCAATTCAGGATGGTCAGTCTGCACCTGTTGGCAATTCCACTCGTTCTTAAACAGCAACACCGGGCGGTTCCAGCTATCCTTCACTGTCACCGTATTGAACAGCCGCCCCACTTTCTCCAAGGCTTCCCAGCCGCCCGTTACCCAACGAGCAACCGTATAGGGCAGCGGCTCCAGCAAGGTTTCCACGCCATACTCATTTTGCAAGCGAAATTGAATCACTTCAAACTGGAGTTGTCCAACCGCAGCCAAGAGGGGATCGCGGCGCGACTCATCCACGGAGTACATAATTTGTACGGCTCCTTCTTCCCGGAGTTCCGATACGCCTTTATGAAATTGCTTGAATTTGGAGGGGTTGGGATTTTTGAGGTAGGCAAATAGTTCGGGAGAAAAACACGGAATCCCCTCGTACTCTAGGCGCTGACCGTTGTAGATCGTGTCACCGATCGCAAATACACCGGGGTTGTTCAGCCCAATCACATCGCCAGGATAGGCCGATTCCACAGACTCTCGCTCTTGGGCGAACAGCTTTTGCGGCCGGGAGAGGCGAATGACCTTGCCAGAGCGGGCATGATTGACCGTCATATCTTTTTCAAACTTGCCAGAACAGACGCGTACAAAGGCGATCCGATCGCGATGCTTGGGGTCCATATTGGCTTGCAGTTTAAACACGAATCCAGAGAATTCTGGATAAACGGGTGAGATTTCTCCCCGGCTGCTGCGATGGGCACTGGGCTTCATGGCGTAGTCTAAAAATGCATTCAAAAACAGTTCCACGCCAAAGTTTGTCATGGCACTGCCAAAGAAAACGGGGGTCATCTTGCCCCGATGCACTTCCTTCATATCCAGTTCTGATCCCACCCCTTCCAGCACTTCCAGTTCTTCTTTGAACTGGTAATACAATTCTTTGTCCAGCAGGTTTTCGATGCGGGGGTCGCCTAAGTCAACAACGGTATCCACTGCTTCCCTGGCACCGTGGGCACTTCGTTCAAACAGGTGAATCTGGCGCAGACGACGATCGAACACGCCTTTGAAGCGGTCGCCCATGCCGATCGGGTAATTTACTGCGTAGGTTTGCAATCCCAATTCCTGCTCAATTTCATCCAATAGCTCCAAGGGTTCCCGCCCTGGACGATCGAGCTTGTTGATGAAGGTGAAAATGGGCAACGATCGCATCCGGCAGACTTCAAACAGCTTGCGGGTTTGAGGCTCCAGACCTTTAGCCGCATCCACAAGCATGACTGCATTGTCAGCGGCTGCCAAGGTGCGATAGGTGTCTTCGCTAAAGTCTTGGTGTCCCGGAGTATCTAGCAGATTAATCTGACACTGCTTGTACTCAAATTGCAGCACGGTGGAGGTGATGGAGATGCCCCGCTGTTGCTCCATGGCCATCCAATCTGAGGTGACATGACGCTGGGCCCGCCGCGCCTTCACTGCCCCCGCCTCATGAATTGCACCTCCGTACAGCAGCAACTTCTCAGTCAGCGTTGTTTTCCCTGCGTCGGGGTGGGAGATGATGGCGAAGTTGCGGCGACGATCGATCGCCTGCTGGAGTTCTTGGGGAGTTTCGATCGTAGAGGACTCAAGGGACATACAGTTGGCTTGACGGAGCGTACATCCCCAAGTCTAGCAAGAGTGGACTGGAGCAAGCGGAAAAGTTGACCTGGGCTAGTCGTAGACGGTTAAGGTTAAAATCGGGTCAACTTGACTAGACATCCTCCTTAGCTTAGCTGCCATGACTGCTCTTGTTGCCAATATTCCCCCTGAAAAGACTTTAGAACCCTTCTACCCCAGCGCCGACGGAGAACCTGTGGCTGAAACCTACGATCATCTCTATGTCATGCTCACCACCCTGACAACCCTCAACCAATACTTGGCAGGGCAACAGGCCACTGTTTTAAGTAACCAGTTTCTCTACTACGCTCAGGGATTTCCTAAACTGCGAGTCGCCCCCGATGTCATGGTGATCCTGGGAGTTGCCCCCGGTGGGCGAGATAACTACAAAATTTGGGACGAAGGGCGAGTGCCAGCGGTGATCTTTGAAATGACCTCCAAAAGCACGCAAACCCAGGATCAGGACAGCAAGAAAACACTCTATGAACAGTTGGGGGTGCAGGAATATTGGTTGTTTGATCCCAGAGGTGAGTGGATTCCTGGGCAGTTGCGGGGCTATTGCTTGCAAGATGAAGTGTATGTGCCTGTGCCTGAAATGCGGAGTGCTGTTTTACGCCTCCGACTGGCAGTGGAGGGAAAAATCATTGGCTTCTATCGAGAAGATACGGGCGAAAAGTTGCTGATTCCCCAGGAATTGGCAGATGCACTTCACCAAGAAACCCAACTGCGGCAAGCAGCAGAGTTGCAGCTAGAACAGGAACGCCAGCGGGCAGAACAAGCAGAATTGCAGCTAGCCCAAGAACGCCAGCAAAATCGGCAGTTGTTGGATCAGTTGAGAACCTTGACCCCTGACCAGCTTCGGGCACTTGGCATTGATGCAGAAACCTTGCCGTAAATGACGATCGCCCCCACCTGCCAGATAAAAATCAAGCCTTACTACTCAACCGTCGAATTTCTGCCACACTCAAGCCCGTTTTTTGGCTAATGGTTTCCACATCCAGCACATCCAGCAACTGTCGCGCAATTTGCAATGCCTTTTGCTGCTCCCCCTCCTGCGTCAATTCCAGATCCCGCTGGAAAACTTGCACTGCGTTGGGTTCGAGCCATTCCCACTTAGCGAAGAACTGTTGCAACCGCTTCGCCTCATCGGGTTTGAGCGGGTGTCCACTCGCACCGACTTGAGGTAGATGAGCATACTTCAAGTAGGTTCCATCCCTCAGACTTTGTGCGTAATGCAGCGCTGTTGTTGAGCATTGGGCAAGTGTTTGTGCATCGCTTTCGGTAAGCCTAAGGTGCCATCACTGACGACTAATTGCCCGCTGTTTGGATTGAATCCTCGCTTCACCAGATGCTCAAAGAATTGACTCCACTGAATTTCTCCTTCCTCCATGGCGATTTCATCGTGCAGCCTCTCATAGGAGCCATCCTCCAAGACGGCTAATGCCGCCAATACTACCCGCTCTTCCGCTTGACGACACTGACGCAGATGACCTAAACGGTCTTCCTTGAATTCGTCACGGGTGTATTGAATCTCCCCCCAAACTCCATCGACAATCAAGACTTGGAGGGTTTTCCCAATCGGGGCCAAGCAGTGGGTATTGAGTGGTTGCTGAACTTGAAGCGTGACTTGGTTCACAGCCGTGCGGGAGAGAACATGTCCTATGAGAAAATATAGCGCCTCCTGCAAGTCTCGCAGCGACAACCCCATCACATATATGCCGCACAGCCAATTCAACAGATTGCCCAACCCCCGTTGGTAGCGGTGCAAAATTTGCCACTCTCGCTCTTGGTTGCGTCGCCGCAGTTTCGGCACCCGCAAATCGCTTAGATGCCCATATTGGGTATCGAGACCCCGTTGAAAATAACCCGAACGCCGAGGTCTATCCCCGACCAACTTCGCCAGTTCTGCCTTAACTTCCTCATCCGTGCCGCTTCTACGGTGGTCTTGACGGACTCAAATACCGCAGTTCGCAGTGTTTGTTCTAATGCCTCATCCAGTTCAGGCTGAAAACTGGCGGCTTTGACTCGAAGAATTTGTTGCTCTCGTTCAGCGATGGTCATGGGAGACTTCTTTTAATGGTTGATTCTCCCTACTTTCAGCTAATCTTTTTTCCCTGTCCGATGACGAAAAAATAAAGACACTACCAGAATCTAAACCAGTGACACCCACTGATAAACCCATCTCCCCATTCCCCAGCCGCGTCCCCCTCAAGCTGCTTGCCAGATTTGCCCTAGACACGAATGGTAATTGCTCAACTTAGTGGGAATAAGGATTTGGCAGGATTCAAAGCATGAGAAATGGCTTGAAAAGCGGAGAGACCCTGACGCTTTCCAGTATTGAC
>JARCMD010000285.1 GCA_030248885.1 Leptolyngbyaceae cyanobacterium MP9P1.79 | reverse complement strand
TCAAGAAAATTTTGAGGGGTCGAAGACCCTCAAAATTTAACTCCAACTAACCTCCCGGCTTTCAGCTACCCGTCAATTAATGATTGACAGACTACTAGGGGCATGGTCTAGGGGAATCGCCTCTCTATCTCTATTTTATTTTCAAGGATTACACGGCATGGTTAGCCCTATCCGACAACCTTCCACCCATCCCTTGAGGGAGTATATTCACCGTCTGGAGGCGGGTGAGTCTCTAGTGCCTGAGTCTGAGGCGAATGTGGTGGAAGTGGTGGGCATTCTCAAGAGCTATGGCGTTGTACTGGATGCTTACTGGAGAAACCTCACTTACATTGCCGATCGCCAGTTTTTGGTACTTTTCCCCTTCTTTAAATATTTTAATGGCGACGTTTCCTTCCAGCGGTTATTGCGCCACTGGTGGCACGATCGGATCAACTTTGAATATGCCGAATACTGCATGAGAACCATGCTGTGGCACGGGGCAAGCGGACTAGATGCCTACCTGGACTCAGCGGATTTTGCCGCCCACGTAGAGCCAGCCATTCGCACCAAGATTAAGGGAGACTGGCTAATTCAAGGATTGCATCGCGGCTTTCCCGATTTTTTGCCGGAGCAGGTGAGGCAACTGGCCTACTACAGCGCTTTGGGTCAGTTTTGGCGGGTGATGAGTGAGATGTTCCTCAGTCTGTCTGACTATTATGACCAGGGGAAAATTACCTCGATCGCCCAAGTCGTCACCCATGTGCAGGATGGCTTAGTGGCCAATGCCAGTTTGCCAATTACCTACGAGGTGACGATCGGCGACCAAATTTACGAAATCATACCGAAATCCGCAGGGCTAACCTTCTTGGCAGATGTGGCAGTGCCCTACGTAGAGGCCGTTTTCTTTCGAGGCACCCCCTTCTTTGGCACCGTTTCCTACAACGCCCAGGCTTACCAAATCCCTGGTGAGCAAGACCGATTCGCCTACGGAGCGCTCTATGCCGACCCATTGCCGATCGGGGGTGCCGGGATTCCGCCCACACTATTGATGCAGGATATGCGCCATTTTCTCCCCGATTACTTGCACCAGATCTATCGAGACCGATCGCGAGGAGAAGGTGACCTACTGGTGAAGATTTGTCAGAGCTTTCAAAAATCAATGTTCTGTGTCACAACCGCTACCATCAGAGGGTTAATGCCCTATTCCTTAGAAACCGTAGACCCAACTGAGCAACGCACTAATCGCCTCTATTTAGAACAGTGGATGGAGCGATTGCAAACCTCTTGTTTAGATGAGGTGAATTTGTAGAGCTTGGTGGTCGTCTGAGATTATCTCAGCCCTCACCCCCAACCCTTCTCCCGAAGGAGAGGGAGCCGATCCAGGTTTTGTTCCCTCTCCTTCGGGAGAGGGCTAGGGTGAGGGGGTTCGGATAGGTACGAGATAATCTCACGTTTCTACCTAGGGCTTACCCCTATCTAGAATTTCACAAGGTCAGCCTAAACCCATGACTAAAGTCGGCAAATTTGATTACAGATTTAGTCAGAAAAATTAGTAAAAAAGTGCTGCACATCAATCACAATGGAATAGAACTTCTGACTAGACCTGAGTCCAAACATCAGGTGAACTGATTGAGTGTTTACCCTGGGATACAAAGTTTGGTGAGCCGTTTTACACGATCGTTTCGATTGGGCAATCCAACGAAAGGAATTCATTCAAACAGTGCTAAACCCATTAAAAATCCAGAGTATTCGTGACCTTTGACATCAGTTCTAAGACTAGCTGGAAGGTGCCAACCGTGTTCTTGATGTGCAACACGCAGTAGGAAGGAAAATGCAATCTGTCATAAATCATAAGTTGGTGGCTTCAGAATTAAAAGTCCATCCTGATAATGCTTAGAATATACTTCTCTTTATGAGTTCAAGACCATGGTTGGATTAGAGCTTTCCCAGCAGATTACCTTACACCAATTAAAAGTATTTGAGGCTGCGGCCAGGCACTGTAGTTTTACCCGTGCTGCGGAGGAACTTTTCCTCACTCAGCCCACAATTTCGATGCAGATCAAGCAGCTAACCCAAGCCGTAGGATTGCCTTTATTTGAGCAAGTGGGCAAGCGGCTCTTCCTGACGGATGCTGGCCGGCAACTTTACGTCACCTGTAAGGATATTTTCGATCGGCTCTCCCTGCTGGAAATGGGCATCGCTGACATGAAGGGCATGAAGCGGGGGCGGTTGCGGTTAGCTGCCATTACCACCACTAAGTATGTCGTTCCTCGGTTGCTTGGTCCATTCTGTCAGCGTTATCCCGGCATTGATATTTCCTTCAAGGTGACTAATCACGAGGGGGTTTTGGAGCGGATGGCTGAGAATCTAGACGACCTGTACATCATTAGCCAGCGTCCAGATAACCCTGAAATTAATTCCTACTTGTTTATTGAAAATCCCTTAGTCGTTCTGGCTCCCCACGGTCATCCCCTGTCCAACGAAAAGCAAATTTCTCTAGAACGAATTGCAGAAGAGCCATTCATTATGCGGGAGCCGGGATCAGGGACGCGGCAAGCAATACAGCAATTGTTCGACAAAAACAACATTCCGATTAAGATTCGGCTGGAAATCGGCAGCAATGAAGCCATCAAGCAGGCGATCGCCTCAGGCTTGGGTATCTCTGTGCTGTCGATCCACAGTTTGGCCTTGGAGGGAGTAATCAGCCAATTCACGATTTTAGATGTGGTAGATTTTCCCATTTCCCGCAATTGGTATGTGATTTACCCAGCCGGGAAGCAACTTTCCATCATCGCCAACACCTTTTTTGAGTACCTGCAAACTGAGGGAAGACAACTGGCAGATGTGGCAGGTCTGCTAAATCAGCTTATTGGACAACCGGACAAAACCCCTCATCCCTAAGCTCCGTGTATCAAGGCGGTGGCAGTGATGCCCTATTGGTTATTTCAGGGCAATCCTCAATACAGTCGCATGTTGCAAGGGATTCAGGATTTGGCAGGAATGCATTGGTTAGTGACGCGCTACCAGCGTGACATTGGAGTGGACGACCGCGTTTTGCTATGGATGTGTGGAAAAGCAGCAGGCATCTACGCCCTGGCAGAAGTAACGGCACCCGCCCATTTTTTGCCTCAACCGCCCGACATCGATTATTGGATTGTGCCAGCGCGGGCGATCGATCGCGTCTACACCCCCATTCGCTTCATCCACAAGCTGCTCCATGCCCCCTTACTCAAGGCAGATCTACTCTACGACCCCGTGCTGAGCCAGTTGCAAGTGATTCGCGCTCCCCACAATACCAACTTTCGAGTGACGGCTGAGGAGTGGCAACGGGTACAGGACAGGTTAGGGCTGTGATTTACAGAGAATCTCCATCTGGGGAAATCTCTGTCTGGGACAACATGAGGAGATGCGAGGGATTGGCAGAAACAGCATTGATGCGTTTGTCGGTTTCGATCAGGCGATCGATATTAATTTCTACCTCTGTTGTGAGGTAGTTCTGAAGCACTTTGAGGAAACTGATTTTGTTATCTTTAGCAGCAAGGGTGACCGCCGATCGTAGCGCTTGTTTGCTGCCCTGCCCATTGGTGGGACGAATAATTTGGCTCATCTCATCCACAATGATTTTGCCAAACCAACTATTCAGAAATTGGTCTAAATCGGTAGCGCCAATCTTGATTTCATTTCCCAGAGCTTGCCGAAACTCGTTGGGGTTATTAGCTTGAGCCAATTTCAAATAACCCGCCAATTTAGGAGACATGTTCCCCGTTGTCGCAAACGTTACCAATTCCTTGATAGAGAGGGAATCTTGTAGAACTTGATATTTGAGAACAACTTGATCAGCCGCAAATACCTGGTTTGCAGGAAGGATCGTAAAACCAAGCCCTGTGCCAACTGTTAAGCCAAGAGCCGCTAAATTTAAGGCCCGATGGAAGGAGGAGAATTGTAATCGCATAATTACAGCTTGTCCCTTAATAACTCAGTACAACAGCAATATTAATGAAATCACGTTTGTCGTTCCAGTTCATAACAACAAGGGTAACTACTCAGGCTCTACATTTAGATTTTTAGACTGCTCAAACCACTACCTGTAGGATTCAAAAATTCTATCCAGCTAGATATAAATCAACTCTTCTCAATAAGACCTCAGTTTCCCGGCTAGTTGAGAATTAGATTTTGCGTCAAATCGGCTGGAATGCTTATAGGGTATATCTTTTTCAGTTTTTTATGCCCGCCTGAGTAGTTACCAACAAGGTTAAAACGATTTATGTCAAGCGAGTACTTGAATTGATTGAGCAGATTGAAGACCAAATCGATGAAGAGGAGCAACTATGACCTATCCCATTGTGATTTATCCCTGTGATGAGGGTGGCTATGTCGCAGAAGTACCCGCCCTTAAAGGTTGCTTGGCTCAGGGTGAAACCATACCTGAAACCTTAGAAGAATTAGAAATTGTCACCAAGCTATGGATTGAAACGGCAGAAAAATATGGCCAGTCCTTGCCAAACGTTGATCATGCGATTCAAAGGGTTAAAGCGTTGAGCTACAGCGGTTCGCATTAAGGGCAAAGACTTAGCCTAAAGCAAGAGTTTTTTGGTTCTCGCATTGAGTTCAAGCTAGTTTTTGAAGATGAGTGGAAACATAAAATTAATGAGATGTTTCTGTAAATCATCAGTTCATTACCCCACTTGTTTAGTGTGGAGTTGCGCCTTTAGCTCCTGGGGGGCAATGGCTCCATGCTCCGTGACGATCGCCGCAATCAGGGCGGCAGGAGTGACATCGAAAGCGGGATTATAGAACTCCGTGCCAGGTGGACAGAGCCGCGTATCACCAATTTGGTAGATTTCCACAGGATCGCGTTCCTCAATAGGAATTTGGTTACCATCGGTCAGGTCGAAGTCAACCGTAGACAGGGGAGCAGCGACAAAGAAAGGAATATTGTGGGCCTTGGCAACCAAAGCCAGGCTATAGGTACCGATCTTGTTGGCAGCATCTCCATTGGCAGCAATGCGATCGGCCCCCACAACCACCGCATCGATCATGCCGCGCTGCATACAGTGGGCAGCCATACCATCCGTAATCACTGTTACCGGAATGCCCTCCTGAACACATTCCCAAGCCGTCAGCTTTGCGCCCTGCAACCGGGGACGAGTTTCATCGGCATAGAGGCGCTCCAATCTACCTTCGCGCCAAGCAGAGCGCACCACACCCAGGGCCGTGCCATACCCAGCAGTGGCCAGGGCCCCAGCATTACAGTGGGTGAGAATGCGGAGTTGAGTAGGAGTTGTGGGCAGCGCTTGCAAGCCGTGGTCGCCGATCGCCTGGCAGGTTTGTAAGTCCTCTAAGTTAATTGTCTGGGCCATCTCCAGCAAAGACTGTTTGAGGTAGTCCACTGGGCCGATCGTCTGATGCGCCGTTTTCAGCATCCGACTGACTGCCCAAAACAGATTGACCGCTGTGGGACGCGTTGCCCGTAATTGCTTCGCCATCACCTCCAGCTTGGTCAAAAACTGCTCCCGGTCTGCGGTATGAATTTCCCGTGCGCCTAAATACATGCCATAGGCAGCCGCCACACCGATCGCTGGCGCACCCCGCACGATCATGGTCTTAATGGCGTGGGCCATGTCATCACAGCGCTTAATTTCAACGACAGCGTATTCATTAGGTAAGCGAGTTTGGTCAATTAAGCGAACGTGGTCGTCGTACCAAGTGACGGGATAAACAGAGGGTGAAGACATAATGGCAAGGGGAATACTTTTCCTCATTTTGGCCGATGATCGGCTCATCGTCGCAGCGATCGATGATCAGTTTAAGCCGGGCAGTTTGCTCTACGTGTTGAAATCTGAGATCCAGATTGCCTAACTTTTCGATCGCTCACAAATTGTAAAGTCCTGTTACGACCCTCTTAAAAAACATTCAGAAACTTACCAAAATTAAGTTAAAGCTTTAATCTACTAAAGATCTTGCAAGGAATTCTAATGAATAATATCCAAAATTACCGTATCTCCTGCACCCTAACCTTTGGCGACATTTACGGTCAAATCATGGTTTGGCTGATTGTGCTGTTCATTAGCCTGGCTTCAGCGATGGCCCTGATGGGTGCCAGTCGTCCTATTTATGCTCTGGCAACTGTTGGACTCATTCTAGTTCTCTCCATACCATTTTTGCTCTTCGCCTTTGTGACGACCCTGCTGAATCACGTTGAACTGAATGCGATCGACCCCGTTACAAATCGATCGCCTTCAGTTGCCACCAACACACCCACAGGTCACGTCCCTGCCCAAGCCATGAGCTAATTACTCCGAGCCAAAATCAAATGATTAGATCCCTGCTGAGTTAACTCAGCAGGGCTTTTAATTAGGGTATTTCTGCAACCTTTACTGAGAAACCATCAGGTTCAGTTTGTAAAAACTAGAACATTGCGTACCTTGCAAAAAGAATGGACTGCTTTCCATGATTCCCAGATTTGCTGATACGTTGGCATGGCAGCAGGCTGAGCTATTGATGCAACCTGCCTTCATTCGATTAGTTGACAACCTGCGTAAACAGCTTGATGCTTCCGCTTGGAAAGGAACCTATGAGGAGGTTCAAGATCCCCATCCCCAGTATTATCTCTGTTTACAACATCGGGATCAGAGCGTAACGTTAGATCTATGGCAACTCTGTTACCAAATTTGTTTCTGTGATTACATACCTGGTGCTAGTACGGAGAAGCAATTGGTGCAAATTGATACCACCTTGATTCACAAAACAGGTGATATTGATTGGGAACAGCTGGATGCTAAAACTCAACAGATTTTGCATCAAATTTTCGCCAATTTACCCATTGTCTGAACTTTGGTTGATAACTTAAGCACTAGATAGAAGTTTCATAATCAGGGCTTAAAGTCAATTAATTTTAGGCTGGCAAAGGGTTCATGCCCCATATTCATGAAGTTACCTGCAAGTTCGATCGCGCTCTCATGTGGATTATGAGAAGGGATTCTAGAGATTCTGTGGAAATCTCGTCTCGTAAAGCCTCTCTCTCTTAAATGATGCAGGACTGTTACATTAGGTTTAAATGTTAAGGAATAATGAGATGAGTCAGGCATTGTCAGAGGGGCAAGGGGCAGTTGAAATCTTGTCTGAACCTGTTTCAGCGATCGGCACTCCTGTTGAACGGGAGGATATAGCAGCAATGCAGGCTGTGCAAACTGGGGTAGCCCTGTACGATCGCTCCCACTGGGGCCGGATTCAGGTCAGCGGGGCCGATCGGATGCGGTATTTGCATAACCAAAGCACCAATGACTTCTATGCCCTCAAACCTGGCGATGGTTGCGATACAGTATTTGTCACCTCCACGGCTCGCACAATTGACCTCGTGGCAGCTTACGTGTTGGACGATACTGTGTTGCTGTTGGTCTCTCCCAATCGCCGCCAAAAAATGCTGGACTGGCTCGATCGCTACATTTTTGGGGCAGACCAAGTCCATCTAGAAGATGTGACCGATCGCACCACAGCCTTTACCTTGATGGGCGACACTTGTACTGCTTTACTAGAAGCCCTTGTGGGACAACCCTGGAATCAATCAGCCTTGGGTAGCCACTGCTTAGTTCAACTTGCTGGAATGACAGTTCGGGTGGCAGTGGGCAGCGGATTGGCTACACCCGGCTACACCCTAATCTGCGATCGGGCAGCAGCTTCCACCCTCTGGAGTACCTTGCTAGAGGCAGGAGCAGTCCCCGTAAGTGATCGGTTTTGGGAACAGTTACGCATTGAGCAGGGTCGTCCATCGCCAGAAGCCGAACTGACCGAAGATTACAATCCCCTAGAGGCAGGACTATGGAAAACCATCTCTTTCTCCAAGGGTTGTTACATTGGTCAAGAAACGATCGCTCGTCTCAACACCTATCAGGGTGTGAAACAGCAGCTTTGGGGCATCCGGCTCACGGCGTTTGTCTCGCCTGGAGCCGCAATTACTGTAGCGAACGACAAAGTTGGAGTCTTGACCAGCCTGACTCAGAATGAGCGTGGCTCTATTGGACTGGCTTATATTCGGACAAAAGCAGGGGGTGCAGGTTTAAAGGTGCAGGTCGGAGAGGCAGAGGGTGAACTGGTAGATGTGCCATTTCTAACCCGTGGCTATGTCTAAGAAAAGCCTGCTAGCTCTGCATTTCTAAGTAACGTCTAGAAACGAGAAAGCTAGCTTAGTTCGATTTAAGCTTAAGGAGAGTTAATTCTGCTCCAACAGGGCTTAGCATCCTTGGCGAATTAATATCCAGGGAATTAATATTATTTCTTAACTAAAATGGGATGAGTTGTCAAGGGTGATTTGCACGATAAACTCCATTTACATTCGGAGTAATCAGCAAATCTACCGAAAAAAGGTTGTTTCAACTTGTTATTGTACTTAGTCCCGGTTTACGGTTGCTCTTCGCACATTTGCTTTCAGGAAGGCTCTAGTGGCTCTATTACTTCATGTACTGATTATTCAAGACTCAGAGGCAGAGGACGGGCAACTTATCCATGAGTTGCAGCAGGGTAACTATAACCCTGTGATTGAACGGGTCACCACACCTGAGGACATCTTAGATGCGATCGATCGCCACCCATGGGATCTGGTCATCGCAAATAGTGACTTACCCCATCACAACGCCCTTACTGCCTTAAGCTTGCTAAAAGAACGAGGGTTGGATTTGCCCTTCATCGTTGTTTCTAGCAGCATTGATGAGGCTAGTTTAATGAAGGTAACGCGGGCAGGCGCTCATGACTACATCCTACGGAAGCATCTTGCTCGGCTATTGCCTGCGGTAGAGCGCGAATTGTGGAAGGCAAAGATCCGCCTAGACCAAAAGCAGCAGGAAGCTAGTTTAAGAGAGAGCGAAGCGAACCTGCTAGCACTTATTGAGAATGCTCAAGGGGCAGTGTGGTCGATCGATACCGAGTACCGAGCCATTACCCTCAATTCTGTTTTTAAGCAGCAGTTTTTCCAAGCCTATGGGACACAGCTAGAAACAGGGATGCATGTTGTTGACTGCTTGCCGCCCGACTTGCAGCCCACCTGGATGGGCTATTACGATCGCGCCTTACAGGGAGAGCGATTTTTGGTAGAGGAGCATTTTGCCATTCCCACAGCCCCGATCGATGTGGAGGTGTCTTTTAACCCCATTTGCACAGACGATGACTGTATTACAGGCGTGGCCATTTTCAGCCGGGACATCACGGAGCGCAAGCGCGATCGGATCGCCATGCGACAGGCAAAAGACCAACTCCAAGCGGTGCTGGATGCGGTGCCTGGGGCGGTTTCTTGGTTTAGTTCTGACCTGAAATACTTAGGAATTAATCGGCACTTGGCGGCGATCACCAGCCAGGCTCCCGAAGATTTCGTGGGTAAAGATATTGGCTTTATGGATGGCAGTTCTGGCTTTAGCGACCTAGTGAGAGGGTTTTTTGCTAGTCCTGTGAAGGAAAGCACGGTGGAAGTATCAACCCAGGTAGATGGGTCGCCCCGCAGTTACCTAATTGCGGCCCAAAAGTACTACCAAGATCAGGCGGCGGTATTCATTGGCATTGACATCAGCGATCGGAAAAAAGTGGAGGAAGCGCTACGGGATAGCCAGGAGCGCTATGCCTTGGCGGTGCGGGGGGCTAATGACGGGCTGTGGGACTGGAATCTGAAAACGGAGGAAGTTTATTACTCCCCTCGCTGGAAATCCATGTTGGGTTACCAGGAGAATGAAATTGGCAACAAACCCGATGAATGGTTTAGCCGGATTCATGCGGAGGACTTGGAGCGGGTCAAGGCCCAAGTTTTTCTGCACTTTGGCGGGCGGACTCAGCACTTTGAGAGTGAGCATCGGGTGATCCATAAAGATGGCGGCTATCGCTGGATGCTCAGCCGGGGGATTGCCGTGAGAGATACTGATGGGAAGGCCTCTCGAATGGCGGGGTCGCAAACCGACATTACAAAACGGAAGCAGGCTGAGGAACAACTTCTGCATGATGCCTGCCATGACATGCTGACGGGGCTACCGAATCGGGCCCTGCTGATCGATCGTCTGGGGCTGTCCATCGATCGGGCAAAACGCCTAGAAAATCATCGCTTTGCAGTGTTGTTCTTGGACTTAGACCGCTTCAAGGTGGTGAATGATAGTCTGGGTCATACGGCAGGGGATGAACTACTGGTTACCTTGGCGCGTCGCCTAGAAACCTTTCTCAGAGCGGGGGATACCTTTGCTCGATTGGGGGGTGACGAATTTGTCATGCTCCTAGAGGATATTAAGGATATCAATGATGCAGTGCGGGTGGCAGAGCGAACTCACAAAGCCTTGGAACTCCCCTTTAATTTGAGTGGACAAGAAGTATTCACCAGCACTAGCATTGGGATCGCCCTGAGCGACACAGGTTACGATCGCCCCGAAGATACCCTCCGTGATGCGGATACTGCCATGTATCGCGCCAAATCCCAAGGCAGGGCGAGACACGAGGTCTTTGACCGCATTATGTATGAGCAAGCAGTGGCGCTGCTGCAAGTGGAAACCGATCTACGGCGGGCGATCGATCGCCAAGAACTACGGGTTTATTACCAACCGATCGTGTCTCTGGCAACGTGCAAAATCTCTGGGTTCGAGGCGTTGGTGCGGTGGCAACACCCAGAGCGGGGACTGATCTCGCCCTCTGATTTTATTCCGGTTGCAGAAGAAACAGGCTTGATTATTCCGTTGGGAGCGTGGGTACTGCGGGAAGCGTGTCGCCAAACTCGCATCTGGCAAAAGCAGTTGCCTTCCCACCACCCCTTGACGATTAGTGTGAATCTCTCTGGCAAGCAGTTTTCCCAGTCAGACTTGGTGTATCAAATTGGTCAAATTCTACAGGAGACTGAGTTGCAGCCTAACCACCTCAAACTAGAGATTACGGAGAGTGTGGTGATGGGGAATGCTGAGTTGGCGATCGCCATGCTCTTTCAACTCAAAGCGTTGGGAGTGCAGTTGCAGATCGATGACTTTGGCACGGGTTATTCGTCCCTTAGCTACTTGCACCGTTTCCCTACGGATACACTGAAAATCGATCGCTCTTTTGTTAGCCGTATGAGTCCCAATGGGGAGGGGTCGGAAATCGTGCGGACGATCGTGACCCTGGCCCACAATATGGGCATGAGTGTCACAGCGGAAGGGGTGGAAACTATAGAACAACTGAATCAGCTACGCACCCTGAAAAGTGATCACGGACAGGGTTATTTTTTCTCTAAGCCTGTCAACTGTGATGAGGCTGAAAGTCTTTTGGCTCAGGAATATCAACTGCACCCCGTGCGGAGTGGCACCTTCGGCTAAGGAAGCTTGGCAGAAGTTTTTGACTCGTTCGTGTAAAACCCTTAGATAAATAAGACCACGGGGCAGTGTTGCTGACAGCAGCGAGTGGAACCGATCTGGCTTGCGTGATGGAGTTGGGACGGCAAGGACTTTATATATTTCCAGGGATCATCTGCTGGGGTACGCAGGTGGCGGATGGCGATCGGCTGATTCTGCAAGAGTTTAGGCTGCTTTAGTTGAACTTAATCCCCTCCACCC
>JARCMD010000284.1 GCA_030248885.1 Leptolyngbyaceae cyanobacterium MP9P1.79 | reverse complement strand
GAGGATACCCCACTGCTCATCTCCGTAGATCTGGGACAGCAGTTCAGCTTCCAGGGAAGCCGGGCGATCGGGATTCTGGTGCTGGCGCTGCACCGCCACAACCAACCCATGGCAAAGAACAGCCGCCCCAGAGGTGCCCTCCCATTCAGAGCCATCTAGAGATCTGCCAGCGGGCAATCGCTGAGGTTCTAAGACCAGCAACCCATCCGGTGAGGTATCTGCCAGGTAGATGATCCCCTCAATCTGTCGTCCGCCAGCGGCCGTTCTATCTCCTTCCCGGTTGGTGCGCCCCCATTGCGGCCAGCCATAAAGCTGAAACTCCAGTTTCTCGCCAGTTTTGCCAAGGGGAAGCTCACCAAACACCACCGCTTCGCAAGGCTCAATGGTTGCAGGCAGTTCCAGTAGCGCGACATCGGCTTGCTTTGCCTTCCAGACCACTTTGGCTTCAAGGTCAGTAAAATTGGGTTTCGATCGTACCTGATACCCAGACCCAACCTCAGCCACCAAATGGGCACAGGTCAACACCAGCCTGCCCCCGATGCGATAGGCAGAACCATACTTGGGAGCAATCACCTCCAACGCTCTCGCTGGCTCAAACATGCGGCTAGCCATAGGACATTCCCATAAAAAACGATCGCGTCAAACCTACTCTGGAACCGCGTCAGTGCTACCCGTCAGAATAGGTTTGCCATCCTGTCTCACAGGTTTCAGGGGAATGGTCACTTTGTGGAGGTGCTTATCCTTCAGAGTTGCGCCAGCACCCATCTCAGCCACCCAAAATTTAATCCCGCCTTTGCCCTCAGCACTTCTCTCGATCTCAACCTGAAACTCCAGACTGATCTCACCAACTTCAAAACGCAGAGCTTCCCCACGAGAAGCCACGATCGACTCAACAAGTTCTTGGCGCAACGTCGCAATAGCTTCTTTCAATTCAATCTGAGGCATCGGTTTATCCCTAAATCGGTTTATCCCTAAATACATAGAAATATACAGTGTTTCCTAATTGGCTGAGGTATAAATCTATCCGCGTCCATCCGCGTTCATCTGCTTCCATCTGCGTTTGCAAGGATCAACGTTGAGTCTAAAGCTAGGATAGGGATAGTCCTGGATAAAAGTTCGATCGCGGAGCCACGCCCATGTTAAAGCCACTGTGTCAGTTGAGTTTCTGGAGTTGGGTCAGCCCGATCGCTTCAGTGCTAGGGGGAATTTCTGTTTTGGGCAATATCGTGCCAGTCCAAGCGCAGAATGTTGTGATTCGTTACTCTGTGATCTCACCCTACTACAGCGCCCCCTATTACAACGCCCCCGCTGCCCCGCTGCTGCTGACTCCAGGGGGATTTGTACCACTGCAATCCACGCCAGTTTATCCCGGCAGTTATGTCTGTGTTGGCAGTTGTCCTGGCACGTCGTCGATCGCCTCTCCCTCTGGTTTTTACAGTCCCCTTCCCAATGCGACCGCCCCGATTTATGCACCGAATGGCATTCGCAATTCCACCTTAGTCAATCCCACGATTATTAATTCGCCCATTTACAACTCCACGCTCATCAACCCCCAGATTGTGCAGCCTATCTACCCAACGGCTTACCCGACCAATGGCCCGATGAATGGATTTAATGGATTTAATGGATTTGCTGCGCCAGTTAATTCAGGAACGTATCCCTTGGGAACATATCCAGGGGGATATGTGCAGCCATCCGTTACGGTGTTTGGTCGTTAAAGACAAGGGTGATTAAGCAGGCAAGGAGTTTGAGCCTCTCGTTCAAAGTAGGTAAACTCACGCCCCAGTCCACTACTATCTGGGGCGAAGGCTAGGATTGCGGGACAGAACGATCGCCCGTTTATCTACCAGGGTCATCATGGCTGGCATGTCTGGGGAAACCCGTGATTTCAGGTTTAGCCCATCCACCACCTGGCTAAACGTTTTACCCTGGGTCATGCGATAGCCAATTTCTTCCACCTCAGCCCAAGTTAAGTTGCTTTCAACAAATGCCTTGGTCATCGTGATGAGTAAACTAGCGTATTGATTGCCCTCCGCTTGGGTCATCATGGTGTGGGGAATATCCAGGACGCGACTGAAGCGGTTATACCAGCAACGGGGTTGTTTCGCTACGGCAGACTTAAATAGAGCTGCGTGATCTTCATTGCCCACCGCCCGATCGCTTTCACTGGAGATTACGAACAAGGGAGCCGTCGCAGCGCCAGCGGCAGTCCGGTCTAGAATATCTTTGCCTAAACTGAGGAATACGCGCAACGCCGCCACTGCAAAGCCTCTGTAGCCGAGGGGTTCGTCCCCTGGTTTTAGGTTCCAAGCGCAATAACCATCCATCAATCGCACGAATAAATCCAACACCTTGCTGCTGCTGCTGAGATAGGGCGCAAAGAGGAGCGATCGATGCACCTGTTGGGGTTGCTCCAAGGCGAGCCAACCGGCGATCGTGCCCCCACCAGACAAGCCGCCTACGGTAACTTGGCTCCCTAGTAATTGAGCCTGCCGTAGCCATTTCAGGGCAAACTGTTGATAAATCTGGGGGTGTTCGGGCAGGGGCGGTGGGGATTTGGACTGCCAGTCTCCGGCTTGCCCATGCCCTGGCAACAGCGGCACCAACACGTTATACCCGGCTTTGAAGAGCGCCTCCCCGATCGGCACAAACTGATGCGGTGTGGAGGTGAAGCCATGGAAAAACACGCAAACTCTCTGTGTCGGTTGGGGCTGTAGGAAAAAGCGCGATTGGCAGGCAGGGTTCTTCAAGGGCAGCGCTTTTTCTCGCGCTTCGTTTTGTTGAATCAGGCTGGCTACGGTGGCAGAGTAATTAGACATGGGTAGGGAGGGGGCGATCGGTTGTCATGATCAGTCGTTAATTGTCCTTCAGAAATTCCTGAAGAAAATGCTACCGCTGCACAGGCATTCGCGTAGTGTGTGCTTTGCACTTAGCATTTCGCAATGATCTTCTCGTCAATTCAAGAGATGATCTGCCCTAGCTTACTTCTCAAAGGCTATACTTCGCCCCTGCATTTGAACTATTGCATGTTATTAAATCCACGATCCTTAAATCAATGGTTTGGACATTTTTGCGATCGCTAGTCCTCATCCCCCAACCCCTTCTCCCGTTCTGGGAGAAGGGGAGCCAGATTGAAGTCCCTCTCCCCTTTTGGGCTTGTCATTACCAACATCTATTAAAAAGCTTAGAGAGTGTCTGACAAATGCTTTAGATCTTGCACTTGCCCCCTTTTCATGTATGACTGAAAGG
>JARCMD010000283.1 GCA_030248885.1 Leptolyngbyaceae cyanobacterium MP9P1.79 | reverse complement strand
GGTGATGTGAGGATTAAGGCTAGAGCCGGAGGTATAAACTAAATCTGCGGTGGGTTTTATTCCTGCTGTTTGCAGTTTGGGCAGATCGCCCGCGATCGCTTTTTCTGGGTCAGGATCAGATTTACCCTTAATTCGATTCATCAGGGCAGGATTGCTGGGAGCTAAATTACTCGCATCAGATACGCCTGTTTTCAGCACTCCAGCTTGATCATCTTTGGGGTCAGCCGTGCTGTAGCTGGTGGTGCTGGGGCGACTATTGAAGTAGCGATCGGATGAAAAGGGTTGCCCAATCAACGCAGAAACCACTGCCACACCCTGAGCATTTTTGAGGAGACTACCATTTGCCTGAAACGGAAACACAACTTGACCAAATAGTATAAGTTGCGTTTAGAGTGCATTTAGATTCTTGTATCAAACCGCCTAAACACAATCGCAAAATTAAGTCTAAACACGCTCACTGGGGAATTTTTGGCTATATAGGAGAGTAGCTATTATCAGCGATCGCGCCCGCTAGAACCGAAACAAGACGCATAACAGCGTCGGATAAAAAATATTTTATCAATATAGAAAATACAGAATTATTTTATAGAGTGATTGTTAAATAATTGTGTTTGCATAATTTATGAACTAAATGGCGATAGCTATTACAAGCGTTTTAACGTGAGCCGTCTGCTGAAGGCGACATATTATTCTCTTTCAAGAGATATGAATCGCTGTTATGTAAATCAATTAGTGAATTTGGAGTGGGGCACTATCAAATGATACATAGAACATTAAAATCCGCGATCGCCCTAGGAGCAACATCGCTCAGCCTATTA
Source organism: Leptolyngbyaceae cyanobacterium MP9P1.79 (assembly GCA_030248885.1). Taxonomy (GTDB): domain Bacteria; phylum Cyanobacteriota; class Cyanobacteriia; order JARCMD01; family JARCMD01; genus JARCMD01. The sequence continues at coordinate 3,508 of JARCMD010000283.1, read as the reverse complement.
GTCAGCCTTTTTCTGCCCGAAACCACTAAGGCAGCCCCAAAGCCGGCGATCGATAGCTTTCGGGCATCCGATTTATCGCTGCCTTCAGACGATCCGTTATTAGAAGAAAACTCAGATTTAGAGCAGGTCACCTCCGTCTCCCAGTTGACCGATGTGAAGCCTACCGATTGGGCATTTCAGGCGTTACAATCCTTGGTTGAGCGCTATGGTTGCATAGTAGGGTATCCTGACAAAACGTTCCGGGGCAATCGTGCCCTCAGCCGCTACGAGTTTGCCGCTGGCTTAAATGCCTGTTTAGACAAGATCCAAGAGCTAATTGCGGCGGCTACGGCAGATTTTGTTAAGAAAGAAGATCTCGAAGTTGTCAAAAAATTACAAGAAGAGTTTGCGGCAGAACTGGCAGCCCTACGGGGACAGGTGGAGAGTTTAGAAGTTCGGACAGCAACCTTAGAGAAGCAACAGTTCTCGACGACAACTAAGCTATTCGGTCAGGTGGTGGCTGGCATTCAAGGACGCTCTAAAAATTCATTCCAAACCTTCGGCAATCGTTTTGATGACCCAAACACTGAAATAAACTTAACAGCCAATACCCAACTGAGTTTGCTAACTCAATTCAGCCCCAAAAGCTTACTGTTGATAGGGCTACAAGCAGGCAATGGCGGTGGCAGTATTCCCAGTTTGGAGAACTTTGCGCGCTTGGGTTATCAGGGCGATACGGGCAACACCCTTCAACTTAGCGATGTCACTTACCGTCAACTAATTGGCAGCAAACTGGCAGTCATTGTTGGGGCTGTTGGAGTTAATCCGGTGAACGTTTTTCGCGGCGTGAACCGAGTTCAAGGAGCCGGATTTGGACCGCTTTCATTGTTGGCTCAGCGCAACCCCATTATCAATATTGGTGGTGGACGGACTGGTTTGGGGCTGGATTGGCAATTTGCCCCGATCGCGAGTTTGCAGGCAGTGTATACCGCTGGGGATGCCAACAACCCAGAGAACGGTCTATTCGGTGGACAAAATGGCGAAACCACCGTTGGCGCTCAGTTGGTGGTTTCACCCGTGCGTTCTTTGGACATTTCCCTGCAATATCTCAATGCCTATTCCCCTGTTGGCAGGTTGAGTACCGGGGTGGGCGATGATCAGTTAGCTCTGCTAGGACCTAACTTTAGAGCGCCTATCACCACCAATGCCTTTGGCGGCACGCTGGAATGGCGAGCTACACGCAACGTGACCTTGGGGGGATGGGTCGGCTACACCACCTCCACGTTGAATGGGCGATCTGGCAATGTGGAAACTCTGAACTGGATGGCATTCCTAAATTTTCCTGATCTGTTGGGGCGTGGCAATTTAGCGGGTATTTATGTGGGGCAACCGCCTCGGATTACCAGCAGCACTTTACCAGTCGGCACTCCGAACGATCCATTCTCAGGGCGCAATTTCCCTAGTTTCTTCAACCAGGGAGATTTCTTTGCAAACAAGGGTGGTCAACCAAGTTCCACGACCCATGTTGAACTTTTTTACCGAGTCCGTGTCACTGACAATATTTCCATTACTCCGGGTGTGATTTTTGTGTTTAATCCAGGTAATAACGCTGCCAACGACACCATCACGATTGGAGCCATTCGCACCACCTTTACGTTTTAGTTGCATAACTTTTGGATGATTGGCTGATAAGTGTGCGATCGCCCCCTGCATCTATACATCCAAACAAAGTCAATGTTCCACTATCCACTCATTCACATGGTTAGGAGCCTTCTTTCATGGTGAACAAACTATCGAGCTATGCAGCAATCGTCAGTATCACTAGCAGCCTGCTTTTGGCACTTACGCCCAGCGCCCAATCCCAGATCACCGTCCAAGGTGGCAACTTCAATGGTGATGCGGCATTCTTTAACCCTGTCACCGGAAAAACTACCTTATTTGATGCCACTATCCGTTCCCTCAATCTGACAACCAGTAACGGCACAACTAACACCTCAGTATTCTTGCCCTTATCAGGCAGTTATAACGCTCAAGGCAACCGCCCCACCCCCGGCGATACCGGAGTTTTGCAGGGGGTTCTAGCTGGAGTCGCTTTTACCAGCGGCGGCTTCCCCGTAGGGTTTGCTGGGGTGCCCACCACTCTCAATTTCTCCCTTACTAGCTTCAATCCTTCTGCTGCTAGTTTAGGGGGGATTTTGATCACTCCAAGATCGGGAGTTGATGCCTCCCAACTGTATTTTCCAGTGAGTAATCTCAAGCTCACTTCATCCAGTGCAACGTTTTACAACGATCCAATTTCTGGGTCTTTATCGGTTGGCACATTTGCGGGTGATGTGACTGGAGGGGGAATTGATCTGCCGTCGTCATTGCAATTCCGTCCCTTATTTGGAGTAACGGTGCCGCAGATCTTCTTAGGTAGCCCCACCTCGTTCTTTTTCAGTGGACGTGGAGCGCTCACCAACAATACGAGACCGCCAACCCCAGCAAATGGGTTCGAGGAAATTGTTAGCGCTAACTTTCAAAATAACTTTGATGTTGATCCATTAGATGAATCGCTCTTTTTTCGAGTGGATGGCGATCCTACCAGTTCTATTTTGCCCGTTGCTTTTGGTGTTCAGGTTGGTAATGCGCCTCCCATTGTTGGTTCTGCCGATGGAGTTCGATTTGGCGTTGATGGAGTAGATAGCTTTTTTAAGCTTGGCACCGTATCTACCAGAGATGGAACCATTACCAATTTTGATGTGACTGGTCAAGGTATTGGAGTGTCTGCCTTCGTAAATGGCACAACCTATGGGTATGTCGGTCCTCGCACGGATACAAACTTTGTCTTCAACCAAACCACCGGAACGGTTGCGGGTTCAAGCAGTGGGTCTGCATTCCTCCGCTTGGGGACATTGCAACCGACTGGAGGATTCACTCTGGGTCTGAGAGATTGTGGGTGTGGCGCTCTGAACTATGGCGGCGCAACAAGACCGCCGCAAAATATCCCAAATATTCCGCCTGCCAATACGCCGAATACGCCAGGTGGAAGTCCAAATCCATCGGGTGGAGGAAGCCCGATCGCAGTCGGTACAATTCCTAATGCTCCTGCTCGAACGATTACAGTCGTGGGTGTTCAAACCAATACCATCGAGTTAATTAACTCATGGATTAGGGTCTTCACCATCGAATCGCTTGATGAAGATTTCAGTTACATCGTCCTGTTGGATCAGGTGATTGAGTTCACCCTTGTGTCCGGTCAAGGTCAAGGAAATGTATATGTTGGGACTAATCCAAAAGGCGTGGTTGTCATTGCTTATGAAGAGACGGGACCCGGCAGCAGCATTTTTCCTGGTTTAGTTGGATTGCGCCCGATTCCTATATCCCAAGTTCCCACGCCTAGCCCAAGCCCATCTCCTAGCCCAAGCCCATCTCCTAGTCCAAGCCCATCTCCTAGCCCAAGTCCATCTCCTAGCCCAAGTCCATCTCCTAGTCCTAGCCCATCTCCTAGTCCTAGCCCATCTCCTAGTCCTAGCCCATCTCCTAGTCC